>JBOHRF010000076.1:0-18782 GCA_050732575.1 Longimicrobiales bacterium
GCCGTTCGAGCCGCCAATCGCGTTGCCGATGACAACCAGCAACGCCGTCAGGCCGGCCATCAGCATGAAAACCTTGACCCTTTCCATCTCGCTCCTCGCTTGGGAGGGGTACGGTTAAGAATACCACGTTTGCGCACGCAGGGTCCAGAAGGCCTCAGGGCGAGGGCGCGCTACGCGGGCGCGCGCCTCGCGTTGCGGCGCGGGCGCCGGGCGCTACGCGCCGGGGCGCGGCGCTATGCGCGCCGTTAGCCAAGCTCCTGCCTGGTCCAGACTTCGGCGCGTCGGCGCGGCGGCGCGTGTAGCGCCGCGCCCGTGCCGCAGGCACGCGCCCGGTTCCGCGCGTGGTCAGTAGGACCACTCGCGGAACAGAAAAAACCCGAAGACGCGGCGGAAATCGGCGGAGTTTTCAATGCCGATCGTATGGCCGCGGGCAAAACGGTCCTCGGTGAACACATCGAGCGTGTAGGTCGGGTGGAAGCGCCATTCAACGCGAACGCCAATGCCGTTGGAACTGCTGGACAGGCGCTGGGAGTAGACCACGAAGAGATCGGGCGGCAGGATGTAGCGGCCGACCTCGAGTCGCGTGTTGGCAAACAGCGAACCGAAGCCGGTTTGGCTTTGGGTGAGGCCGGTGCCCTGTGCGGATGTCAATGAGATGTAGTCGAGCAGGTTGTAGTCCTGGGCCAGGCTCTGCAGTCCTTCCGCCAGGTAACCCAGGGTCGAGATGCGGGCATAGTTGAGACCTGCGCCCTTTACACCACCAAATGTTCCGCTGAACTCATCGAGGGAGCGGGACTGCGCCTGTGAAAGCGCGCTGGTCGGCACGCCGAAAAACAGATAGCTGGCCAGGTCCGACTCGCTGATGGGCGGATCATTTTCGCTGCCCAGTCGAATGCGCGGGGAAAGCAACGATCCGCTCACCACGGCCAGAATGTCGATCGGCTCACCCTGCAGCGGGCGCGCGCGATACACGGTAGTAATGGCCAGGTTGGGATCGAGTCCGGGTGTGCCGGGAAAATCGACGGTGCCCTCACGAATTTGGAATCGGCGCGCAGTGAAAGGCCGGTACTCGAGCTGGTACGTGCCGCGGATCGCGTTCAACTGACCGGCCAGCCGGATGTCCTGCACGCTACGACCCGCGCTGGGATCCACGCGGTCCAGCGCCACCAGAAGCCGGCCTGCCACTTCCACGTTGAGGTTACGACTGCGCAACCAGGTTTCGCGGCCCACGTTGATGGCCAGGTTGTTGACGACCAGGTTGCGGACGAAGGGATTGGACGTGGCGGGCAGAATGCGCCCCACAGAGATCAGCGTGGTATCGACCACATTGAAGAAATCCGGACTGCTCGGGTCGAGCTGCACGACCTGGGATTGCCGATACAATTCATCGAGATAGAGTGCGCCGCGGTCCACGGTAATCTCACCGCTCAATTCGGGCGAGCGGAATCGGCCGCTCAAACCGAGGCGGCCGGTGATGGTGAATTCGGCATCGCGCCGGCGCGCGGCGGCGAACATGTTGGCATCGATGATCAAGTTTTCAAAGGACGGATTGCTGAGCGGAGCAAAGACCATGTTGCCTTTGAGTGTAGCGCGGCCGTCGCCTGCCCGTGCGCTCGCATCAATGGCAACTACACTGTCATTCAGTACGTTGAACGTGCCTTCCACATTGCGATAGCGCACACCGCTGGCCTCGAGCGTGGCCGCGCCGTTGCGCAAGTTGAGCAAGCCGGCAATGGTCGGGTCCCTGGTTGTGCCGCGCAGATCGAGCGTACCTGAAACCGTGCCCGTAACATCCTGGAAGCCGCCCACGATCCCGGTTACCACGCTGGCCGGCAAACCATCCGCACGAATGGAAAACTCGAGCGGCTGATTCAGCTTGCGCTCACGCAGCGGCACGAAGCCCAGGTCAACGGGAATGTGTCCTTCACCTACCAGTAGCTCCTTGCCCGCGTGATGCCCGCGCACGCGTGCATCAATACGATGACCGGAGTAAGCAAAGGCGCCGTTCACGCGATCGAAATACGCATCACCATAGCGCAGATCCGTAAACACGGCGTCGGCCTGGATGACAGGCTCACCAGCCGTGCCACTGATGACAACGTTGGCGTCGAACGCTCCGTCGGTGGGCAAGCGCGTGCGGAACAGGCGCAAGTATTCGTTGAGCGGCACGCGCTGCAGCGCCAGACGGAAATCCAGGGGCTGACGCGCAGTGCCCACAGAATCTTCACGCGAGCGCGCCCAGGCCAAGCGGCCGCGGCCCGAGGCCTGGCCTGCGCCCTCCCTTTGACGGAAGGCAAAGCTGTCGGTTTGCAATCCGGTTCCAGAGAAGCGGACGGCAAAGGGCGCTTGCAACAACCAGGGTGAAGTGCGCAGACCGCCATCGGCTTCGCGCACGGCCAACTCGACACCGTTGGAATCCGCGCGCAGGTTGCCGTTCAAGCGGTACCCACGCTCGGCGTTGCCGGCCGCGAAGTTGAAGCTGCCATTGTCCCGACTGTAGACCAGCTGCATGCTGATGGTATCGAGTCGCTCACCGTAGAAATCCGTGGAATCGGCGGCCAGGTTGACGCGCAGCGTGCCCGAATCCGTGCGCAGTGCCCTGCCCCGCACCTGAACGGCCAGTTGTCGTGCGGAAGCGCGCGCGAACAACGCGCGCAGCACCGTGGCGTCGGCGTCCAGATCGAAACCGGACAGGCCGCCGCGCAGGGAGCCGCGCCCGTCGAGTTGTCCGCCGCTGACGGCGTCGGCGTCATCGGACACCACAATCGAGTCGGTTTGCAACTTGAAGTTGAGCGTGCCGTTGCGGCCTTTGGCGATACCGAAATCGCCGCTGCCTTCGAGCTGGCCCAACACGGACGTGCCGCGCAGCGTATCCAGCGCCAGCACGCCGTCACGCAAACGCGTAGCCAGGGTGACATCGCTCAGCGTAGCGGCGGAAACGCGCGCCCGACGCAACTGTGCGGCCACGGTGCCGTTGGCATCTTCCACGGAAGTTGCGGTGAGATCGAACTGCACGTTGCCGCTGAGATTTGTGCCCGGCAACGCAGGCAGCAAGCGGTCGAGTTGATAGCCATCCAGGCGAGCTTCACCGGAATAACGACGCCGACCATCACGCTGTTGCAGCACACCTTTGAAATCGATTTCACCGCCCACCGTAGCCAGGCGCGCTTCCACGCTCAGGTTGTCCGTGGGTCCGCGCAGCGTAATCGGTCCGCGCGCATCACCGCGCAGCTTTTGCAAGGCCGGATAGGCAGCGGCCAACTGCTCGAACGAAAGAGGCAAGGCATTGAGTCGCAAATCGAGTTGCTTGGAGCCCGAGCTGTACGTGCCCGCACCTTCGTAACGAGAGGCCAGTCCAGCCAACTCGTGATGCAAATTGGCCGCGAAACGGAAATCCCGGGAAACGCCGCCTTCACCTTCAATGTGACCGTGTACAAAGCCTTTGAGATTTAGCTCGGGGCGCAGCGCATTGATCACAGCGAGATCCAGGTTTCCTACATCGGCCTTGAAGTTGGTGGCGGCAAACTGATCCCTGGCGTTAAACACACCTTCCCACTTCAACCAGGACTCGGGTCCGGCATGGGGCGGCTTGATGCGCAGGTCGCCGCGCGTGTCCAGCTGCGAGATGGGGCCTTTGACTTCGACCGTGCCGACCATCAACCCTTCAACCGGCAGCTTGTTGGGCAGGATCTCTTCGAGCAGCTCGAGATTCAGCGGCGCTGCTCGAAGATCGACATCGGTGAAATACATCGTGTCGCCCGTTACGATGCCGAAATTACCCGATAAACGCGTGCCGGGCGCAGTGATCAGCGCGTTGCTGGCGTAGAACAGCGTACCCTTGGGCTGTGATACAATGCGCAGCAGCATCCTGGCATTGCCTTCCTTGGGCAACTTCGGATACAACCAGCGCAGATCCTGGAAGGCGAGTTTATTGCCATCCACGCTGATGTCCACGACATTGCGCCCTTCTTCCTGGATGACGCGGCCGATCAGCCCGGCATTGCTGCTACCGAATTCCACGGGCTTCAAGTCGAAGCTGATGATGCCGCGCTCATCGTTGGCAATCACCGTGTCGCGCAGGACGACACGGCCCACCAACTCCCGAATGCGCACCGGTTCTTTCCAGACGTAAGCCAACCCGGAAACGCTCTTCGCATCGATGAGCCGACCGGGTTCGTCGGGCGTTTCCCAGAGTACGCGCGAGAAATGTGCGTTCACGTGGTCGAACTGCATGACTCTGACCGGACCGCGCCGCGTCTGCTGGATTATGCTCCTGGACGTGTCTTCTGCGGTAATGGGCTCATGATCGTCCAGCGGCTGACGGAGCGTCACGAAGCCATCCTGGACGCGCACATTGCGAAACTCGACCAGCCGGCGGGTTCCCTTCACGCCGGGCGAGCGGTCCGGGAAGACGTACTCGTAGTTCCAGGCCGTGTCGCCGGGCATCTGCTCGAGCAGGACGACCGGATGATACAACTTGACGTCACTCAGCTGGATCCGGCCACGCAGCAGGGAGCGCCACTGGTAGCGAACCGCAGCACTGTCAACGCGCAGAAACGAGCTTTGATCGGGAGGTGGTCCGGTAATCTTGATATTGTGCAATGTGAGCCCGCCCAGCAGGCCGCGACTGGAAATTCGCTCGACCTGGAGTTCGCCTTCGATTCGGTCGGCCAGCTTCTTCACGGCGAACGCGCGTACCCGGTCCTGACCCAGCTGCGTACGCGTGAGTACAAGAATGACGAGCACGGCCAGCAGCAACCCGGCGAGGAAACCGCTCAGCGCGAAGATGGCTACTCTGGTCGTGCGTTGCACTAGAACGCCTGCCCAATCGAAAAATGGAGTTGCAGCCGGTCCAGCAAACCGCGGTTGAAGCCCCAGGGCACGTGACCGAGTGAGGTCAGCACGCGCGTGTTGCGCAGCTGATCACGCGTGTAGACCACGCCATCCTCGATTGAATCGGGTGAACAAGGCACCACGTCCACGTCACACAGCTTGGTGGTCAGCACCTGGAGACGCTCCGTTCCCTGGGTGTTGTAACCCAGATCGATGCGAATGGGGCCGATCGCACTGAAGTAGCGCAATCCGAAGCCGGGCGTCCATAACACGTCGGACAGGCGAACCTGACCGCCGTCGGTCCAAACCTGGCCGAAATCGACGAAGGCCGCGCCGCGCAGCTTTTCGCCGACCAGTCGAAACCGGGCCTCGACATTGCCCTCGAGGGCCGCGCTGCCACCGGCTGGTCTCGGGTCGAAGCGGCCGGGACGGCCCACAGCCAGCAGAGCGACTTCACAGGTTCCGGCATTGATATCCTGTGCATCACAGCCCATGAAACCGGTGATGGTATCGGGCGCGGGTGCCAACAAGAATTCGTGTGCATCGACCTTGAGGATCTTCGGCCCCAACCGATACTGGGCAAAGCCGCGCACACTGTTGGCGCCGCCCGCAAAAAATCGCTTCTGCGGGTGCAGGCCCAGTCCAACCCCCGGTTCGTTAATGGATCGCGCCCAGCCTGGCCGTAGGCGGGTGGCAAGGACCAGACCACGGAATGGCTCGCGGTACATGGTTCCCTCGGCGGCGAGTCTTGCGTAGCCGAATTCGGAGCCGGACGCGGAGGCTGCGTATTCGCCTTCGATGCGCAGGATGGATCCGCGTGTGGGATCGAACAGGCTATTGGATCGGTCGCGCGCCAGGGTCACGGTGAGCGGCGCCAGCCAATGGGCTTCGCGGAGTATGCTGATTTCGCTGGCTTCACAGGCCACGAAGCTGGTACAGAAGATGTCGTCTTCCGCATCCAGCTCGGTCAGTTCCAGACGGTAGCCGGCGCTCAACGTGGTGCCCGGCCCGAGCGCGCGCGTTACGCCCGCGTATCCGCCCAGCGACCTACGCACGAACACGTCGGGAATGCTGCGCCGCTCGCCTACCAGGCCACCACTGAAACTGTTCCGCAAATCAAAGAACCAGGGTTGGGTTACATCGACGGAGAACAAGTAGTCCAGGTTGTTGTAGAGCGAGCTGGCTTTTTCCACCAGAGACAGCGATGCGAACGTGTTGTCCAGGACATTGGCCAAAACATTGGCCACGCGGCCGCGCACTTCCACGCGCCGCGCTCCACCCAGGAAATTGCGGCTTATCCAACGCGCTTCCGCGTTGATGTATTCGGCCGTACTCACACCGAGACCCGTACGCACGCGGGTGAGCGGTCCTTCCTGCACGGTCACCAGCGGCGCGATGGTGTCACCGGCTGCATCGATGTCGGTGCGAATATCGATGGTTCGGAACATGTCCAGGCCGAACAGGTTGCGCTGGCTGCGCAAAATGGCTTCCTGGCTGTACACGTCTCCCGCACGGAATGCCAACATGCGCCGGATGACGCGCGTCTCCACTTTCTCATTGCCCCGCACGTCGGGCGCACCGAAATACATGCGGCCGCCCGGAATCAAGTCGAACACCATATGCGCCACGCGCGCCGAGTCGCGCGGGATGCGATAGCGGGGAAAGACTTCCGCATTCTTATAGCCGAGATTCTGTAGCCGGGTCGTGAGCGTGTCACGCGCCGCTTGGTAGGCGACCTTGCTCAAGGGATCTCCAGCGCGCAGCGGCAACCGGCCAACCATTCGGCGCAGCTGCAACTGCGACGCGGAATCGGCCTGCTCCAGGTTAGACAGGCCGACGGTAACCACGCGTACCGGATCGCCCTCGGTGATTCGAAACGTGGCATGCAACAGGTTGGCCTCGGTTCGGGTTTCCAGCTTCACCCTGGCCTCGCGGTAGCCACGATCCTTGTAAAAGCTGATGAGGCGAAAAACATCGCCCTGCAGGTCCAGGGTATCGGCAGGCGCCGGATCTCGACCCACACCCAGTCGGCAGGCCTGGATGACATCGAGTACCACGTTCTTGCAGCCGCTGGCATTGCTCAAGATTGCGGCGCGCAACAAGACGTCCGGGAACGCCTGCGCACCTGCGAAGTGAATGGAGCGCAATTCCTGAGTGGTCTGCTGAGCAGGCAGCAGGGCGGGACCCAGGCACAACAGGAGTGCGATCGCGCTGGCCAGCCGGCCTCCGTCGCCCGGCCTGAGCCGGCTGGCCCTCATGATCAGGCGGCGCCCGCGGGCGGTACGGTGCGGATGAGGTCGGCATCGCGCGGCTGGGCTCGTGACTCGCACGCGGCTGGGGGCGAATCCCGCAGGTAGTGGCGGCCCACGCGCGGGAAAATATGCCGACTCACCGGCTGAAAACCCTGCGCATCCGCAAAGTGCATGTAGTGCGTGATGCGCACGATCTCATCACTCACCTGGATGTGATTGAAGGAATTCTTCTCGCGCTCGCGCGCACGTCCGCGCCGCGAGGTCGATGTGCCGGATTGCACGATGATGATGCCGTGCTCCCGATCGACGCCCGGGTAGACATCCAGCGAGTTGCCGATGTACGCGCGGTGCATGTGGCCGCCCAGCGCCAAGTCGACCTTGAGTTGCGTGAAGCGATCCAGCGCACGTTTGGAGCGCGGCATGACCTGCCCCCGTTCGTAGTCGGGTGCGGGTGCGAAGTGATGGTGGGCTACCACAATGCGCAGCGCGTCGGGCGCGGCCGACTTGAACACGCGCGCGCACATCTCGAGTTGCCACGGCCGCACCCGGCCATTCACAATGGCGCGCAGCGGATCGGTCGAGTTGAGGGCCACAATCACCGCTTTCTCATGCCGGAGCACCGGATCCAGCTCGGTCGAGATGTACTCTCGATACAGCGCATAGGGCGCCAGGATCCGCTCGGCCACCCGGTAGAGCGGCACATCATGGTTGCCCGGGATCTCCACGCGCGGGATGCGCGGCAAGCGCTGGTTGAAGGCGCGCGCCTGTTCGTATTGCTGCCGTTTGGCGCGCTGAGTGAAGTCGCCGCTGTTGATCAGAATGTCTGCGTCCAGCTCCCAGAGTTTTTCCAGCAGCGCATCGGCAACCTGGGGCACGAAATGCGGACCGAAGTGCAAGTCGGAGATGTGGAGCAGGTTCAGCATGCCGGCCCTCTCGCCAGCCCCGGAAATGGGAGATCCGCTCGGGCTGTCAGATCCAGTCCAGCCACTTGACCGCGGTGCAAGTGATATGCGCCGGCACGCGCAATCATGGCGGCATTGTCGGTGGCCAGGCGCATGCTGGGCGCATACAGCTCGCCAGCGGTGCCCAGCTGATCCTGAAGTTCGGCGCGCAAAGCGCGGCTGGCGGCCACACCGCCGCCAATCACCACGCGCCGGCAGCGTTTCATTTCGACGGCACGCATGGTTTTGCGGACCAACACTTCGACCACGGCAGCCTGGAACGACGCCGCCAGGTTGGCGATCTGATCAGTCAGTGTTCCCTCGGCCTCGAGCCGACGCACACGGGTCAGAACCGAGGTCTTGAGTCCACTGAACGAAAAACCGAAGAAGTCGGGATCGTCGGGCCGCTGTTGCGCGCTCAACATGGGTCGAGGAAAGTCGTGCGTGCGCGCGTTTCCCGATTCAGCTGCCCGCTGAATGGCCGGACCGCCCGGATACCCGAGTCCCAGGATCTTGGCTACCTTGTCGAACGCCTCACCGGCCGCATCATCGCGCGTTTCACCCAGCAGCTGGTATCTACCCCACTCAGGCACCCAGATCAGCATGGTGTGACCACCTGATACGAGCAGTCCAACGAAGGGCGGCTCCGCCCGCTCGTGCTCGAGCGAAGTGGCGAACAAATGCGCTTCCATGTGGTGCACGCCGACCAGTGGACGGTTGCGCGCAAAAGCAACGGCTTTGGTCCAGGATACGCCCACCAGCAGTGCACCGATCAGACCGGGACCGGCCGTAACCGCAAAAGCGCTCATGTCGGCCAGCGAGAAGCCCGCCTGTTGCAGCGCACCTTCGGCTACATCATCCAGCACGCGCAGATGCACGCGTGCTGCGAGCTCGGGCACAACGCCGCCATACAACTCGTGCACATCCTGAGAAAGGATCACGTGGCCGAGTAGCTCCCGCTCGCCACGCAAAACAGCTGCAGACGTTTCGTCGCAGGAAGTCTCGACGGCGAGGATCAGGCCATCGCTTCTGCTCACGATGGCCTGGCCAGCAACGCACGCAGCTCGGCTCGGTGCGGCTCATCATCCCAGGCCTCGATGCCGATGGCTTTGCGTACGATGCGGCCCGACCGGTCGATCACGACTGTGGTAGGCAGGCCGAACAATCCGAAGAGCGGTTGGACTCTGCGCCTGGCGTCGTGCAGGATGGTGAAGCTCAAGTCGTACTCTCGCACGAACGCACGAATATCACCGCCCGCATTGCCCATCGAATCGAAGCCACCCACGGGTGCGTCCACACTCACGGCCACCACGGCCAGGCCTTCCGGTGCCAGCTCGCGAAAGATGCGCTCGAGCGCGGGCATTTCCTGCACGCACGGGCGGCACCAGGTAGCCCACACGTTGAGCAGCACGACCTTGCCCTTGAAATCCGCTAGCGCGACCGGCTGACCGTCCAGCGCGGGCGCCGAATAGGCTGGAGCAAGGCTACCCTTTTCGATGGGGGCAAATCGATGGCGTTGCGTCCAACCCAGGGCGATGAGGATGGCGACGAACGCGAGCACGAGCACGCGTAGCAGGCGCCGTGGTGAGCTTGCCAACATAGTAGCGAAAGCTACCTAAGTCTTTGCGGCGATTCAACGTGGCGGAGAGAATCCGCAAGGGTTTTTCCTTACGGTCTTTCTTACGGTTTTCTCAACGTGTCGCGACGCACGGTGGTGTCGAGCTGGACCGAGTCGGGCCGGGCGGCGCTGACCGTGATGTGCACGCGCGCGGGCAGTGACTGGCGACTTCCGGCTTGCGGACTCGAGCGGATTACCGTGCCATTGGGACGGTCTGAGGTTTCTGTGGTTTGATTGACGTTGAAACCAAGTCGCTCGAGCAGGTTCTCCGCGCGGCGGGCGCCCATGCCTACCACATCGGGAACAACCACTGCGGGTGGACCGGAACTGAGGCCGAGGGAAACCCGGTCCCCGGCACGCAGCTGTTGCCCGTTGAGCGGTGATTGCGCGACCACTTGCCCGGCCGGCACTTGCGCGTGCGGAAAGCTCACCGTGTCGCCCACTTCGAGGCGCAGCGGCTGCAAGCGCTGGCGGGCACCCTCCACGTCCTGGCCCAGTACGTTGGGAACGGATATGCCATCTTCCGGCACGGGCAGCGGTGGGAACAGGACGAACACGGCCGTCAAATAGCCGACGGCAAAGAGTCCAAGGGCAACGCCCACCCAAAAGAGTGCGGACTTGCGAGGTCGGGCGGGGACGGCCACACGGACGTGCTCCTTCACGGCGTGGTAACCCTCATTCATGCAGTTTTGCGCAGTCGCGCGGCAAAAGCGCCGTCGAAGCCATGCCGCTGAGGCAACACACGCAGCAGGGCACCCTCCAGCCCGGGGCCCTGGAAGGAGCCAGGCGATTCGAGCTTAAACTCAACATGGTGATCCAGGAAGCGTTCGACTTGCAACTCGTTCTCCTCTGGCTCCAACGAACAGGTGGCATAGACCAGCAGTCCGCCCGGCGCAATGCAGACGGCCGTTGCCTCCAACATTTCTCGCTGCAACTCGACCAGGGCAGTCAGGTCGCCGGGTCCCAAGCGCCATTTGCCATCGGGATGCCGGCGCAACGTGCCCGTGCCGCTGCAAGGTACGTCGAGCAGAGCCTGCGGTACCGAACGCAGAGGCGGCCGGCGCGCGTCAGCATTCATGAATACAATGTCCGTTGATCCTACGCGGTGCGCGTTGGCACGCGCCTTTTCCAGGCGCGCGCGCGACAGGTCACCGGCCAGCACGAATGCCGGGCCTGCCTGCGCGCTCAATCCGAGCGTCTTGCCACCCGGAGCTGCGCAAAGATCCGCGATCCAATTGTGGTCAAAAGCGGCGTACTCGACCACCAGCATGGCCGCCGGGTCCTGCACTACGGCGGGCACTACCTCGAGTGCGCGCAGCACATCACTCGCATCGAGCCGCAGCGCAAACGGCACCTGGGCCACGGGCTCGGTTTTGATTTCACAGGCTCGCAGCCGTGTGTCGGCTTGGGCAACGCTCATGCCAACGGGCCGCAGGTACGACACCGGACGTTGGTTATTGAGTTCAACCAGAGTCTCGGTAGCCGCGCGCCCGAATGTGCGCAGCCAGCGCTCGATCAGCCAGCGTGGGTGCGCGCCCCAGCTGGAGAGGAACTCAACAGCCTCGAGTGGCGCTGGTGGGCGCAGATCCGGCTGCGCGCGGTGCAATGCTTGGAGCACACCATTGACCAGGCCGGTAGTACCGCGTCCGCTTACATGGCGAGCCATTTCCACGGCCTGGGACACGGCGGCATATGCGGGCACCCCGTGCATCTCGAGCAATTGATACGCACCCAGGCGCAGGATATCGAGCACATCCACTTCGAGCTGCGCCAGCGGCCGTTGCACGAATTGCGCGAGCAGATAATCGAGGCGTCCGCGCAGGCGGAACGTGCTGTACACCAGCTCCTGCGTCCAGGCGCGATCGCGCTGCGCCAGCTGCGGCGCGAGCCGCGCGAACGCGGGATCAAGCAGCTCACCGCCCCGCACTGCGCGCATGAGATTGAGCGCGACCCAGCGCGAGGCGGTGACGCGCGCGCCCGTACGCAAGGCTCCGCTCAGGAGAGCAGGCCGGTGAGGGGCGATGAAGGCACGGCCAGTTCTCGCCTGGGCATGCGACCCGCCCGATACGCCAAGCGTCCCGCCTCGATGGCTAACTTCATGGCGCGCGCCATGGCGACCGGATCCTGTGCCTCGGCTACGGCCGTGTTCATCAACACGCCATCCACGCCCTGCTCCATGGTCAGGCAGGCATCCGACGCGGTGCCTACGCCTGCATCAACAATGACCGGCACGGTCAATCGACGCTTGATTTCCCGAATGAAATATGGGTTGACCAGACCGAGCCCACTGCCGATGGGTGACGCCAGCGGCATGACGGCCGCGCAGCCCGCGTCCTCGAGCCGGAGTGCCATGACCAGATCGTCATTCGTGTAGGCCAGTACTTTGAACCCTTCGGCCACCAGTGTGCGGGTTGCGGCCAGGGTAGCAGCAACATCGGGCAGCAACGTCCGCTGATCACCAATGACCTCGAGCTTGACCCAATCGCTGAGAGCAGCGGCGCGACCCAAACGCGCGTAGCGCACGGCCTCGTCAGCGTTGTAACAACCCGCCGTATTGGGCAGCAGGAAAATGCGCTCAGAATTCAGATGGTAAAGGATGCCTTCTTCCTGCTGGCGATCCAGATTCACACGGCGGACCGCCACCGTGACCATCTCGACATCAGCGGCGTCTATGGAACGAACCATGGTCTCGTTGTCGCGGTACTTGCCCGTGCCCAGAATCAGCCGCGAACGGAACGTGCGCCCGGCAATCTCCAGCGCCCGGTCTTGCACTTCGGTCAGAAGAGCGGTCGCCATATCAACCTCCTCCCACAAAATGCACCAACTCGAAAACATCACCAGCGTGAACGGCAGCCTGACTCAGCACGTTGCGATTCAGGATCTGGCGGTTGTGCTCGACCACCACCATTTGCGGATGGAGACCGAGCTGCGCCAACAAATCGGCAACTGTACTGCCCGGCTGGATCTCGCGCGCATCACCATTCACAGTGATCTGGATGTTGGCTCCCATGACGCCTTCACTCTCCGCCTGTTACTTCGCTCATCTGCGCCAGCAACGCGCGCGCCGCATGGATGGGATGCGGCGCCGCCCATACCGCGCGAATCACGGCGATGCCATACGCGCCCAGGCGAGTGCATTCCGGCACGCGCTCCAGGTCGACGCCGCCGATCGCGATGATGGGCAAGCGAACTTGGGCGGCGAGTTCCTGCAAGAACCCAGGTCCGCGCGCGGGCGCAGTCGGATGGGTCGCCGAGGCATAGATGGTACCCGCAACCAGGAAATCCGCGCCTTCGGCGTCGGCCAGCAATGCTTCTGCCAGGTGGTGGACCGAGCAGCCAATCCAGCGATCCGGGCCCAACAATGAGCGTACTGCTTGAACGGGTAGAGAACGGGCGGGCAGTTGCACACCTGATGCGCCCGTGGCCATGGCCACATCCACGCGCTCATTGAGCAGAACAATGGCCTGGGGCAGGCGGATGAGGCGGCAAGCCAGATCGTGCAACAGGTGTCCGCTGGCCGAGCGCGCGCGCAGATGCAACGCGACCTGGGCACCCAGCTCCTGGAGAATTGCTTCGGCCTGCGCTGGAAAGGTGGCGGCGGCAACAACAGCATCGTTCGTGACCAGGTGCAGGCGCGGCAACATCAGGTGAAACGATGGCCGGCTGCTACGCCGCGGCCCCGCGCCCATGCGGTGGCTTTCATGCGCGCTTTGCCCGCGGGAATGACTTCACGAATCCAGAGCGCGCCCGCGCCACAGGCTACGCGGAACCCGCGCGCATCGTCGTTTTCCTGGACCTCCAGCACAGTACCGGGTTCGGCGGCTGGAGCCGGGTCTTCATCCACGAGCGGGCGGAACAGCTTGATGGTGCGCTGGCCGAGCATGGACCAGGCGCCCGGTGTTTCGTCCAGGCCGCGCACCATCCGATCCAGCTCGGATGCCCTTTTCGACCAGTCGATGTGCGCGTCCGTTTTCGTGATTCGTGGAGCATAGGTGGCGCGCGCTTCATCCTGCGCTCGTTCTTCCTGGGCACCGGCCTCGATGAGCGCGAGCGCCTCGACCAATGCGGCCGCGCCGAGCTCACTCAAGCGCGTCCACAAGTCGGAGGCAGATTCATCGTCTGCAATGGGCTCCACAATTTGCAGCAGCATGGGACCCGCATCCAGCGCTTCGACCATGCGCATGATGGTGACACCGGTCTCGGTGTGACCGCGCATGATGGCCCAATTGATGGGCGCGGCACCGCGCAGCTCGGGCAACAGCGAAGCATGTACGTTGATCGAGCCGAGGGGCGGGAATTCGAGCACGTCGCGTTTGAGGATCTGACCGTAGGCAATGACCACGGAAAGATCGGGTGCGAGTTCGCGCACCTGCGCCAGAAACTCCGCACCGCGCGCGCGCTCGGGTTGCAGCACCGGAATCTGTTCTTCCAGCGCCAACGTCTTGATGGCCGATGCCCGGAACTGCTGACCGCGACCGGCGCGCCGATCGGGCTGGGTTACCACGCCCACCACTTCATGGCCTTCTCCGAGTAATGCGCGCAGGCCAGGCAGCGCAAATTCCGGTGTACCCCAGAAGAGGATCTTCACACGCCCGGCTTTACCTTTTGCCACTTGGCAAGAACGAGCTTGCGCTTCAGTGGACTGAGTCGGTCGATGAAGAGAACCCCATTGAGGTGGTCCACCTCGTGTTGCAGTATGCGCGCGAGCAGTCCGTCCGCTTCCAGTCGACGCATGGTGCCATCGACCAGCTGTCCTTCGGCCACCACGGAAAACGACCGCTCGACAATGTCTTTGATGCCGGGAATACTCAGACAACCCTCTTCACCTCGCTCCACCTGCCGGCTCGATTCCAGGATGACCGGATTGATCAGAGCAAAGCCGGGCACACCGTTTTCATGCGGATCGATGACGATGATGCGTTGCGGAACACCTACCTGGGGCGCGGCCAGGCCCACCCCTTCCTCGGTATACATGGTCTCGAACATGTCATCGATCAATTGCCGAAGCTCGGGCGTGACCACAGTGACTTCGGCGGCACGCGCGCGCAGTATCGGATCGCCCAGGATGCGTACTTCGAGTTTGGCCACGATGGTGCTACTCCGCCCTTACGATTTGACTTCGCCGCCCGCCTCGGAGGGAAACACGCGTGCAATCTTGGCCCGGGCAACCACTATGCGTGTGTTCTCGGCCGTCCGGATGGTCAATCGGTCTTCTGCCAGATGGACTACGTTGCCGATGATGCCGCCCTCGGTCATGACTTCGTCACCCTTTTTGATTCCGGAAATCAACTGCGCGTGCTGCTGGCGCATTTTGCGCTGCGGCCGAATCAGCAGAAACCAGAAGATGGCGATGAACATGCCGATCATGACCAGATTGGGAATCAGGCGCGGTGTGGCGGCCGGCGGCTGTTGCAGCGCCAGTGCGATGATGTTGTGCGTGTGCATTACGGCTCCTCGGCTTGGTTGACACTGTCTGGCGCGCTGCGCCGGGGATACCGGTCAAGCCACGCCGCGCGAAACGAATCGAAGCGCCCTTCCACCACGGCTGCTCGCGCCTGCTCGGCCAGGCGCACCAGAAACCGGATGTTGTGCAGCGACAGCAGCCGCAAGGCCAACACCTCGCCCGCAATGTACAGGTGCCGCAGGTAGGCGCGCGAAAAAGTGCGGCACGTATAACAATCGCAGGACGGGTCCAGCGGCGCGCTGTCCAGCCGGAACCGTGCGGCCTTGATGTTGATCTGACCTTCCGGTTCCGTCCAGACGCTGCCGTTGCGGCCGTTGCGGGTGGGCGCCACGCAGTCGAACATGTCCATGCCCCGCGCAATCGCCTCGAGCAAGTCGTCCGGGTAACCGACGCCCATGAGGTAGCGAGGCAACGCCGGCTTCAGCTCCGGCTCCAACACCTCGAGCATCTCGTAGAGGAGCGGTTTGGGCTCACCAACCGACAGACCACCCACAGCCACACCGTGCCAATCGGCCAGGTCGAAGACGCGGCGCGCCGCGGCGCGGCGGAGGTCGGCAAAGGTCGACCCCTGAAGAATGGGGAACAGCGTTTGGGGTGGACCGGCATGCTCGGCTAGCAGCCGGTCGAAGTGGCGGCGTCCGGAGGCCAGCCAGCGCAACGTGCGCTCATGTGCGGCAAGCGCCAGCGAACGATCGGCCTGACCAGGCGGACACTCATCCAGTGCCATGATGATGTCCGCACCCAGCGCACGCTGGATCTCCATCACGCGCTCGGGCGTGAAGAGATGACGCGAACCATCGATGTGACTTTGAAAGACTACCCCGTCATCACTGACCTGGTTGATGGCGGCCAGGCTGAAGACCTGGAAACCGCCCGAATCCGTGAGGATGGGGCGCGACCAGCCCATGAATCGATGCAGTCCACCCAGCTGCTGTACGACCTCGGGACCGGGACGCAAAAAGAGGTGGTAGGTATTGGCAAGCACGATCTGGGCGCCGGCCTCCGCTACTTCATGCGGCGTCAGCGTCTTCACCGTGGCCTGTGTACCCACCGGCATGAAAGCCGGTGTTTGCACGCAGCCATGGGGCAACTGCAGAAGGCCAGCGCGCGCCGCACCGGCCTGCGCCTCAATGCGAAACCCGAACAGCTCCGCCTGATCGACCGGCTGCCCGTCTGCGCGTGCGTGCGTCACACCACAACCATGGCATCACCATAGGAGTAGAATCGGTACTCCTGTGCAATGGCCACGTGATAGGCGCGCATGAGCCGCTCATAGCCGGCAAAAGCAGCCACTAACATGAGGAGTGTGGAACGCGGCAGATGAAAGTTGGTGATCAGATGGTCCACACCGTGGAATCGATGGGGCGATCTGATGAACAAGCGCGTCCAACCGCTGCCGGCGGAGTAGTTGCCGGTCTGGTTGCAAACCGTCTCCAGCGTGCGCGCGACCGTGGTGCCTACTGCCCACACACGGCCACCCGACGCGCGCACCTGGTTCAGCTCCAGCGCGGCCTCATCACTCACCGCGTACGCCTCCTCATGCATGACGTGCTGGCTGGGATCCTCCATTTCGACCGGGCGGAATGTACCCGCGCCAACGTGCAGAAGAACGCGCACAATGTGCACGCCCGCAGCGCCAATCTGCCCGAGCAATGAATCGGTAAAATGGAGTCCGGCCGTAGGGGCAGCAACGGAGCCCGCCGTGCGCGCATACACGGTTTGGTAGCGCTCCGCATCGGCCGGCTCGGCCGCACGATCGATATAGGGCGGCAGAGGAATGCGGCCAAAGCGGGCCAGTGCGTCGGGCACCGACAAGGTGGAGTGCAGGCGCACCACGCGGGCGCCGCCAGCGCTCACACTGAGAATCTCAACGCGCAGATCTTCACTCACCACCACGGTGCGCCCGGGCCCAAGCTTGGCACCGGGCCGAACCAGCGCCACCCAATCGCGCGCGTGCAGGTTGTCTATGGGCGCGGGATGCAGCAGCAACACCTCGGCCCGGCCACCCGAGCCGCGTTTCCCGATCAGACGGGCGGGCAGCACACGCGTTTCATTTAGTACGAGCGCATCACCGGCCGGCAAGAGTGCAGGCAGATCACGGAACCGCTTGTGTTCTATCGTGTCGGTGGTGCGGTCGAGAATCAGCAGACGGCTTTCATCGCGGAGCTGGGCGGGATAACGCGCGATCAGACGGGCGGGCAGCTCGTAATCGAACGCGGAGGTGGGAAGCGGATCAGGACTCCGGCTCACCGACCAGACGACCTTCTTCCAGAAAGGAGCGCAGCTGGCGTACCCGGTCGAGCAGAATCCACAATTCGTTCTGCTGTGTCGTGGTCTGGGCACGCGTGAGATAGGTAATAATCGTACGCTCGACCGGGTGCGTGTCCTGATCGTTGCGCCGTGCGTACCAATGGCACAAAAGGCCCAGGTCAATGTCAAAGCGATGCTCGAGCTTGCGCAGGCCACTCAGACGATCGGCCGTGCTGACCGCGCCCGCTTCGCGCAATGCCTGCGACATGCGCCGATGCGAGTTGCCATGCTCGACATAGCGGGCGGCCAACAAACCGCAATCTGACTGAGACAAACGAACGACTTCCACGTCAACCCTCGAAAAGATTCACTTGTGGCTCGGGCAACGCACCGCGCGCGGCCGGCAGTGCGTAGCCAAAGCGCTGAAACGCCTTGTTGGTGGCCAGGCGTCCGCGATTCGTGCGCATCAAAAAACCGTTCTGGATCAGGAACGGCTCGTATACTTCTTCCAGCGTGGCCGTATCCTCACTCAGGGCCACGGCCAGTGTGTTGAGGCCGACCGGTCCGCCATCGAAATGCTCGATGATGGTCTTCAGCACGCGCGCGTCCATTTCGTCCAGGCCATACTCATCCACATCCAGCAAACGCAGTGCCTCATCCGCCACGGCTCTGGTGATGCGACCTTCGGCACGGACCTGAGCGTAGTCACGGACGCGACGTAGCAACCGGTTAGCTACACGAGGCGTGCCACGCGCGCGGCGCGCTATCTCGAGCGCGCCATCGGCCGCACACTCGACTTGCAGGATGTCCGCACTGCGCGCGGCAATGACCGAAAGGTCCTCCGTGGCATAGTAGTTCAAGCGTTGAATGATGCCAAAGCGAGCGCGCAAGGGAGGCGTCAATAAGCCGAAGCGCGTGGTTGCCCCCACCAGTGTGAATTTCTCGATGGGCATGGTTACCGTTTGCGCCCGGGGTCCCTCCGACAACCGGATGTCGATGCGGTAGTCCTCCATGGCCGGATACAAGAATTCTTCAATGATGGGCCGCAGCCGATGGATCTCATCAATGAAGAGAATGTCCCCCTCGCGCAGATTGGTCAGGATACTGACCAGATCGCCCGACTTCTCGAGCACCGGACCGGAAGTGGTTTTGATGTTGACGCCCAACTCGCGGGCGAGCAGTACCGCCAGCGTGGTTTTGCCCAGCCCGGGTGGTCCGTGAAAGAGGGTGTGATCGAGTGGCTCACGGCGCAGCAATGCGGCATCCACGGCAATACGCAGACTCTCCTTGACCTTGGGCTGGCCGATGAATTCGGAGAGCCGCTGCGGCCGCAAGGACAGCTCAACCGCGCTCTCTTCCGTCAGAACTTCGGGTGTCGTGATCTCCGCGCGCATGCACCGAACGGGTTGGGGACAGGCCATGTC
>JBOHRF010000077.1:0-18769 GCA_050732575.1 Longimicrobiales bacterium
CGCTGGGTCTGGTCTGCCTGCAGGCACGACGCGCCCGTTGAACCTCGCATGCCTTGTCGGAAAACAGCACCAGTCGGAGAGCCGGATGCGGGAAATCCGGATCCGCTCGCACGACCAGTGTCGTGTTGAAATTGCGGCCCAGCGCCCAGTGCACCCATACCAGCAGCAATAACGCACTCGTCATGAGCGCAGCGCCCACCCAGCGCACAGCCGCAGGGAACGGCAACTCCGACCACGCCAACAGTTCTGGCGCTGCCAGAAGAAGAAGAATCAACACGCCCGTAGGCGGACCTAACACCCGCCGTCCGGTCGCAAACCCACCCTCCCGCGCAAAACCGGCCCGCACCGCCGCCCGGTCTCGACCCGTCCCTGCCCGCACGTGCCAGTACACTCGCAGCGCCATTACCAGCCCGGTCAGTATCACGAACGCACCATGGAACCCGTCCCGCATTTTAGTCTCCAGAAAAATAATATTTAGGTCAACCTAAAATTCCGCCACGGGCGGCGCAAGGGTCAGTCGACGTTGCTACCTTCGTCCAACTGACGCGGGCCAGGCACCAGAGCATCGTGCATCCATTGGATGGGGTGCACGACGCAGACGGACGGGACGCGCACGGTGAACGTGGCATGAAGCGGAATTTGGTCGCGGAGAATGCGGGAGAACTCTCACCGCTACCGGATCGGCTTCCGATCACGGTGGAAGCACGTGTAGGAGAAATCGAATTTCGGCGCGGTCTCCCGACGCGCAGCGGGCTGGACAAGATTCACGAGATTCAGGATTTCCAACGCGCCTGCCAACTGTATCAATGGGCCATTCCGGCGGTGGGCGTGATGGGATGGCACAAGGCGAGTCAGGTCAACGGCGCGACAAGGTCAACCGATTGGGTGGTTTTTGACGATGCTGCTGCGCGCTCAGGGCTGCTGACCCCTGAGACGCAAGTGGCTTACGTCCTGGCTTTTCCGGATTTGCACGAGGCGGGTCCGCTCCTGCTCGAGTATTGCGCGGGCAGAATTTCGGGTTGCGTGATGGACTACTGGCAGCGGCCGGTTGCCGATTTTGGCTACACGGGACCTGAAAAGGGAGCTACTGCGGGCAGACTATTGATTGTTGGGCCGGGCCAGAGAGTGCCGGATGGAGCGGAGTGCCGGGCAGCTTTTTCGTCTACGCGCGTGGCCATGGTGATGTATCGGGTTCTGAGCCGACCGGAGATAGACCGCTACATCCCGCACAATCGGCTCTATCCTTTTGCCGAACGAGCAGCGCCGCCGCGGCCGCACGTTGTTTGGGCGCGCAAGGCGTTCACGCAGTCACAGCCGCGCGGCCTGGCGTACTGGGAATGGCTGCACGAGCTGATCCAGCGTGAGCCGGCCCAGGAGCGGGATCGACTTTTCCTGGGTATGCTGCGTTCACTGGGGATAGAAAAAGGCAGCGCCTTCGAACCGGATGAGCGCTCGCGGCGAATTCTGATTGATGCTACTACGCTCGGCGAGCAAATGACGCGGGCGCTGACCTCTGACCGGCGCAAGCCCTCGCCGCTCTACCAAACGGAGTCTCGTTGGCAACTCGCCGCGCAGCTCGAACCCGATCAACGCCAGCCCTGTTACGACGAGTTTGACGAACGCACTGACTTCTTCTATCGGTGTGTGGGATCGCCCCACCTTGCGGCATTGGCATTACCGGGCATTCGTTGCCTATGCCTTTGTACTTTCAAAGATCTGGACGGCGACTGGCTGGATGGGGCGTTGAGCTACCGGCTGCGCTTGCCGCCGGTCCAGGCACCGCGGGAATTCTGGAGCATCGCCCTTTACGACCTGGACGCGCGCACCTTGCTAATGCCCGACTCTGCGCGTGCAGAGATTCATCGGAATTCCGAAAACCTGCGGTCCAACCCGGATGGCTCAGTGGACATGTTCTTTGGACCCGTCGCACCCGAGGGCGCCGAGAACAACTGGCTGGAGACCCGGCCCGGCCGCTCGTGGTACCCGCTGCTTCGACTGTTCGCCCCGGCCGGCATGCCGCGGGACGTGCCCTGGCCGATTGCCGACCTTGAAAAGGTGCGCTCACCCCTGATGAGCTGGTGGTCCACGCTCGCTCGGCCTGCGCGCCGGCTGCGCGCGGCCGTACCTGCCAGCCGGCCGCGCGAAAAGCTGCCCTGACCTGGCCTACGCCCGGGTCGCCGTCCCACCCGCCATGGTAGGCTGGATCTGGTGGGACCGGCTTCTCCCTTCTGCCCTGTCGAGTTTCGTGCGCAGTCCTGCGCGCGCAATGCCCGAGAAGGTCAGCGTGGCCAGCACCAGCTTGGCTGCCGCCGTGAAGGACGCGACCATGAACGAAAACCTGGCCGCAGACTGGACGTTCAGCCGCGTCTCAACTGCGTCCATGGTGAACAGCAGCAGCAGAGCACCGCAGAGCACGGCACCCGCCACGCTGAAATACCCGAACACCCGCAGAAAACGCTGGTGTTGGAGCGCAAGGCCCGTGGCCAGGGCAATCAACAGACCCGCCGCCGGGATCATGAACGCGTTGCTCATCAGCCCAACTGCGCCGAAGCGCCATTGGTTGTTGCCAATATTGAATCCGCCCAGCTGCGTCATGGCGTCGAAGAACGGAACTGCCACCAGCGTAAACGCCACCAAATACGCAGGCCAGGCCAGAAAACGGTGCCGATCCATGGATCTTCCCTGTCTTGGGTTTCTTTAGTTTCAACGAGTTTTTAACCGTATGTGTGCGCACCGCGTGTATGCAATGCGCGTTCCCTTGTGCTTAATGTCTCGCATTGTGCAAACAACTGTTTTGAAACGTCACCATTTTGTCGCCTCCCTGCAACAGCACTCTACAGTACGGCACTCCTTTGGTGTGGTCAGGCTACACTCAGGAATCGCGCTCGGCTCCGGCACGGCCTCGGGATTGTCGCCTAAATCGTTGCGTTGATTCCAGTTGCGGTGTGTCCTGGACGCCCAAAGAAAGGGGCCAGTCGACGGGAATGAGTCCTGCTTGAGCCAGCAAGACCACGCATCATCTGTTTCCTGGGGAGAGTAGAAAATGCGCCGCACAAGATCCACGTTGCTGGCAATGGCGTTCCTGGCTGGCGGTTTGCCGCTGCAAGCTCAAACGCAGTTCCAGTTCGTGAGTGGCGGATCGGTCACCGCTTTCGGCTACTACGTTGGGCCCTACCTGGGTTTGATGGGTCCGCCCGGCAACCAGACTCAGGTGCTCCTGAACTGCGTAGACTTCTTCCATCACGTTACGACGGGCCAGGTGTGGATGGCCAATCTGACCAACCTGGGTCAGACCGACCTTTCGGGTACGCGCTTTGGGACTATGACCAACGCGCTCGACCTGTACCGTCAGGCGGCGTGGCTTACCACTCAATACGCCGGAGCTTCGGCCACGGAAGTGGGTCAAATCCAGGCCGCGATCTGGCGGTTGTTTGCCACCGGCACACCAGGCCCGAGTTCGTCGATCATTGATCAATGGTTGGCCCGGGCGCTGGCGAACTTCCACACGATTAATGCGGCCGACTTTTGGGTAGTTAGCGATGTGAATATGAGCTCGATTGGGGGCGGCACCCAGGAATTCATCATCTATCAGGTCACGCCAGAACCAGCAACGATGATGCTGCTGGGCACTGGCCTGGTAGGCATTGGTACCGCGTTGCGCCGACGCAAGCGGACCAGGCAAGGGGATCACGACGCGCAGGAGACGGCCTAGCGCCGCTGCGTCGCGTGATTCACGACGAAGGGCCTCCGCGGTGAAGCGGAGGCCCTTCGCTTTTTGCGATACGCGACGGCTCAATCAGCCACCGACTGCGTTGATCATGTCGAAGATCGGCAGGTACATGGCGATGATCATGCCGCCGACCACGATGCCGAGGAATACGATCATGAGCGGTTCCATGGCGGCCAGCAACGCTTCCACGGCCGCATCGACTTCTTCGTCGTAGAAGTCGGCGATCTTGGTGAGCATTTCATCGAGACCGCCGGTCTGTTCACCGACGTTGATCATCTGCACGACCATGGGCGGGAACACGCCGGACTTCTTGAGCGGCTCGCTGATGGTTTCACCACCCGCGATAGACCTGCGTGACTCCATGATTGCATCGTGGATGACCCGGTTGCCGGCCGTGCGGGCGGTGATTTCGAGTCCGTCCAGAATGGAGACGCCAGACGACACGAGCGTACCCAGCGTACGCGTGAAACGGGCGATGGCCGCTTTCCGCTGCAAGGGCCCGAGGATGGGCACAGTCAGCAGCGTGCGATCGATGGTGAGCTGGCCACCCGGCGTTTGGTACCACTGCCGCACCAGGAAAGCCAGGGCCAGTATGCCGCCAAAGATGAAGAACCAGTAGCTCTGCAACAGGCGGGACAATGCAATAACGAACAGCGTGGGTGCGGGCAACGGTACACCCGCGCTCTCGAACATGGCCTGGAACGTTGGAATCACGAACAACAACAGCACAGTGACCGCAGCCGCCGCGACGGTCAGGATCACGGCCGGATAGATCATGGCACCTTTGATCTTGCGGCGTAGCGCGTCCGCTTTTTCAAGGAAGGTAGCGAGGCGCAGCAGAATGGTGTCCAGGATACCGCCCGCTTCACCGGCAGCCACCATGTTCTTGTACAGGTCGGTGAAGACTTTGGGGTGAGCGCCCATGGCGTCGGCCAGCGTCTGGCCGGACTCCACGTCATAGAGGATTTCCTCAATGACGCGGCGTAGCGACTTGTTCTCGCTCTGCTTGGCCAGAATGTCCAAGCTCTGCACGAGAGGCAAACCCGAGTTGATCATGGTCGCGAACTGGCGCGTGAAGATGACGATATCACGCGTGGCGATGCCCGTGCCCAGCGAAAATCCGGCATCCGCTTTTTTCTCTTCGACCTTGACCGGAACCATGCGATTGCGTCGCAGGTAGCCGACGACCTCTTCACGGTTCTGAACGTCGATCTCGCCGCTCTGGATGTCACCCGATGGGGTGCGCGCCGTATACGTGAAGGTTGCCATAGTGCTTTAGGTAACGGTGACAGTGGCGGTGAGCCCCCCGGCTTCACCCCCCTGATCACGTGCGCTCAGTTGTTCGGTGCGGGCTGTCCCACCATTCGCAGCAGCTCATTGGGATCACTGGAGTGCTGCAGCGCCGTTTCCAGCGTGACGTTGCCCGCTATGTAGTGCTGGTACAGCGCGTCGTTCATGGTCTGCATTCCGAACTTCTTACCGGCCTGCATGATCGAATAGATCTGGTGCACCTTGTCATCGCGGATGCAAGCGCGAATGGCGGGCGTGCAGATCATGATCTCACAGGCCGCCACGCGGCCCGAGCCCTTGGCTCGGGGCAGCAGCGTTTGCGTAATGACGCCTTCCAGCACGAAAGCCAGTTGCGCTCGGATCTGCGCTTGCTGGTTGGCGGGGAAAACGTCGATGATGCGGTTGATGGTCTCGGCCGATGAGTTGGTGTGCAGCGTAGCAAATGCCAGGTGGCCGGTTTCCGCGATGGTGAGGCCCGCGGCAATGGTCTCCTGGTCGCGCATTTCACCGATCAGTACAAAGTCCGGGTCCTGACGCAACGCGTATTTGAGGGCCGACGCAAAAGACTTGGTGTCTTGCCCAACCTCGCGTTGATTCACTATGCAACCCTGGTGGCGGTGCACAAACTCGATCGGGTCCTCCACGGTCAGAATGTGACCACGCTCCTCCCGATTGATCTTGTCCAGCATGGCGGCCAGCGTGGTGGACTTGCCCGAGCCGGTCGGGCCGGTTACCAACACGAGGCCGCGCGGCCGTTCTGCCATCTTCGTGATGATGGGTGGCAAGCCGAGCTGTTCGACCGTCTTGATGTTGAACGGAATCTGACGAACCACCATGGAGACACACTGCCGCTGCTTGAAGACGTTGCCGCGGAAGCGTGACAGGTTCTGGATGCCGAACGAGAAGTCCAGCTCGTCCTCCACTTCGAAGCGCTTCTTCTGGGCTTCCGTCAAAATCGAATAGCCGATGGCCAGAGTGTCCTTGGGTGTCAGGACATAGTCCGTCGATGCATTCACAATGTCACCATCAATGCGGAACTTGGGCCGCTCGCCCGCCGTGATGTGCAAGTCGCTGGCGCCGCGCTTGATCATTTCTTCGAGCAGCGCACGCAGGTTGACAGGAAGTGTTCCGGTCGGTGGCGCCTGACTGGACGCACCGGTCATGGTCGTGCTCATATCGCAGCCGTCTCCTTGATTACTTCTTCGAGAGTAGTATCCCCGCGCTGAGCCTTGATCAGTCCATCCATGCGTAGTGTGAGCATGCCCTCGGACAGACCCTGGTCGCGCAGTTCGTCGGAGCTGGCCCCGCGCATGATGCAGCGGCGCATTTCAGTCGACATGGCCATAACCTCGTACAAACCGCAACGTCCCTTGTAACCGGTGTCGTTGCAGATGTCGCAGCCGCGACCCTTCCAATACGTTTTCTTGCGATCCTCGCCCCGAATGTTGGCGGCTTCAAAGAACTCGTCGGTGTACTTGTGCTCGTGTTTGCACTTCGAGCAGATCCGGCGTACCAGTCGTTGGGCGGTCACACAATTGAGCGCGGCCGCTACGTTGAAGGGCTCCAGGCCCATGTCGATGAGACGCGTGATGGTGGATGGCGCGTCATTCGTGTGCAGCGTGGAAAAGACCAGGTGACCGGTCAATGCGGCTTTGATGGCGATACCGCCGGTCTCGATATCGCGCACTTCACCGACCATGATGATGTTGGGGTCCTGGCGCAGGAAGGCGCGCAACGCAGCGGCAAACGTCATCCCCACTTCGTTGCGCACCAGCACCTGGTTGATGCCGTAGATGTTGTACTCGACCGGGTCTTCGGCCGTCATGATGTTGACCTCTTCCGTGTTTACGCGGGAGAGGGCCGAGTACAGGGTAGTGGTTTTGCCCGAACCGGTGGGTCCGGTGACCAGCACCATGCCGTAGGGATTCAGGATGGCGCTCATGAAGTCGTTCAACGCTCTGGGCTCGAAGCCGAAATTGCGCAGGTCGAACGTCAGGTTGCCCTTGTCCAGAATACGCAGCACGATCTTTTCGCCGAAGATGACGGGCAGCGTGGACACGCGGAAATCGACCACCCGGTTCTTCATCTTCATCTTGATACGGCCATCTTGCGGTACGCGCCGCTCCGCAATGTTCAGGGATGCCAGAATCTTGATGCGCGAGGTGAGGGCCGGTCGCATCTTGAGCGGCGGCTTCATCATTTCCTTGAGCACGCCGTCAATGCGGTAGCGAACGCGAACCTCTTTTTCGTACGGCTCGATGTGAACGTCCGATGCGCCTCTGTGCACGGCATCGGTGAGAATACCGTTGATGAGCTTGACTACGGGGGCGTCTTCCACAGCCTGTGCCAGGGCCGCGCCGCTGAGCTCCTCTTCCGTCTCTTCAATGACCTCGAGGTCTTCCGCGTCGATCTGGTCCAGCAGTGACTGCAGGTTCTGACGTTCGGCTTCGGCTGCTTCCGCTGCCTCCGGATAGTAGCGATTGAGCTGCTGGCGCAGCGTGTACTCGCCCACCACCACGGGTTCGATGTCGTGCCGGGTGGCGAACTTGAGCGCGTCAATAGCGGCCACATCGATGGGGTTCGCCATGGCGATAGTGAGCATGCGGCCCACTCGCCTGAGCGGCAGGACGAGGTGCTTATGGGCCAGCTCGGGCGCAACCAGCTTCAGAATTTTGGCGTCGACGTTGACCTTTTCGAGGTCGACGGCTGGCACGCGGTATTGGCGTGCCAGGGTGCGGGTCAATTCGGCTTCAGCGATGAAGCCGAGCTTGATCAGAGAGTAGCCAACACGCGTATTCGACTGCCTCGCGTCCACCAGCGCGGCCTGCAGCTGTTCGGGCGTGATCAGTCGCTCGCGTATGAGGATGTCACCAATACGGTCGGACGCGGCCGTTGCGGTCGCCATAGCGTCTGGACAAACCTCTGGTATTGGGGGGGGAGCCTGCTGAGCCTGCGGGGAGAGGGCGCTAAGTTATCGTTTTTCAGCATCTTGAGCAAGTTAGCCGTTGACCCTGGACCCGTCCCCGGCCCGGCCAACTGTCAAACGAAATGCCATAGAACGTTTTGGACCAATGGCTTGGGGGTTCGGCCCGAAATCGGCGGCGCAACCGGGCCAGAAGTGCGACGATCAAAGCGTGGAAGCCGCCTTAAGTTTTTTCAACAGTGCCGGCCCCACGCCGGATACAGCATCAACCTGGTCCCAGGACCGGAAACCTCCCTGCGAATCCCGCGCGGCCAGGAGTCGTTTGGCCAGACCTGGTCCAATGCCGGATATGCGTTCCAGTTCCTCTGCTGAAGCGCGGTTCAGATCGATGACCGAGGCCACGGCAGGCGAGGCGGGCGCCGCTGCCAGCAACGGCCCATGCAGCGTCAATCGTTTGGCCAGGCTTTGCGCGCGCTTCCGGCCGATCACGCGCGCAAGATCCTCCAGGTTTGCGTATGGTCGCTGCGCAATGATCTTGCGCGCCGTGGCGGTGCCTATGGCGGGCAGCGCTTCCAATTCCTGCAATGACGCTGTGTTGGGATCGATGAGACCACGGCGCAGGTTGCGCGCGGTTGGTGCGGATGAGAGCGCAGCAGCTTCAATGGCGGGTGTGCGTCCCTGCTCGACCTGGATCGGCGCGGGACGCCGACTCCACCGCGCAAAGGCAGACAGCACAATCAGGAGCAGAACGAACTTGATGGCTTTTGCTTCGGCCGGCGCGAGCTTCATACGCATCCCGTGAACTTGGTGGATCTGGCTGATGCGGCCGATGCAGATGCAACAGTCGAGCGGATTAACCGCCGCGGTAGATCAGCTCCGTGATGACTCGACCTACCGCTTCCAGGCCACGCGGTGAGGTGTTGGCTACCACATCCTCGGCCGTGTGCCAGTATGCGTTGCCCGGGCCGAATTCGAAGTCGATGATGTCTATGGTGCGGATGCCGGCGCGGTTGAGCGGCAAGTGATCATCGCTCACATAGCCGCCCGGCCGGCGCGGGAAGTAGTGGCCGAGTCCAATCTGCTCGGCAGTGCGCCACACGCGCTCCAGGACTTCGGGCGCCAGGTCGCGCGAGTTTCCTTCCTGCGGATACACCGGGTTTGCATCGGCAATCATATCGAGCAAGATGCCATACATGGGCTTGTAACCGTTCGGCAGATTGCCGGCAAAGTGGGTTGCGCCCAGGTACATGTCCGTGCCATCAGGCCCATAGTCTTCTCCATCGACAAAGAGTAGGTCGACGCCAATCGTCGGAGAATGGCGATTCAGGACATTGGCAAGTTCCAGCAGGACAGCCGTGCCGCTCGCACCATCGTTGGCGCCCTGGATGGGTTGTTTCTGCTTTTCCGGATCTTCGTCCTGATCGGCCTGTGGCCGCGTGTCCCAGTGTGCGATCAGCAACACACGCACATCGGCGCCCGGGTTGAAGCGGGCAAATAAGTTGGACATTGTGATCTTGTCATTACTGCGGCTGTGCGTGTGCGTGAACGGCTGCACGATTAGCGTATCAGCGCGGGCACGCAGGAATTCCTGCATCCACGCAAGCTGCGCAGCGTGACCGGCCGTACCCGGCACGCGCGGACCGAAGGATACTTGCTTCTGCAGATAGGCCCACGCGCTGTCCGTCGAAAAGGGTGGGGCCGTAGAGGCCGTTGCCCCCGACCCACCGCCGTTTCCGTTGCCGCCACTGCCCGTGCATGAAACCAGGGGCAGAACCAGAAGTGCTATCCAGACACCCATATGCCACCCCTCTCGTCGACTGTGGCCATTGGCACGTCGCTGCGTCATCACCGCAACCCGGCTGGCTGGAGCGCGCGACCGGCTTTCATTTCGAAATTGCCGAACAGGCCGATCTGAAACTGACTGGTTCCATTATGCGTCCCCACGAAGCTCTGGCGCGAGGAATAGCTCATCTGCAATCCGACGCGCAGGTCGCGCACCGTACTTTCGACCACCAGGTTGGCCGTTCGGTTCCGGAAATCGATGAAACGAATGCAGCTGGTTGCCTCCTCGGCAACTACCAATATGCTCTGGAACCGACAATTGCGTTGCGAGGTCTGCTTCAGCGTGAGGTTGAGCGTGATGGGGCCGTTCAGGCGTTCGCGCCACGACTCGGGCGGCTGAAACAGCCCACCCAGCTGCAAGGTGTGGTCGGAACCCGACTGCTCGGCGTCTCCGGTTGGATCCGTGCTCGTGCCCGTGCTCAGCGCGCCCGTGTATTGGGCCGAAAAACCGTTGGCAAACCCCACCACCAGGCCGACCGGGATGCGCGTTTCCCGGCCACCCCGCTCCTGATCGGAAAAGCCACCCAACAAGCTGTGCTGGCGGGAGTTCTCGATGCCGGCCCGCAAGGTGCCCGTCACGATGATGGGATCGAGAAAGGCGGGCAGCGGCAGACGGCTCCAGTTCAAATGCAACTGTGGCCAACGCCGATCGACCTGTTGACGATTTCCGCCGCGCTGGTCTACCGCATCAATCGTGTTCTCTTCGAACGTTGCATCCAGCTCGGCATTGAGCGGCAGGCGCAAGGCACTGCGAGCGGTAAAGGCGGAGCGTGCATTCACGAAAACCGCAGTGTCACCGCCGATTAGCCGGTACGCATCAAAGCCGCCCAATCCCACCTGATAAGCCAGACCTGGTTGCGACAATTCGCGCTCGAATTGGGATCCCAGGGACGCATTCCAGTTCAGCTCGATCGGGCGGAGCGTGTTCGCCAATGCGTAGGTCCAGCGCGTGAGGGCCGCTCGTGCGGCTAGCAGGCTGTCCGTGCCCTGTTCGGGCAGCGCATAAAGCGCGCGCAACAATCCGGCGGGCTCGAACAACAATGCCCGATTGAGCGAGCGCTCGGCCTGGAAGCGCCGCTGCATGAGCGCAGTGGAATCCGGCCGCGCCTCCAGGTACGATGGATGTCGATCCGTGCCAAAGCGGGCCGAATAGTTGAACGCGGGCCGCAGCCAGGGCGCGATTTCGGGACGGAAGCTCAACTCGCTGCTCAGGCTGCGCTGGGTCTCCCAGCCAATGTCGATGCCGCTCAATCGGGAGCGCGCGGCCGCAATGGCATTCCGCTCGAGCGTTTGATTGCTGGCTCGGTCCGTGGCTAACAGATCGCGCGACGAGCGCAGGCTGATGGTGGCACGCAGCGCCTCGAAGGGCAAAAAGCTGATCGATGCATCGTTCTCCAGCCCGTGACGCGGCGACTCGATGGAACGCGTGGAATCATTGTCCAGCTCGAGCACGCGATCGTACTGGAAGCTGCGCCGCTCCTGCTTGTAATAAGCACTGCCCATCACGATGCGCTCCGGCGTCCAGCGCAGGCGAGATCCGGCCAGACGCTTGAAGAAGTCGCTCTCTTCCATACGGGCCGGCGCCAGCGCGCGCAGCAGACCCTGCAGCAATCCCGGCACGGCCGGTACCGTGCGCGGCGCCAGGTCGCGCGCGTAGCTGATGCCGCCATCAAAGCCATTGGCTTGCGCCCGCGTGGTCACCGTGCTGTTGTCTGCCTTGTTGTAGCCCACGCGCAGGGCCAGACCATCAATGAGCACACCCACGATCGGGTTGGCCGATGGCGTGCGCTTGCGCAACGACAGCGATACTCGCGTAGCATCCGCACCGCTCTCACGAAGTCCGGTCAGGTTCTGCGCACGGACGTCGCTGTTTTCCAGAAACAGCGGATCCTGACCGCTGCGTGTGTGCGTGACGCTGAGTGGCAGATCGAGTCCCCAGCCGCCGGGCGTCAGCTGGCCCAATTGCGCCGTGCTGGTCACGCTGACCTCGCCCGTGCTGAGGTAGCGGGCATCCTGATTCAGCTGACGAAAGACGGCACTCTGGTTTGCATACGTGATGCTGGCGTTCAGGAAATCGCCACCGCGCACATCCATGGTGAACGAGCCGGCCATGCCGGGATCCCGGAACGCGCCGCTCAACCGCATGTCATCAATCCACACCTGGCCCAGCGCAGTGGTGTTCCCGGCATTGAATACGGCAAAGGACAACTCGCGCGTGGCGGACAGATTGGGGGCACGCGCCCGGTCTTCCAGCACCACCGCATATGCGCTGTCTGCGCTCCACAGCACCACGGGCTGGCCGGGCGGTGCGGCACCCGATTCGAGCAACAGCGTGGCCTGTTCGCGCAGCTCGAACCAGCGGTCGAACTCAACTACGATCTGGGGCAGCCAATCCGCAGGATTCACAGGACCCGTGATGGGCGGTGTCAGACGCGATTGATAGAGGTAATAGTTGCGCGCATCGTTGCCCACTCTCACCTGGAAGCGCAGATCGCCTGCCGGACCCCAGTTGCCGGAGCGCGGCAGCGCCCACAAACGCAACTGCCGGTAGGCCAGAAAGCCGCGCGATTGTTGCGGGTACCGGAAGTACACTTCGGCACGCTGACCCGGCGCCAGCCGCTGATAATCCAGCCGCAACGCCTTTTCATTGAATTCCACGCCGCTCGAGCCAAAGCGTGTGGACGGATCCTGCAGTTCGTTGGTCACGCCCGCCGGCGGTGCATAATCGGAGTCATTGAGCAGACTCACCGGACCGACTTGCAGCATGTCGGCCGTGGCGCCGGCAGCAGGCACATCAGTGAGCGGTCCCTGCATGATGCCGTTGATATCGCGTTTGGTCCAACGCGAGCCGGTAACGCGCATGCGCGCCAGCACGTAGTTCTCGAACAGAACCGGTGCATTGGCTGCATTGACCATGGGTGATGCCACGGTCATGCGCAGATGTTTGATGAAACGCCAGGTGGCATCTGTTGCGCCGTTGACCCCACGGCCCGCCGTGCGCAGCGGCACGCGAAACAGGCGAAAGCGCGTGTGTGTGGCCGATGTATCGCGCACCAGGAACGGGTTGGCGGGCGAATCATCGAGCGGTATCACGAAACGGAAGTGTGCCTGGTCGTTGCCATCCAGGAAGCCATTGCCATCCAGATCTTCGCTGTCGGGCTCGCCGTTCTTGCGCGCGCAATTGGCGTCCGGATCACCCTGCGCATACTGCTGTTGCAGGTTGGCTTCGCAGGTCCGATTCCAGAGACCGCGCTCATCCTTGTCGGTGCCCCAAACTTCGCGCCGCGCCAGGTTGGCCTCCTGGTCCAGAATAGCAAGACCCCAACGCTCGCCATTCGGGTAGGTGCCCGTGGTCTGTTCATCCTCATCGAAATAGAAGGCATCCTCACTCAACTGACCGATATCGATGACCAGAGTCTGACCGCGCACCGCGCTCGACCACATGTAGAACTCCAGATACTCGGAGCGGCTCAGGTCGCGGCCAGTCGTGGACAGCACCGTGGTCATGGAGCGCCACCGTCGGCCAACCGTATTGGGCGTGCTATCCCCGAACGTGAGCCACAGAACGGGCTCGGGCAGTTCGTTGCCGGCAATAACGATCTGGCGATCGATCTCGCGCGGGAAAAAGGTACCGGTCACGTTGCCGTTCTGCAGAATGTCGTGTTGCCAAACCAGGTTGATGGCGCTGGCCGCGTCGAGCACCATGGGCAGCTCTGCGGTAGCGTGCTCATTGGTTTCTGGCCGTGATCCCAGTTTCCACTGGCGCCGATGTGTGGGCAGGGGCAATTCGTCGGTGGCCTCGAAGTCATCGAGGTAGGCTTCGCCGCGTGTGTTAGGATTGGGCACGGAGAGCGCCAGCTCACCACTCAGCGTCACGGCCGAAGGCGCACCGAGTCGAAGACCCGGAATGTTGGATAGCATGCGGTCGAGCGCGTAGCCGCCCAGATCCAGGCGGCCGCTGACTCCGCCCAGCACGACTGAACCCGGCTCCACGCCCACTTGCGGACGCGAGATGATGCTGCCTTCCGATTGGTAGAGTCCCACGAAATTGAGTTCGCCGCGCCGGCCGAGTGCTGCACGGGCGTTCAGACCAAACACACTGGTGGGTGCGATCTGGAAGAGCGACTTCTGCTCCCAGGTGGCGCGTATCTGGCCCTCAGGATTGGACGCAAACAGGGACTGCGCATCATTCAGGGTAACCGTGCCGATTTCGTAGTCGATTGTGTAATCGACCCCGCTCTGCAGCGCCTTCTCACCCAGAAAGAGCCGCTCACTTCCTTCGCGAATGCCGAACGCGCCCAGGTTGAAGGACTCCATCAGTCCCTCGACTTTGAGTCGGTACTTGAAGTTCAGCCGGTAGCGACCCGCACTCTCGCGCGTAACCGGATCCGGATTGTCATAGATGGCGGCGTTGGCGTCGGTGCCCAGCACGGCCGCTGCCTGGGCGGCACTGAGCCGCGCACTGGGAACGGGACCCGGCCGGGCAAAAGGCTCCAGCGTGGAAAAGATTACATAGGTGCCGGCCACACCCGATCGGCCGGCCGATCCTGTGCTGCTGCCGAAGGCATCGCGTCCCGGTTGATAGATCTGCGCCATGTCGAGCTGATCGACCGGTGCATCTTCATCCAGTCCAAACAGCCGCAGGAAGGTGAGCGGTACACCATTCACATCTTTGAACGTACTGCCACCGGAGAGTTCACCAAGTGACAACTTAAGCTCGATGCTGTTCAACTCGACATTGTTCGAGCTGTCCAGCCGATAGACCTGGTGCATCTCATAGTCCCAGGTTGCTGCGCCTGGTTGATGCGTGGAAACAGCGCCGCGCAGCAAACGCAGACGCGGCGTGCTGTCACCCGCCGGTGTGAGTTCGGCATTGATGGCGCCAATCGTGTCGCCTGATTCGGTGATGTAGCTGATGGCCAGCTGCTCGTCCGCACGCAGCGGCGCGCGCAGCATGATCCAGAGCCCGCTCGGATGCACGACATACTGATCGTCGGCGATCAGTCGACGGAACAGGCCCGACACGCGGATGTTGCCGGCCTCGGCGTTGGCCAGGAAATAGCCGGGCTGCCCCTGCTGTTGTGGATTGTTGAGGTTGATGCGTTCGTCGCGGTACACCTGGATCTGACCGCCGCGGGCCGGTCGCAGAGAGGATGGCGCGTCACCAGGACGCAGAGCAAGCACATCGACGTGCCGCGGTCCCGTCGCACTGAACAAACTGTCCGGATCAACCAGGAAGAAGAATTGGCCTTCCACGTAGTCGGCATCATCGAGCATCAGCTGGGCATCCTGCACCAGACCCTGTTGATTGCCCAGGCCACCCAGCCGAAACTCGCGCGTGGTCACATCACCGCGCTGCTGTGCAAAAACGGTCTGGAATTCCAGGGGCCCCAGCTGGCCCGTGGCTTTGAATCCAAAATTGCCCGCCGGAATGCCCTGCGTCAGATACCGGGATGCGGGTAGGCGAATCGAGACATCGCCTACCTCGACGCGCTGCAGCACCTCATCAGCAAAACCCTGATAGAAAACATTGATGTTGTTGGCCGCATCAAACTCGCGCGTCTGGTCGTAGTCCACGTTTACGTGGATGCGATCCGAAATGGTGCCCGCCACCTGGACGCCGAACTGCATGTCGGGCTTGAGCTGCGGAAACAGGCTCGGGCTGCAGTTCAGATGCAGGCCCGGATCGCAAGGCGCGAATTTCGTCCAGGCACCACCCAGCTCGGCCCTTCCCTTCACGACCATGCCAATGTCGGCAAACTGGCTCAAGCGGCCAGGGAGGACCCCGGAAGTACGCTCCGCGGTATCACGTGCCGCGACCGCTGGAGCCGCCAGGGCAACCGCATCCGCGCGCGGCGAGGCCGGTAAAGCACCCGACCATGCTTTGCGCAGTAGCACTTCGGGCTGTCGTTCCAGATGGCTGCGTGCGCTGCTGTACCACTCATCGACCCAGCTCGTGAAGGGCTGACGCAGGAAGTACTCTCGGGGACCCGATGTCGGCGTCAGGTCGATGGCAAATGGCATGGTCACACGGCCCAGGCCCAGTGCGATGCGATTGCTGTCTGCTCGGGCAGGCGACGGCAACGTCAACTGTTGGGCAGAAGACGCCCCAGTCATGAGCCATGGCAGTATTACGGCCAGAGTCAGCGCGAAAAAACCCGCCGCCGTGCGTCGGTGGGCTACACGCACCGGCGCGGGCCGTTCAGCGGACCCTGTAGGCTGCTCGCTCGAACTGGATGATGGTGCCGATTTCAACGCAATTCCGGGACTGCCGCTTGCGCGCTTGTAACACTGGTAAGCATGAAATATACTAATCACTTACACGATTCTGTAGGGGCGCGTGCCGGCCCCAGATTCGGTCCTCAATTCGGACGGCTGACGAGGCCATCATGAGCATCATGACGCGCTACTTCCTGCGCCTGCATGTCGGCCCGTTTTTCTTTTCCCTCACGGTCCTGACCAGTCTGCTCTTCGTTAACGTAGTCGCACGCCGGTTTGAGGAATTGGCAGGCAAAGGGCTCCCGCTGCGCGTGATCCTCGAGGTGTTTGCGTTCTCGTTGCCCCACATCCTGGCACTCACGCTGCCCATGTCCGTGCTGGTCTCGGTGCTGTACGCATTCAGTCAACTGACCGCCGATAATGAGATCACGGCACTGAAAGCCAGTGGCGTGAGCCTGCGCCGATTGCTGGTACCATTGATCCTGATGGGCACCGCATTGGGGACGTTCATGGTCTATTTCAATGACCGGATCCTGCCCGAGACCAATCACTATCTCAAGACACTGCTGATCGACATTGCCCGGAAGAGTCCGGTCTTCACCATGAAGGAACAGCTCATTAACAACATTCAGACGGAGGACTTGCGCACGCGCTACTACTTGCAGGCCGCGGACATTGATCCGGCCACGAATCGTCTGACCGACGTGGTGATCTACGATATGAGTGTACCCGGGCGCGACCGGACCGTATATGCGGATAGCGGTCGGATGGCTTTTAACCGGGAGCAAACGAATCTGTTCCTGATGCTGTACGACGGCCGGGTGCACGAGCTGCGAGAGACGGATCCGCTCGCTTTCCAACGTGTGTTTTTCAAACGTCAAATGCTCGAGCTGGAAGGCGTGGGCAACGAGCTGGAGCGCAATACCGAAGACAGCTATCGCAGCGACCGCGAGATGGGCCTTACCATGCTGGCGGCGCAGGTTGATTCGGCGCGTAAGGAGCTGCAGCGCATAGTGGACGAGGCCGCGCGCCAGAATGCCACCGCAGTCAAGCAAGTGCTTGACAGCGGGCCCAATGCCGGCGTCACGGATGGCGCCGTACGTCGGGCTGCGCTCGAAATGAGAGTCCTGGAATCGCGCGCCGAATCAGAACGGCAGCGCATGAACCGCTACCAGGTGGAATGGCACAAGAAGTTCGCCATTCCGTTTGCTTGCATCGTCTTCGTGATTCTGGGCGCACCTCTGGCTGTGCGCTTCCCGCGCGGCGGCGTGGGCATGGTGATCGCCGTGTCGCTCCTGATCTTCGGCATTTACTACATTTCGCTGATCGTCGGCGAAAGCCTGGGTGATCGCGGCAAAGTGTCGCCCTTCTGGGGTCCCTGGGCGCCCAACCTGCTCTTCCTGTTATTCAGCCTGTGGGGCATGCTGCGCATCGGCCGGGAAACCTCCACTGCCCGTGGAGGCGGCTGGATCGACTGGTGGCTGGCATTCCGTGAATTCCTGGGCCGGCCGCGCCGGAGACGCGCGTGATTCGCATTCTGGATCGATATGTTGCGCGTGAGTTCACGCGGCTGTTTCTGCTCTTCGCCGTGGCCGCACCGCTTCTATTCGTGCTGGGCGATCTGACCGACAACCTCGACCGCTACATGGATCGCAGCATCACACCTGAAGCCGTGGCTCTCAGCTATGTCTACCACTTTCCCCTGTTCGTGCTCTACTCCTTCCCCATTGCATCGCTGATCGGCACCGTGTTCACCGTCAACAACATGACACGTCACTCGGAGTTGTCAGCAGCCAAAGCGGGCGGCATCAGCTTCTGGCGACTGTTGGCGCCCCTGCCCATTCTCGGCGTGTTGCTGACCCTGGTTGCCCTCGGTCTCTCCGAGCTCGTGCCTATCACGACGCGCATGCGGACACGCCTGCTGGAGCGCGGCGGAAACGAAAACTTCGCGCGTACCGATTTTGTCTATCTCGGACAGGATGGCTACGTGTTCGCCATCCGCCGCATTGACCTGGAAGGCCAGGTCATCACCGGCCTGGTCGTGGAACGGGAAGGCGACGAACCCAGCATCCCATCGCTCTACGTCAAAGCGCAGGACGCAGTTTACGATTCGGTCCGCGGCTGGACCGCACGGCACGGCACCCTGCGTCTGCTCTACGGCGAGGAAGAGCGACACTTCGAATTCCGGGAACTGATCTCGCGCCGCTTCCAGGAAACACCCCAGCAATTGCTGGCTCAGCCCAAAGACACCGATGAGATGCGCTACCGTGAGCTCAGCCAGTTCATTGAAACAAAAATTCGATCGGGCAGCAGTCCGCTCGAGTTGATGGTCGAGCGCGCCCAGAAAATCGCCATTCCGGTCGCAACCTTGATCATCGTGTTGTTCGGCGCGCCTCTGGCCAACAGTACGCAGCGCGGAGGACCCGCTTACGGGATTGGTATTTCACTCGGCATCACCATCGTTTATCTGATGCTGTTCCGTATATTCGGCGCCGCCGGCTCGACGGGCACGTTGGATCCCAACCTGGCCGCCTGGCTACCCAACGGCCTGGTCTTCCTGGCGGCCATGGCGTTGACACTGCGGGTCAAGACGTAAACGAACGGAACGGAGTTAATCCGTTGCATCCACAAAGCATATCCACCGGCTACCATCCGGCCGCAACTTCTGCCCGCACACTGCCTTCCAGAATGATTTGTGCAGGCGCGCGCAACTTTACCTGGTAGTCCGTGGAAATCTCGATCTCTGCAGTGCCTCCCGGCATGTG
>JBOHRF010000078.1:0-18038 GCA_050732575.1 Longimicrobiales bacterium
CACGGCACGGCCTGGAAACGGATTGCCCGCCGCGTGGGCTGCGAAGCCGTGGCCTGCAGCTCCCGGATCATCCGGCGCCAACGGCGAGGAGCCCCGGCCAGCGAGCGCGTGCCCGACCGCTCCTGGCTACCCGCGCCCGCGCAATCCGGCGCCGCCTAACCCCGGTCTGATTCTTCAGAACTGCGAGGAGCAGACGGCCACCGCCTGCTCCTCTTTTTTGGATCGGCAAATGCTACCAGCCGATGGCCCGCTCGGCGCGCCGCTCCTCCAGCCTGGCATTGGTCATGCTCCCGTTCCCATTGGCCATTCAACGAGAGGGCACGATCATGCAATACGTGGATCCTGTTTGTGGTATGATTGTCGAATCGCATCAGGCCGGAGCCGAGTCACTGCACGGCACCGAACGTTATTACTTCTGCTCGTCAACCTGTCGCGATCGATTCGAATCCAACCCGGCTCAATTCCTGGGCTCGACCCGCACGGTTCGGGGCAGCAACGATGTGGAACGGCACGAACCGCCGCGCACAACCATCGATGGCGTGACTGCACCCAAGTTCGGGAACGCAACCAGCGGCGGCGCAGAATTCGAATTGCTACCGGAACAGCATGACGATGAGGACGATCGTGGAAAATCGTAAACCGGATTGATTCGGATGAACCGGATGATTCGGATGAACCGGATGACCCGGGATGATTCGGGTTGAAAGGGGTGAACCGGAACGTGCGGGTTGAGGCGGGTCAAAGCGGGCCGGGAAAATGAGGCGCTGCGCTCGGCGATGCGTTAGCGCTTCACATCCAAGCGGACCAGGTCGCTCTCGTTGCCGTTGCGATCGATGGCGGAGATGGCAATCTCATCGGGCAGGCGGAAGATGTTTCTGCGCGGCACCAAGTAGCGCCGCTGAAGCGCAGGCATCACCTCAGAGAGCCATTCATCCCCGAAGCGCACACGGATCGCCCAGAGGAAGGGTGGTTCGCCCGGTGCCGGCTCCATGGCGAGGGTGGCCCAGAGCAACCAGTGCGGTTCGATGCGCGCAATCGGCTCGGGTGGCGGCTCGGCATCCAGCCATACCGAGCGCGGCACCACAGCGGTTTGTGCGTAGGAGGCCAGTGTCAGGGTATCGGCCAGGCCGCCGCGATTGTTCAGGAACGCAGCCATGCTGAAGTGGATGTTACCGGTGGCGCCCGGCTCGGCCCGCGTCAATTCGATTTGTTCTATGATTTCGCGCGCCGGCCAACTCTGCGCGCCGCTGGCAACCCGATAGGGTGCATTGCCGGCCCAGACATGGCGATGCATCTCATTCTGCCCGACCCACCAGCGCAGTAGCTGCACGTAACTTTGTTCGGGCGCCGTGTGGCGCCAGTACAATTGCGGCACGATGTAGTCCACCCAACCGGCACGCAGCCATTTGCGGGCGTCCGCGTAGATCTCGGTGTACGCATCCAATCCGACCACGGAGGGTGGGTGTCCCGGGCGCCAGATGCCGAATGGACTGATGCCGACCTTCACGGTCGGCTTGATGGCTTTGACGCGCGTATACAACTGCTCGACAAACAGGTCCACGTTGCTGCGCCGCCAATCATCGCGCGACAATTCACCGCCCCGCTGCCGATAGCGAGCCCAACTCACATCGTCAGGAAATGGAATGAGGCGATTGTTGCGGTCGCGCTGCTGATAAGGATAGAAGTAGTCGTCAATGTGCACGCCATCGATGTCATAACGTCGCACTACGTCGGCAATCACGGCGAGAGCGTGCTCGCGCACAGCAACCTCGCCCGGGTCCATCCAGAGAAACTGTCCGTAGGGCCTGACCAGGTCGGGCCGGGTGCGACTGATGTGCATTGCGGCGGGCGGCAAACGCGGATTGGAAAAACGAGCCCGATACGGATTGAACCAGGCATGTAATTCGAGTCCGCGCCTGTGCGCTTCATTGATGGCGAACTCGAGCGGATCGTAAGCGGGATCCGGGGCGCGGCCCATCTGGCCCATGAGATATTCTGACCAGGGCTCGAGCGTGGAGGCATAGAATGCGTCGGCGGCTGGACGCACCTGAAAGACCACAGCATTCAGGTTGAGCCGCCGCGCCGTATCAAGAATCCGGATGAGCTCGTTTTTCTGTTCGTCAACCGGCAAGCCGGGCCGCGATGGCCAATCGCGATTGCCTACAGTTGCGACCCAAACGCCGCGAAACTCGCGCAGCAGTGCCGGCGGATGAGGCACTGCGGGTGGCGCCGGCACTGCGGGTGGAACGGCCACCGTCACGGTAGTTGAATCCGACGCCGGCTGGAGCGTACCCAGCTGCGGCTGAGCACGCCCGCACGCAACTACCCACAGCAGAAACAAGCGGAGAACGAAGCGGTCCTTCATCAATGGCCCGCGGCCATGCCATCCTTGCGTGGGTCAGAGCCAGCAACCCAGCCCTTGATCAGTTTCAGGATCGCCTGCGCGCCACCAAAGGCATTCAAAGACGCTTCCGGCGTGATCTCGTGACCGAGCGCCGTCAATTGACGGCGCACGTCATCACCAACAGCACTCTCCAACGCAACGCGGCGGCCGGCTGTGTGACGGAAGCGCGCGGCATCGATGGCCTGCTGAATGTCCATGCCAAACACGAGCAGATTGAGCAGCACCTGCACGTGACCCTGCGGCTGCATGGCACCGCCCATTACACCGTAGCTCATGAAGGGCTCTTCTACGCCATTGTCGGTGCGGGTAACAAAAGCTGGAATGATGGTATGCATGGGCCGTTTGCGAGGCGCCACTACATTGACGTGGCCTTCCTCCAGGGTGAAGCCGGAGCCGCGATTCTGCAGCGCGAAGCCCGTGCCAGGCACGACCACGCCCGATCCAAATGCGGAGTACAGGCTGTTGATGAATGAGATCATATTGCCCTGTGCATCAGTGGCCGTGAGATAGATGGTCTCACTGGCCGTGATGGGCGCACCGGGATCGACGCGCTCGGCCGCACGGTTGGGATCGAGCTGTTTGCGGCGAGACGCGATGAAGCCGTCATCCAACAACATGCTCGGCTTGATGCGCATAGTGGCCGGGTCGGCAACAAACTCCTCCAGATCGGCGTAGGCCAGCTTCTTGGCTTCAATCAAATGGTGCAGATACGTCGCGCTGTTGTGGCCCATCGACTTCAGATCGTAACCATCGAGAATGCGCAACATCTCCAACGCCGCTATGCCCTGTCCGTTGGGCGGCAATTCCCACAACTGATAGCCGCGGAACGGCACCGAAATCGGATCGATCCATTCGACCGCGTGACGTTGCAGATCCGCGAGCGTGATGAAGCCACCCTGCTGCTGCAGGTGATCGGCCACGCGACGTCCCAGCTCCCCACCATATAAGACGCCCGGACCGCCGCTAGCGATCGATCGCAGGGTGCGCGCGTAGTCCGGATTGCGGAACCAGTCTCCGGACCGGGGTGCGCGCTGGCCCGCGAGCAGGAAGGTTGCGGCGGCACCCGGATCGCGCCGGAGTTCGTCTTCTTCCGCCTGCCACTCACGCGCAATGATCGGTGTGACCGGGAAGCCGTTTTCGGCGTGGGCAATAACGGGCGCCAGCACATCGGCCAGCTTGAGCGTGCCGAACCGCTCGAGCAGCGCCTGCCAGCCGGAGAGCGCACCCGGCACCGTGATGGACTCGACACCTGAAATGCCGCGTCGGCCGCGCTTGACCAGCTCCTCACGTGTCATGAGCGAGCCGCTGCGACCGCTGGCATTCAGGCCATAGAGCTTGCGATCGCGTGCAGACCAGACAATGGCAAAGAGGTCGCCGCCCATGCCGGTCATGTGCGGCTCGACCAGGCTGAGTGTAGCTGCAGCGGCCACCGCGGCATCAATGGCATTGCCACCCTTCTGCAACACGGCCAGGCCGGCAGCCGTGGCCAGCGGCTGACTGGTGGCCACAATGCCGTTGGGCGCATACACGGCGCTGCGGCCGGCCATGGAAGCGGGACGCTGGGCGTGAGCAGTCACGGGCAGCAGGATCAGGAGAAGCGGGAAGTAGTGTCTCATGACCGACAAGATAGGGTGGGGTGAACGGATTCGGGAATCGGGGAACGGGATCGGGAGCGGGATCGGGAAGACCCTCGGGAGCGGGGATCGGGAGCGGGGGCGGGAGCGGGCGGGATCGGATGGTAGGGGCCGCGCGGATCGTGGGCGAGTCGGGAGCGGATGGGGCGACTATGAATCTCGTGCACCAACGATTGCTGGTGATCGGTTTTCAATAGGTTGCCTCGCCGATGTGGTCCGCTAACCCAGAGGCGCTTCCAGCTTGGTCGGCCCCATCAACATCAGCCAGTCCTGCACCTCGCGCACCATCCAGGCCTCGAGCCGCGCACGAATGCTTTCAGCGCTTCGGGAGAGCGCACGTTGCCCAGGCGCTGCTCGATGTCGCGCAGGCCAGTGGCCATGTTGCGGCTGCGTTTGCTGAGTCGCGAGTACTCGCGGTGCGCGGAACCCGCCGAGGGACGCGCCCGCTGCAGGCAGCACCAGGGCCAGAAACGTGAGACCGCCCTCCAGTGTCGATATCTTGTGGCCGGTTCCCCGCACGCGGCCACGAAGACGGCGTGGCGCAAACGCTCGGCCAGGAATCGGCTCTCGATCCATTTCTTGTGCAAGCGCTGACTGTGGGCTCGTCGAATGATGTACACCACCATAATCAGCAAGAGCAGCTCGAAAAAGAACGCAAACGATGCAAAGGCGTGCACGAGCGATCCGAAGGCGAGCAAAGCGACCGCCAGCACGGACAACACGTAGACCAGCAAACCCGAGCGATGGTAAGCTCGCTGTTAGAACATGGCGATGGCGTCCGCCCGAACGAAGTGGGGAGCCAGATGCTTCTGCGTGAAGTCCCGCGTGTGCTGCGCTACTCCAGGTCCTTCGTCATTACCAAACGTGTCACGCATGAACTTCGCCAGGGGACCGGTGAGCTGGATTTCCCAGGCGTTGTACAGCTCGATGCCCGAGACCGACTGGGCGTTCAAACCGTGGCCGCGCTCAGGTGCGATAGTGAGTGGCTCCAGGGCCGTCACGCGAATGATCGGTCGTCCGCAGCTCTGCGCGTACGCGAGGTCATCGCGCAGCGTCGTGCTCGTCCCCGACAGATCGAAAGCAAGCACAACATCACTGTTGTCCACCAGGAAGCGGCCCATCTCTTCATTCACATCACGCTGCTCGAACTCGCTGGCTTCAGGCTCAGGAAGTTGCCAGGGCCCACGCGCACTCCCGGCCCACGATGAGGAACTGAAGGCGAGGGCACGAAATTGTTGCGCGTATACGGCCGGCCTCCACGTGAAACCAGGAATCGACCTGCACGTCGCTGCGAATCCTGGCCAGGTAATCGGCCACGGCATCGATTTCACCGCCGGGACGAGGCAACAGGAAATACGCGCGCGGTGTATTCGCGGCGCGGCCCAGGAGCTGTTTGGATCCGTCATCAAAGAGCGCGGGCACGTGGATTTTGATAACCTCGGCTGATGCAAGGCACCGCGCAATGCGGCCGGGCCATCGAGCTGAGACAGATTGAACTTGAGGACTTCGATGCGACCGGACTGAATCGATTGGGCGATCTGTTCGATGCCGAATGACTTGCCGGAGCCGGGCGGCCCGAACACCGGGAGCCGTCTCACGTTCGCGCAGGCAATACTCGCGCATGCGCGTTTCGATGGTGCGATAACTTTCGATCTCACGCCGATCGGCCGTAACCAGCAAACCGAAGCGCGCCAGCGACTCACCGGTCAGCGCACCTTCGCCGTCAGTCACGATGCGTGCGGCTACCGCGGACAGATCATCCGGCAACTTGCTCTCCAGAATGGTCCAAACACGCGGAGCAGATTTCGAAGATCCTGCCGGGGTCGGATTCGGCACCTGGACGTCCACGAATGCAGAGTTTTCATGGCCCAGGGCAAGCGCGAGGCCGACGTCTTCCACACGATCCAACCCGGCCGGCGCTCTTCGCGCAGCGCTGCTGGCCAGCCATCCCGGTTGTTGCGGAACCCCAGCGCATCATCGGCAATGACCACCACGTCGTCGGTGTCGACGCCGTCAGACGTGCCAACTGCATCGGCAGTGAAGGGGACCATCCCCGGGTCGAGGCCCAGATGTTGGCGCAGTCGCCAGGCAGGCTTTTCGCCGCGCTGGCCGTTGGCATATTCGAACAGCGACCAGAGCGAATACGAACTTCGTGCCAGCGCGGGCAGTGCGCGTCGCAACGTCCACGGGCCGGCTTCCGGGGGGAGTGGGTGGGTCAATTCCCCGATCAGATCAACCAGCAGCGCTGCGCCACCCGCGCGGGGGAAGACGCGGCAGGTCTGGTCCATTCGCCAGCCACCGGCTTGGCCGGAAGCGGCCACCGCGATGTTGCAGTCTACAGTCGTGTCACCCGTGACGATGACGGTGCGTGGGTCGCTCACGTTGCGGCTCATGGGTGATTGTGGGGGTTCGTACCGCGTGGCCGGATTCCGGCAACTTCCGTCCGATGAGGGGCGGTGTCAACTGACGATACGCGCAACAAGAGCCGGGTGCAGGTTTGCTGCCCAGAGCGCCAAAACGATCTGCGGCGCGGCTACACTGAACGAGCCGATAGCGCTGCTTTGCAGGGCATGGCTGGGCCGGGCTCGGAAAAACAATGTTGCGAGAAGCAAACGGTTCGGTTTACATAGCGATGGTTCTGGAAGGATTCCCGCGGAAATTGCCGAGGGTCGATGAGTCATTTTCACGTGAGCCAGCCTTGAACACGGCTTGCGCGCGCTGGGCGTGCACCGCATTGATCCTGCTGTGGAGCAGCAGTGCCGCGCTGCACGCGCAGACTGGTAGCGTCAGCGGCACGGTCACGTCCCGCACCGGCGAGCCCTTGCCCAACGTGGACGTCACGTTGCTCGCCCAGGCGCGGGGTGTGGCCGCCACGCGCACCGACACGGCCGGACACTACGCGCTAACCGGCATCGCCGCGGGCGAGTACTCCCTGCTCTTCCGCCTGACCGGTTACGCGGAGCTACGCGCAGAACGTCTAACCGTCCAGGAGAACGGGGTGCTGCGCCACGATGCGACGCTCGAGGTGGCACCACTGCCACTGGACGCCATCACGGTGACCGCGCAACGGCGGCACGAGAAGCTGCTCGATGCGCCCGCCAGTGTGGCCATCGTCGATGGTGCGCGCATCGCAGAGCGCCCGGCGCTCGCCATCTTCGACCACATCAAAGATGTTGCGGGCCTGAGTTACATCGAGCGCGGCCTGCTCTCTCGCACCTACATCGTGCGCGGCCCGACCAACGTGGCGCCGGGCGGTGGCGCCTACACCATGGTCGACTATCGCATCGCATCGGTGCCATCGCTGGGCTTCAATGTGCCGTATCTGCTGCCCAGTGCCGGTGAGGATGTGGAACGCATCGAGGTGCTGCGCGGCCCGGCATCCGCGCTCTACGGTCCCAATGCCATCAGCGGCGTGGTGCACTTGCTGACCGAATCGCCGTTTGCTGCTCCGGGCACGCGCATCAGCGTGACGGCCGGCGAGCGCCAGACGCTGCGCGCGGCGGCCCGGCACGCGAGCGTGCTGGGCGACAATGTTGCCTTCCGCGTTTCCGCACAATACCTGCGCGGCCATGATTGGGAGTATCGCGATTCGCTGGAGCAGCGCGCGCGCGATTTCGATGTCGAGCAGTACGCCGTGGAAGCACGCGCCGACCTGCGTGCCGGTGTTGGCACCGACATTGTGCTTTCCGTCGGAACGGCAACTGCGGCGAACGCGCTCGAGATGGTGGCCAACGGGACCTACCAGGTCCGGGACTGGCGCTACGATTACCTGCAGGCGCGCCTCACGCGCGGCCGTCTCTTCAGCCAGATCTTTTTCAACCACAACGATGCCGGCCGTACCATCGCGTTGCGCACACTCGACGCGGTCAAAGATGACTCGCGCATGCTGGTGGCTCAGGTGCAGCACGGTCTCGACGTCCTGGGCAGCACGTGGACGTACGGTCTCGACCTGCAACACACGGATCCGCGCACAGCCGGCACGGTGAGCGGCCGCAACGAAGCGAACGATGCTGTGCTCGAGCTGGGTGCGTACCTGCATGCGGAGAAGCGGCTGGCGCGGCGCTGGCGCGTGGTGGGCGCGGGCCGGATCGATCACCACGACCGCATGGACGGCTTGATGTTATCACCGCGCGCAGCACTACTGTTCGAGCCCACGCCTGGACACATGGTGCGCGCCACTTACAATCGCGCCTACCGGTCGCCGAATTCGCTCGACCTGTTCGTCGATCTGCGCACGGGCCGGCTCAACCCACTCCCTTACGAAACATGGCTGCGTGCCTCGCCGCGCGAGGGCTGGCGCTTCCGCCGCGATTGCGGCGGCGGCCTGTGCATGCGCTCGCCCGCTGCACCGGGCACGCTACCGCTGGACGCAACGCGCGCGTGGCCCATGCTGGTAGCCGAGCTGCGCGCATTCGGCATCGATCTGTCGAGCATCCCCGCGCCCACGGCTGCCGATGTGCGCACCGTGCTGCGCACGCTCGACACGGGCGCCGGCTATTTCGTGCAGACCGATCCGGCTGCGGTGCGCGACATTGCGCCACTCGAACGCACGGTCGCGTCCGCGCTCGAGCTCGGCTACCGTGGTCTGCTGCGCGACCGGCTGCGGCTGGATGTGGATGCGTATTATGCGCGTGTGCGCGGGTTCATCCGCGGTCCGTTCGTGAGCACGCCCAGCGCGTTCCTGGAGACTGGTGAGCTCGGACTCTACCTGTCACGATACCTCACTGCCGCGTCTGCGCAGCAAATCGCTCAATTGATCGGCGGCATTCCCGCCAGCCGGCAATTCCCCGGCGTCCCGCTCGGTACCGTGGCACCGGATCATCCCACGGCCGATTACCACATCATCATGACGTACGAAAGCTTCGGCGAGGTGGATCAGTGGGGCGCTGATGTGACGCTGGAAGCGTTGCTGGGCCGCGGTGTCTCACTCACCGGCGGGTACTCGTACCTGCAGCGCGATGGCACTGCGCCCGGTCTGGGCGACGCACCCGGCCGGCCGTTCCGCGTGCCGCGCACCAGCGGCAGCGCGGGCCTTCGCTTCAGCGAATCACGTGGCCGGATGAACGCCGAGCTGCGCGCGCGCTTCGCGGCGGGCTACACGGCGTACAGCTCCCTCTACTCAGGTCGAGTCGAAGACATTCGGCTGGTCGATGCGACCGTGGGCTGGCGAGTGCCACTCCCGTACGCTCCGCGGCTCACCATCAGTGCGCAGAACGCTCTGGACCGGCGCACACCACAGGAGCTGGGTGCACCCGCGATCGGCCGGCTGCTGTTAGCGCGGCTGGTCTTTGATTTCTAACGACTGGCTTGCCAGTTCCCGTTCAGCTGAATGGTCAAGCCGGATACGGCGACTGAGCAGGCCGCGGTACCCGCCAGGTTATTCACAGGCGTACCCGCCGCATTGCCCGTTGCATTACAGGCTGCGCCCAGGAGTGGGAATTGGAAGCTCACCTGGCGATCGTCGATCTGGCCGCCCGTAATCTGAATCGCGCCGCTGCTCGGGATCTGTCCAGTCGGACCCGTACACAACACCTGGCCGTTGCCCTGACCTGTGAACTGAGACCCTTGTTGCGCGATCGACATCTGACCCGTTCCCTGGCAGGAGACGCCAAGTCCGGCGTTGTTGAGACCAAACGTGTAGGTGTAATTGCCGCGTATGCTGACGGGCTCAGGGCCTGAGCTATCGCCGCAAGCGGCCATGATCAGAAGAGTCAGCAGCAAGCCTGACCCGGTGCTTCTGGACTTTATCATGTGAGCCTCCCCTGGATAGACCGTTGCCCTGACACGCACGTCACCTCCAGTTCCATGGTAACATGCACGCTCCCCCGATTCCACCCGTCGGCCGTCGCGATCCTCACCGATTTACTACATTGCTCCAGATCGGCACACCTGGAGGATACGATCGCACGGGGTTTATCGAAGTTGTATGCGGAATCAGTGTGGTGATTGACGGCCTTCGGCGGAGTCTGGAACCGGCCTACTCGAGACTTCCATCATGTCCAACGTGGCGTAACCGGGCGCAGGAGCCTGGGCGCGATCGCCGAGATTTCCGCCGGCATCGACGCCGCACTCGATGCCATCGAGCGCCGCTTCCCAACCGGACCTGTAGCCGTTCTCTCTTCCCTCGCCGAGGGCGCGGACCGCCTGGTAGTGCAACGCGCCCGGGCACGGCCGCGCCCGCACAGCTTGATCGCTGTGCTACCGCTGCCGGAGCAAGACTATGTGCGCGACTTCAAGACGGCCGAGTCGCGCGCCGAGTTTGCAGCGCTCCTCCGCAAGGCAACTCAGGTGCTCACTCTTCCGCACAACCCGAACGCACCGCGCAACGAAGCGTATTGGGCAGCAGGCCAGTACATCCTGGACCACGGTGATGTGTTGCTTGCGGTTTGGGATGGACAGCCCGGCCGCGGGCGCGGCGGCACTGCGGATGTGGTTGCCGCTGCGCGCGCGCGCGGCACGCCGCTGGTCTGGGTACACACAGGAAGTACGAACGATGGGCGGTCAGAACGAAACGTGGTGCCCGGTACCGAGACAGTCGAACGACTCTGAGAATTGGTTACTGCGTAGACGGCGAGTTGCTTTGCAATTCGTGATAGAGCCAGGCCTTGGCCATGCGCAACTCGCGATGCACGGTGGACACGGAAACATCCAGCAGTTCGGCCAACTCTTCATAGGTAAGCCCACCGAAGTAATGCAGCTCGACGGCTCGAGCCTTGCGCGGATCCAACGTCTCCAAACGGCGCAATGCGTCATCCAGTTCCAGGATCTGTGGGTCAGGCTCGGCGCTCACGACCAACGCTTCGTCCAGGGTCACGGCCATCTGGCCGCCGCCCCGCTTTAGACGACCACGCGCGCGCGCATGGTCTACCAGGATCTGACGCATCACGCGCGCGGCCACGGCAAAGAAATGTGTACGTCCGGTCCATTGCACATCGATATCGACCAGGCGGATGAATGCTTCGTGGATGAGCGCCGTGGCCTGCAGGGTGTGGCCGGCCTGCTCGGCGCGCAGATGATGGGCGGCAATCTGATGCAGCTCGTGGTAGACGTGGGCAACCAGTTGGTCGCGGGAAGGGACGTCACCTTCTCGCCAGGCCTGGAGAAGCCGGGTCACCGTCGTGGAGTCGGCCACTACGCATCCGCCGTACAAAGTATGCGCGCAGTGTACCTCGGCCGCGGGGCCGGCGCCAGCTTCCAGGACTATTGGGCGAGTTCGTGAGCGGGCGCCGGCACGCCGTGCTGAGCCAGGATGTGCAGCGCGTCCTCGCCCTCCACGGTCTCCCGCTCGAGCAGCGCGGCGGCCAGTGCATGGAGCGCGGGCTCGTGCTGTAGCAGGATGTGGCGCGTGCGCTGATAGAGCTCATCGAGCAGGGCGCGCACTTCGGCATCCATGCGCGCTTGTGATTGTTCGGCCAGTGGTGCGTGTTCATCGTGCACCAGGAGACCGCTCTCCTTGCCCATACCCAGCCGATAGATCATGCGCCGGGCAATGCGATTGATCTGGGTCAGGTCGTTTTCGGCACCGCCCGTGACATGTTGTGCGCCAAAGATGATTTCTTCGGCCACGCGTCCGCCCAGTCCTTTGATGATCTGACCTTCCAGGTACATGCGCGAATGCAAGTGCCGGTCATCATCGGGCGCAAAGAAGGCAACACCCATGGCCTGTCCGCGCGGCTGAATCGTGACCTTGTGCAATCCATCCTCGGGACAACCGACTACCCCGGCCAGCGCGTGGCCGGCTTCGTGGTAGGCCACGATCTTCCACTCGGCAGCACGCGCACGGAAACCCACACGTTCTTTGCCCAACATCATGCGATCGCGGGCAATCTCGAAGTGGTGCCAGTTTACGCGCTCCGTCTTTTCGCGCACGGCGGCAATGGCGGCTTCATTGAGCAGACTGGCCAGCTCTGCGCCGCTGTAGCCTGGTGTCAGGCGAGCGAGCCGCATGAGATCGACGTCAACGGCCAGCGGCACACGGCGCCGATCGGCGTGCAACCGCAAAATCGCAGTGCGCCCTTCCACGCTGGGCAGACCGACTGTGACCGTGCGATCGAAACGGCCCGGCCGGCGCAACGCATGGTCCAACTCCTCGGGCCGATTGGTGGCGGCAATCACAACTACGCCCGCACTGGGCGAGAAGCCATCCATCTCGACCAGCAGCTGATTGAGTGTGCGATCGTCTTCATTGTGCGACCGATTGCGGCCGCGCGTGCCACCCAATGCATCGAGCTCATCAATGAAGATGACGCCGCCTTTACGGCGCGCGCGCTTGAACAACGATCGGATGCGCTGCGCACCCATACCCACAATGAAGCCGGTGACCTCGGAACCCGAGAGAAAGAAGAAGGGCACGCTGGCTTCCCCGGCCACGGCCCGCGCCAGCAGCGTCTTGCCGGTGCCGGGCGGGCCGACCAGCAGCACGCCTTTGGGTACCCGCGCACCCATGCGCGAGAATACCGCCGGCTGTTTCAGGAAATCGACCAGTTCGCGCAATTCATCGGCTGCGCCCTGCGTGCCGGCCACATCCTGGAATGATGTGCCGGTACTGTGGGCGCGCTCACCCACACCACCGTGCACTACACCCTGCGCGCGCAGACCGACGTAGAGCAGCAGAACCAATCCCAACACCAGCAGCGCTTGCACGCTGATCATGGTGACATTCGCACGCGCCGCCGATGATGGGCTCCGCAATGACACGGCCACGCCGGCACGTTCTGCTCGTTCTACCAGCGCATTGACTTCGTTGATGGGATAGGCGGTACTGAAATGATCGCCTTCGGCCGCGCTGGCAACCCAGCGGCCGCGCACGCCCACGCCTGGCTCGATAGTGATGGCGCTGACACGACCGGCCGCCATCATGCTCAACAGCTGTGAGTATGTGACGAGCGCCACCTCGGGCTCACGTTGTACGGGCAACGGCAACACGAGCAGCGCTGCTGCCAGAGTGAAAAGGGGTACCAGGAACTGCCAGCGGAGCAGGATGGATTTGCGACTGCGGCTGCCCTGGGGCTGCCCCCGAGGGCTCAGGCCCGGCTCGACTTCATGCATTGGGTGATCGTTCATCTCAGGCTACTGCTTGGTGATGCCGGTGGGACATCACACGAGGACTTTCACGATGAAGATAATCAAATCACACCCTGAACGTCATGGTTCGGAAACGAAAGCGGACCCGAGCGCACGCGGCACCCGGCCGCGTCAGCTCGTGTACTAAAAGCCCGTCTTATGAAATGGCTGATTGTTTTGGCGGCAGCTCTCGCGCCGGTCACGGCATCCGCGCAGACGCACGAGCATGGCACGCAGCGCGCATGGTCGCTGGGCGTGGGCGCACAGGCCATCCCTCTACTGACGCATGCCACGCCTGCGGATCGCGGTCGCGATCTCACGGAAGGCTATCTGTCACAACCGAACCTTTTCCTGCACGCGCACTGGGCACGATTGGGCGCGCAGGCAACCATCAATTTCGAGGGTCTGACTCTCCAACGCGGTGAGCTGAACGCGGGCACGTGGGGAGAAGGCTTCATCGACCGGCGACATCCCCATACGTATCTGCACGAGGCATTGCTGACCGTGGACGGCAGCCTGGCCGGCCAGGCCTGGTCGGTGGCCGGCGGGAAAGGTTTTGCTCCGTTTGGTACGGATGATCCCATGGCGCGGCCGTTCCTCAAGTTCCCCGCCAATCACCATCTCACACAGGTGTTGGAGCGCCTGGTGGCCATTGGTGCACTCGAAGTGGGGCCGGTCATTCTGGAGGCGGGATTGCTCAATGGTGATGAACCGCTGCGGCCCGAGAGTTTGGGTACGCTCGATCGGTTTGGCGATTCCTGGGCCGCACGCATCACATTGCGGCCACGCGCCGGCTACGAGCTGCAGGCCAGTCACGCCAACCTGGAATCACCGGAGCAGCCCGCCGGTCATGCACTCGATCAGCGTAAATGGGATGTTTCAGTTCGGTATCAACAGGAAGCCGCACAGGGCGGCCGCTATTTGCTGGTCGAGTGGGCCCGCACCACGAAACGTAGTGACGAGCTGGAGGTGGTGGCCTTGCACTCTCTTCTGGCTGAGGCATCCGTGCATCGCCGCGATTGGCGAGTTGGACTGCGCGCGGAGCGAACCGTGAGGCCCGAGGAAGAGCGCACGGGCGGCAGTGTGTTCCGCTCACCCTGGCCTCACGCGGACGAGCGCATCTGGGGCCTCACCCGCTGGCTCATTGCCACCGGCAACGTGTCTCGTCAGTTCGAGTGGGCCGGTCTGCGCTGGGCACCCGTGCTCGAGGTGACGCGCCAATGGGCCAAACCCACCGTGAGCCCGGCCATCTTTTCGCCCGAGCTGCTCTTCGGGTCCAACCGGTTGTGGAGCTTGACACTGGGCGTCCGATTGGCTGCGGGCATGCCACACTTGCGCATGGGCCGGTACGGAGTGGCACAATGAGCCGGGCGTGTCGGGCGAGGCGGGGTATTGGGGTCGTGTGACCCCTTGTGATGTGACGGGCGTCAGAGTGCCGCTTGGGCACTCGTTCCTGAAAGAACAGTTGCAGAAGGACACATGGATTGGAAGAGTTTGGTCGCGCTGAGCGCGGCACTGACCGTTCTGGCGTGCGAATCAGACGATAACGGCACGACCGATCCGGGCAACAACGGTGACACCATACCGGTGCAACTGAACGTCCTCGGGAAGGGCGATGTCCTGGAGCGATTCACATCTGAAGTGGCCGCGCGCGATCAGTGGGTCTACACCGGCACCTGGAGCACGCGCATGGTGGCCGGCAATGCGCTCAAGATCTGGAATGCAACGAGTGGGATTCCGGTGCTCACCGATTCGCTCATCATTGCCGGGGCCGGCACGCTGGGCGACGTGCAGATCTCACAAGATGGCACGTTGCTGGTGGTACCTACGGAGGGCAGCGCCACCAACGGCATTCACATTTTCGATCGCACCAATCCAGCCAGGCCCGTCCTGTTATCCCAATTCATTGCCCAATCCACAAGTGCGGGAGTTCACACGCTCAAGCTGGGCACCGTCAACGGACGTCACTACGCGTTTCTTTCCATCAATCCCAGGCAGAACCCCGCGCGACTGGTGATCGTGGACATCACAGACCCCCGTGCGCCGGTCCAGGTTTTCGAAGCGCCGATGGGCCTGCCCTACGTGCACGATGTATTCGTGCGCGATGGTGTCCTCTTCACGGCGCTCTGGGATGATGGCATGACCATCTGGGATATTGGCGGCGGTAACCGGGGCGGCTCGCCCAGTGCGCCCGTACAACTGGGGAACGTCAAGACCGTAAACGGCAACGTGCACAACATCCACTGGGTTCACGACCCGGTTTCAGGTTCCAAGCGCTACGCCTTCCTGGGTGAGGAGGTACCACTGGGTGGCGGCCGATACGCCGGTGACATCCATGTGGTCGACGTCAGCAACCTGAGCACGCCACGGGAAGTCGCATTTTTCCGCGTGGACAGCGCAGGTGTTCACAACTTTGCCGTGGATGAACCGAGCGGAATCCTGTACGCAGCCTTCTACAACGGCGGCGTGCGCGCCATCGACGTGCGCGGCACTCTGGACAATTGCAGCACCACCGAGCGGGCTCCCGACGGCCGCTGCAATCTGGGATTGATGAAGCGCCTGAAAGGACTCGCCCTGAATGATCGGGTGGTGACCATCTGGGGCGTGGCCCTGCAGGGCAACGCACTCTACGCGTCGGATATGTTAAACGGAGTTTGGCGCATGGATGTGACGCCGCTGAGGCGGTAAGCGCGACGCGTCACGCCTCACGGTCACGCATGCGCGCCAGGCGCCGGGCAATCACCCTATCCCGCCAACGATCGGGCATCGATTCGAGAAGCAGCCGCATACGCGCGTCGCGGCCAACCACGTAGCGCGTGCGCGGCTTGCGGGCTTCCAACGCATGCTGCACCACCAGGGCAACGCGATCGGGTGCGCGTCCCTGTTGTGATCGTTTTGTGACGTCCTGCTTGAGCGCGTTCATGATGGCGCCATAGTACTCGAACGCAGCAGCGGGCAGGTTCTTCATGATCCGCTCGGCGGCTGCAATCGAAGTGTGCCAGATGGGCGTTGCGATGACGCCGGGCTCGACCAGCGCGACCTGGATATTCCATGGCATCAGCTCGACGCGCAGTGCGTCGGTCAGGGCCTCGATGGCGTGTTTGGACGCTGCGTACGCGCCGGTCATCGGCAGTGCGCTGCGCCCGGAGATCGAGCCGATGTTGATGATCCGGCCCCGGCTCAGCCGAATGAGTGGCAGGACGGCCTGGATGACCGCGACCTGGCCAATCACGTTGACTTCGAGTTGCTCCCGCAGCTCGGCGAGCGGCAGAAACTCCAGCGGACCGGCCAGAGCAATGCCCGCATTGTTGACCAGGCCGTCCAGTCCGCGATTGCCCAGGCGGTCTTTCATGGCGTCGGCGGCCCGGGCAATCTGATCCGGCCGGGTCACGTCCAGCAGGAGTGGAACCAGCTGCTCTCCCACCTGGGCGCGGAGCGCAGCGCCATCCGCGTCCCGCCTAACACCGGCAAAGACCAGGTACCCCCGGCCCGCCAGGTGGAACGCGCAGGCCTGGCCAATGCCCTTGCTTGCGCCCGTGATCAACACCGACCTCACACGCACCTCCGCTTTGTGGAAGCTTCCGGAATAGTAGGTCGAGATCTGTTCACATTTGCAACGTTGGAATCCCACGAATGAGCCGTCAGCACGCGTATGCTGGCTTCAACCATTGGGTAACTGGAGAGAAAACAACCGGTTGGCAAAAAGCGAACGCTGGCATGACCCTTCCACTGCCCGTGTTGCGGGCGGCGCCTGCGCGCTCGGGTTTGTCCACGATTTGTAAACGGGCCCGAACGCGCGACTGGACCGATCGCCCTCTTCCTCAGCAGCAACTCCCGCCTTGCGCATGATAAAGGCCCCGAGGTTGGGGCCTTTCTCATTGGTGGGAACGTTGTTGCACGTCCGATGGTACAGGGTCCGCGTCTCATCCGCACGGCTGTTGCTCCCACACACATGAAATCGCTGACCCCTGGAGTCGTGACGATGAAGAACTGGGTGCTGCTCGCCGAGTATGCGTCCACCCTCGAGGCCGAAATGGCTGCTGCGCGCCTGCGCGATGCGGGCCTGCATGTATTGACCAATAGCCCTGCGCCCGGTGTGTTCGGTCCCGGCTTCTCCGGGTCCGTCGTGCAGGGCGTGCGGGTACTGGTACCCAGGGAAGAGTTGGCGCGCGCGCGCCTGGCTCTCGATCTCACTGCGGATTGATTCGATCGTATTTCTTCACACTGCTGCGCCGCAGCCTCGGCTTCTGGCTGGGCGTTCGGCTGGTATTGGCCCTGTTGGGCGCACCGCTCGGAGCGCATTTGTCGTTCTCGCCGGCTGCCTCGATCCTGACCGGCCTGCTGGTCGTTGGCCTTCTGCTCTTCGATAGTCGGACTTCCGGTGAATACCTGCTGGTCGCCAACTTCGGACTCTCACAAGTGCAAGTCGCATTGACCGTGGGATTGCTCGTGGTCGTTCTCGAGCTGTTCGTTTTGATCTTCGCTGGAATACTCTCATGAGTGGTGCGCTGCTTCGGGCAGATAGCCTGGGTTGCCGCTTCGGTACCAGGCAAGTGCTGAAAGCGGCTACCCTTCACGCGCATCCCCATCGCATAACTGCACTGCTGGGCCGGAATGGTTGTGGCAAATCCACGTTGTTGCGCGCAATCGCAGGTCAGATCGCGCCGGATTACGGTGCGATTCATTTTGCGGGCAAGGTCTATCTGCGGCCTCGCCTGGCGCGTATGGCGCGCGCTGGACTGTTCTTCATTCCGGAACGGGGACTGCTCACGCCCTTGCTCACGCTGGCACAGCACCTTGCTCTGGCAAATGCGCCGGCCGAGTCACGCGAGTTCGTGGCGCGTGCGCTGGGACTGTCGGAACTGCTGCCGTACTACGGCAATCAACTTTCGCCGGGCGAGCGCCGGCGCGCCGAGTTGGCGCTGGCTGTGCTGCGC
>JBOHRF010000078.1:18048-18454 GCA_050732575.1 Longimicrobiales bacterium
GTGCTGCGCGCCCCCGTTTGTTTGCTGGCCGATGAACCGTTTCAGGGCATCGCGCCGCTGGACATCGATTTGATTTCCGCGCAGCTCCGGGTGCTGCGCGAGCGCGGCTGCGCCATCGTAATTACCGGTCACGAAATTGGCCCGCTCTTCGACAGCGCTGATGAAGTCGTCTGGATGACAGCCGGGACCACACATGTGCTCGGCTCAGTGGCGAGTGCCCGTGCACATCACCAGTTCGCGCAGGAATACCTGGGTCCTCAACGCTTGCCGGTCACATGACCGCGATTCTACGTTGCAGCCCCAGGATGATCCCTCACACAATCAGAACAGTTGCGCTGGGCGTGTTGCTAGCGGGCTGCGGTGGCTCGGTGCCCTCGTCCATGCCCGGTGCGGCGTGGCCCGGCAT
>JBOHRF010000079.1:0-18190 GCA_050732575.1 Longimicrobiales bacterium
ACAATCCTCTACACGGCGTTCGGTGGACTGCTCGCCGATGCCATCACCGACATGATCCAGGGTACCGTGCTCATCATCGCGGTTGTCATCGTGTTCGTGGCGGTGATCATGAACACCGGTGGGCTCGATGGTGCGGCCGTGGTGCTGGTCGACTCCGCGCGCATACGTCTGGTACCGGAGGGCTCGTGGCTGATTGTTGCGGAGGCGTGGGCCATTCCAATCTGCGGATCAGTCATTGCCACGGAGCTGATTGGACGGATCCTCGGCGCGCGCACCCACCACATAGCGCGCAATTCTTCGATCATGGCGGGCGGGCTCTACATCCTGATTGGCTCGATACCCGTATTTTTTGGCTTGATGGGCGCGCATCTGGCCGCGGACCTGGCCGATCCCGAGCAGCTGCTGCCCGTGCTGGCGCAGAGCCTGTTGCCGGCCGCGCTTTTTACCGTGTTTGCCGGTGGTGTCATTTCGGCCATCCTTTCGACCGTGAACAGCACTCTGCTCATGGCTTCCGGATTGCTCTCTCACAACCTGTTGGTACCGCTGTTTCGTCTCACCGGTGACAAGATCAAAATACGCCTGGCGCGGCTCGGCGTGCTGGGCTTTGGCATCGTCGCGTATATCCTGGCCGTGCGCGCGGAAGGCGTGTTTGCTCTGGTCGAACAGGCATCGGCATTCGGCAGCGCGGGCGTACTCGTTACGGTTAGCTTTGGTTTGTTCACGCGCTGGGGCGGTCCGCGCACCGCCACCTGCACGCTGGTGACGGGTGTGGTTGTCTACTCGGTGGCCTCGTATTCAGGAAATGTGTATCCATTTCTTCTCTCGCTGGCCGCGTCGTTGTTCGTGTATCTGACGGGCACCGTGTTCGGTCAGTTGGGAATCATTCGGACCACGGACTGGACACCCACCCAGTCAGCCGCTACACCCCAGACGGTATCACCGCGCACCACGCCGTGACTCAGATCTCCTCGGCCGGCCACTGCCGGGCTGCTCGCGTTCACCGGGGCGAGCCTTGTCCGTTTCCGTCGGGTATGATCCATTGTCGATGGTGGGATCGCATTGCCCGCCCCCAAACGTTGACTCTCGAGGACTCCATGATGATGCGGCACGCTTCCGCCACGCTGATGGTTCTGATCTCGCTCGGCCTGGTCGCGCCGCTGCCCGCGCAGATGCGCATACCAAACGACGATGCCCGCGTGCGCACCGCGTTGGAAACCATCAAGGCAGACAACGCCTGGACGCTGGAACAGCAACAGTCCATCTGTGAGATACCGGCGCCCCCTTTCAAGGAGGAGCGCCGCGCCGCCGAATACAAACGGCGGCTGGAGGCAATCGGTCTGCGCAATGTGCGTATTGACTCCATTGGCAATGTGATCGCGGAACGCGCGGGCCGTGGCTCCGGTCCATCGGTTGTCATTGCCGGTCATCTCGATACCGTTTTCCCGGAGGAAACCAATGTCGCTGTGAAGCGCGCAGGCACGCGCATGAGCGGCCCTGGCATTGGCGATGACTGTCGAGGCCTGGCCGTAGTGCTGGCCGTGGCACGCGCTTTCGAGAAGTCCGGCGTGCAGACCAATGGCACCATCTATTTCATTGGCAATGTCGGCGAGGAAGGTCCGGGCAACTTGCGCGGCGTCAAGCACCTGTTCGCCTCGGAACTGAAAGGCAAGATCGACTACTTCATTTCGGTCGATGGCACGGGCCTGGATGTCACCAGCCGCGCCGTCGGCAGCAACCGGTATCGGGTTACCTACAAGGGGCCGGGCGGTCACAGTTACGGCGCGTTCGGCATTCCCAATCCCATTCACGCACTGGGCCGAGCCATGTCCGGCATTGCCGATTTGCAGGTCCCGTCGAGTCCCCGTACGACCTTCAACGTGGGCATCATCGAGGGCGGCACGTCGGTCAACTCGATTGCCTTCGAGGCGGCCATGGAAATCGACATGCGCTCCGAATCACCACAATCGCTGGGTGTAGTGGATGCGCAGGTCATGCGCATTCTTCAGGATGCGCTCACCGCGGAAAACGCACGCTGGCCGGGAGAACGCGCCACGCGCGCCAAACTAACCGTGCAGATTGACACCATTGGGATCCGACCGGCCAACAGCGCGCAAACGGAAACTTCGCCCATTGTGGCAACCGCGTTTGCCGCTGCGAATACTCTCGGCTTCCCCACCAGTGCTGGCGCATCCAGCACCGACTCCAACTGGCCCATGAGCCTCGGCATTCCCGCCATCACCATCGATGGCGGCGGCCGCGGTGAGGGCGCGCACTCACTCACCGAATCGTACGATGATGGACCGAATGGCTGGCTCGGTCCCCAGTGGGCGGCGCTCATTGTCGCTGCGCTGGCCGGTGTGAGCACGCGTGTTTCCACTTGATTCGTTTGATGTTGACTTTCCCACCGCCAAGCGAAAGCTTCCAACCAGCCGCCAGGGGTATCCCGTGTTGCCGCGGGGTTGAGAAAGTCCCTTGGAACCTGATCCGGCCAATACCGGCGTAGGGAGTGCGGCGACGAGCAACCGCGCGGAACTTCCGCCTCCACTCGCCGCATCGCCTTTGCGCCGTGCGGCGTTTCTTTGATTCGGAGGCCAACATGCCCGCACGTCCAAAGAATGGCCGTTCCGCACCCGCGCCCACACCCGCGCTTTCCTTCGAAGAAGCGTACCCCAACTCGTGCAGAGTCTACCTCGAGGGCCGCAACGGTCTGCGCGTGCCTGTCCGTGAAATCACGCTTTCCGGCGGGGAGCCGGCCCTGCGCGTTTACGATACCAGCGGCCCGCATGGCGGCGACGTAAACCACGGTCTGCCCAAACTGCGTGCAGACTGGATCCGCGCGCGCGGCGGAGTCATTCCCGCGCCCGCGCCCACGCCCACGCCGCTGGTGCCCGCGGCCTTACAGCACGCGCCTCTGCGCGCAACTGCCGGCGGGCGCGTCACGCAGATGTTTTACGCGCGGCGCGGTGAGGTCACGAAGGAAATGGAGTTTGCGGCGCTGCGCGAAGGCCTGGACCCGGAGTTCGTGCGCTCCGAGGTGGCGCGCGGCCGCGCCATCATCCCGGCCAACATCAATCACCCGGAGCTCGAGCCCATGGTGATTGGCCGCAACTTCAAGGTCAAGATCAACGCCAACATCGGGAATTCCATCGTCACTTCATCGATCGAAGAGGAAGTCGACAAGCTGCGCTGGGCCACGCTCTGGGGGGCGGACACCGTGATGGATCTTTCGACAGGCCGCGACATCCATGAAACACGGCAGTGGATCATCCGCAATTCGCCCGTGCCCATCGGCACTGTACCGCTCTATCAGGCATTGGAAAAAGCGGGCGGCGTTGCAGAGGACCTCACCTGGGAGGTCTATCGCGACACGCTCATTGAGCAGGCCGAGCAGGGCGTGGACTACTTCACGGTGCACGCGGGCGTGTTACTGCGTTACATCCCGCTCACCGTCAATCGGGTGACCGGCATTGTGTCACGCGGTGGTTCCATCATTGCCAGGTGGTGTCTGGCGCACCACAAAGAAAGTTTTCTCTATACCCGCTTCCGCGAGATCTGTGAGATCATGGCCGCACACGACGTATCGTTTTCACTGGGCGATGGACTGCGTCCTGGCTCTATCGCCGATGCCAACGATGAAGCGCAGTTCGCCGAGCTGCGCACCCAGGGTGAGCTCACGCGCATGGCCTGGGAACACGACGTGCAGACCATGAATGAGGGACCCGGGCACATCCCCATGCATCTGATCCGCGAGAACATGGAGAAACAACTCGAATGGTGTGAGGAAGCGCCATTCTACACGCTGGGCCCGCTCACCACGGACATAGCACCTGGCTACGATCACATCACCAGCGCGATTGGCGCTGCCCAAATCGGCTGGTACGGAACCGCGTTGTTGTGCTACGTAACGCCGAAGGAGCATTTGGGCCTTCCCGACCGTGACGACGTGAAAGCCGGTGTGATTGCCTATCGCATTGCCGCGCACGCTGCCGACCTGGCCAAAGGTCATCCGTGCGCGCAGGAGTGGGACAACGCTCTATCCAAAGCACGCTTCGAGTTCCGCTGGGAAGACCAGTTCAACCTGTCACTGGATCCGGTGACGGCGCGCGCCTACCACGATCAGACGCTGCCCGCCGAAGGCGCCAAGCTCGCCCATTTCTGCTCTATGTGCGGTCCAAAGTTCTGCAGCATGAGGATAAGCCACGATATTCGAGATGCGGGCTTTGCTCAGAAAGCAGAAGAGTTCAAACAGGGCGGCAGTCAGATCTACGTGGCTGCACCCTAAGACAGTGACGCGTGACGCGTCACTCCCGAACTTCCACCGATCCGCTCACGCTGGAGGCACGGATGCGCGCGCCGGTGCCGGTGTTGAAGCGCAGAGTGGAGCCGGCGCCGCGGCGCAGGCGAGTTGGCTGCGGGCCGAAGCTGTTGTCGATGTCACCGCTCACGGTCCAGATCTCGTAGTCGGCGGCGAAATTGGGGCCCAGGCGCAGCTCGATGGTGCCGCTGGCGCTGTCCAGCGTGAGGCTGGCACTGCGACTTGGTCGGCCTTGCAGGATTACGGTACCCGAAGTGCTGGACAGATTGCCGCGTTCCAGTCCATCGGCGGAAATATTTACATCGCCGCTGGTGCTCGATGCATCCACGGTACCACCGGCGCGCGCCAGATCGATGCTGCCGCTCACGGTGTTGGCCCTTACCGTGGCGGCGCGGCCCACGATGATGATATCGCCACTCAATGATTCTGCTTCGATGAGGCGAGGCTCACCGTCCACGCGTGCATCCCCGGTCATTGATTCCAGGTAAACGGAACCGGACACGTCGGCCACGCTCAGGTCGCCGTTCTGCGTGCGCAGGTCCACGCGCGCGCCGCGCGGCACTCGAACCTCCAGGGTTTCATCCGACTCGTTCAGCACGCGCAACCGCGAGCGATCCCCGCTCAGTTGTACGCCGCGCATGGATCCGCCACGTACGCGCACGGTCACTTCATCGCCATCCCAACCCGTGACTCGGATGTCGGAATTCTCGGAGCGTATGGTGACCAGGACGTCAGGTGCAGCAGCCGAGCGCAGGTCGCGCTGCTGCGCCTGTGCGGGCACCATGCCGACAGCCAGGAAAATCGGGGCAACCAGGGTTCGCATCATAGCTCTCACGACCGGGCCGAAAGCCGGAGCGTGCGCTCGAGTATCTGGATCTTACGCTGATAGCTGGTAGAAATCAGGCGGCTCAGACCTGGATTGTCCGGATTGCGCTCGAGCGCGGCGCGCGCGTCTGCGATTGCGCCATCAATGATGAGCAGGTTTTCACGTACAAGGCGTGCCGTGGCCGAGTCCAGCGCAGGCGTACGACTGGCCAGCGTGGACTCCAACTCCCGGGCTATGCGGTCGTACTCCCGGTCCGCAGCGGTGAGCGCGATCTGTATGCTGCGCTCGGAGAGGGCGACCTGCGGCGCTGCTGCCGGTTTCAGCAACACGGCCGTCAGCGTAGCGGACAGAACGATCAGGACCACTGCTGCGGCCGCCAGTGGATAACGCAAGGACCAGAGCATTTGGCGGCGGTGCAGATGGAGGTCGATGGTGCGGGCACGCACGCGCGCCCACACTTCCGCGGGCGGATCAATGGCGGCCGTCAATTGTTGGGCTGCAGACAGCAGCTCGCGCAGTTGCTGCTCCGCAGTGCGGCAAGCAGCGCACGCCGCCAGGTGAGACTCCACACGTACCTGTTCGGCCGGAGGCAAATGGCCGTCTACGAAATCATCGAGCTGCTGGATAACGTGCTCGCTCATGCGTTCAGTAGTTTCTGCAGAAGACGGCGCGCGCGGTGCAGCTGCGCTTTCACGGTGCCAACGGCCACTTTGTTCAATCGAGCAATCTCCTCGTGCCGGTATCCTTCCACGTCGTGCAACAGGAACACCATTCGTGCTCCGGGCGGTAGTGCGGCCACCGCTTTCTCCAGGTCCATCCGCACTTCGGTGCTCATGCTGCGGCCGCGATCGAAACGTTCCAGATCATCGGTAGTCTGGACCCTGGATTCCCTGCGTTTGCGCGCGGTCAGCTCATTGAGCACGTGATTGACGGCCAGCCGGCGCAGCCAGGTCGAGAACTCGCTCTCGCCGCGGAACGTGCTCAGCTTGCTCCAGGCCCGCACAAAGACGTCCTGCGTGAGGTCAGCCGCCATCTCGGAATCGCCTGCCATGCGCAGGCACAGGGCATAAATGCGTCCGGCATTCGCGTGATACAACGCCTCGAATGCATCGGGATCGCCGCGTCGTGCGCGATCCATCAACTCCATGCTTGCAGATGCGGCAGCGCGTAACTCCGGAGTTTCGCTGCGGCGGTTCTGGTCCGCCTGAAGCCTAGACAGCGCCCGGTTGGCCAGGGTTGGGATTGCTCGAACGTCCGACATGCCGAGTACTCTCAAAGCCGCGTGACCAGGCGGGCTCGTTGGCCCGTGGCCAGAAAGAAGGGCCGCGTTTGACCGCGTATCCCGCCCTGACGATAGGGTAACTCGGTCTCGGCTTCGCCGCGGGCCGCCATGTGATCAAAGAAAGACAGTTCCGACCTGCTCAAGAGCCGTCCCCGACTCAATACCACAGTGGCCATACGGAAGGTGCGTTGCGCATTGGCTGCGGCCGGATGGCGCGCACCTTCCATGGCTATAACGTCGTCCACGCGCACAGTGTCGAGCGGACCCGGTAGCAGCGCGCCGTTAAACACCTGTGAAACCAAACGTTGGTTGCGGAACACGAAAAAGGGAGGCACCTGCTCTGGTGAGAACAGGCCCATCAGGTAGAGTTCGAGCTCATTGAAGTCGCGCGCTCGGGCTACTGCTTGCAGCTGATAACGATCGCCGGCTGGCATGATGCGATATGGAAATGCGCTGCCTGGACCACGCGTGCCATCGGTGAGACCCATCACGCCGAACGCCAGGCTGGAAAGGGGCCAATGTGGTGAACCCGTTGCCAACATGCCCACGCGCGTGAAATTGATCCAGCGATGTCCGATCTCGTGTATGTTGCCGGTCTCGGCCAGGTCGAACGTGTCATCGCTCGGATACTGGATGACACCCTGCAGAGCGCCCGCGCTGCCGTACTGTGAGGCCTGATCAAACGTGGCCAGTCCAATGCCGGTGATGCCATTGCGCACACCCTGATACGTGCGATAGCGCGTAGAGCGCACCGCTTCCAGCACGGCAATGAAGTCGTAGTGGTCGGGAAAATGACGATACACCTCTCGAATTATGGAGGCGGGCACCGTCGGTCCAATGGAAGTCGAGTCCAGGCGAATGTTGATGACGTGATCGGTGGCCTGCACGCCGGGCGCAATACCGCGCACCGCAGCGTCCGGCTGTGAGCCATCCCGAACGTTGAACACAAGGTCGACGCGATTCACCTGGCCATCGATGTCAAGCTGCGCACCCAGATGGTGCTCATCACCTGGCCGATAGTCGAAGAGCAAACTCGAGACGGGTAAGACAACCTGGTGCAGTCCGCCTGCTGCACGCAGTGTAAATCGCTCACCCGCGCTGGTGTGTACGCGCGCGCTGCCGCTGCCCTTGAGTTGTGCGGTCAGAACCACGGAGTCGGTCGAGCCCAACACGATGACGCGCGGCTCGGTAGCATACCACGACAGCGCCGGCGCCAGGCCACTGCCGTTGGAGGTATCCTGCGGAGGAGCGCCCGGCCGCGGGCGCGGCCCTACTGCATCGCCGCAAGCGGCCAGGAGCAGCAGAGCCAGGATTGCGTACTGCTGGCGCACAGGCTTACTGCCTGAGTTGCTGCACGGATCGCCCGGTAGCTGTAATCGGCAGGTTGGTCATGCTCATGGCGGGCAGGTCGAACGTGCCCGTGAGTTGCGAGCTTTCCGTGCGCGAGAAAATAGCCCGCCGCTCGGGATCCCAGAGCGTGACCGTGTTGGATGTGCCCCTCAGCCTCTGTACAATCTCTACGCCCTGCGTGGTGCCCGTCACTTGCAGCGTGCGGTCTGATTCCGAGCTGATGACGTTGAGCGTGCGCCCGGCAAGCACGGTATCTCTGACGTAGGTGGAGCGCACCACCGAATTGTGGCGCGTGGTCAGCCCTTCGTTGGTCTCCTCGCCCGGGATCGAGTCCGTCCAGGTTGCGCCCGGCCGGACCAGGCGCGCCGGAAGGCGCACAAACAGCCGGCGGAATTCGTTGTCCGCACCGGCCACGGAGCGAAATGCCTGCGTCACCTCCGGTCGTGAGTCGAGCGTCACCGCTCCGCGCTGCGTGACCATGAGGATCAGTGGGCCTCTGATGTCGGTTTGGGTTGCGTTGACTACTCCACCACCCGCTGAATTGCTGAAGCTTCCCGAGAATTGCGGAAACGTGATGGTAACTTTCTGGTTGGAGCCGTTGGGCTCGAACTTCATTTCGGCCGTCCCGCGCATGCCTGTGCTCACGCGTATGGCGCCTGCAGGACCCGCCTGGATGTCCGACACCGAAGAGTCCGCAAACTCATAGGTCAGCGTGGGCGGCGCAGGCGTGGTGTAGGAAAGCGGGCGGGCGGCGGGTGTGGTCGGCTGCGCCGGCGGAGCTTCCGATCGGGTGCGTGGAGTGCAAGCCGTAACCAGCATTAGAACCGCAATCTGAAAACGCATTTCTTCCCCCAGCGCTTTGCCTGGTTGAACTTCCCGGTTGACGTTCGCCACCATGTTTCGGCCTGGCAAGACGTAACGCCTGGACAGGCCCTCGCGCGCCGCCCACGCACGTGGTATAAGCTGATCGAGACTGCCGCGTCCAGCCTGGAGACCTGAGTGGAGGAACCGAGCCGAACCCTGACCGTCACCCGCGCCGCGCTGATCGGATCGCTGATCGCACTGGCGGTTGCGGCTACCTGCGTTCGGCTGGGCTTCTGGCAACTCAGCCGGCTCGAGCAGCGGGACGCCCGCAATCGATTACTTGGCCAACGCATGGGGCAACCTGTGCTGCGCCTCGGCCCGAACGCCGTGGACACAACGCGGCTATTCTACCGCCGCGTCGAGGTGAATGGCCGCTACGACCACGATCGGACCATCATCCTGGCGGGCCGCGCGCTGCGCGGCGCGCCGGGCGTGCACGTCCTGACGCCCGTCCTTATCCAGGACGGTCAAACCGCCGTGCTCGTCAACCGGGGTTGGCTGCCGTCCGCCGATGGCGCAACCGTAGAGCTCGATTCACTGCGCACCCCGTCCGACGCTCGCCTGATCGGTCTGCTGCTCCCGTTGCCGGCCCGACGTACCAACGCCACCATGGCAGCGGATTCGACGTTCCGGCGGACCTGGTTCAGCATCGATCCGGACGCATTGCGCCGGCAGTTCCCCTACACGCTGCTCGAGTTCCACATTCAAGCGCTGCCCGAGAAGGGCGTGGCGCAGTTCCCAGTACGGCTCTCGCCGCCCGAATTGGACCGCGGGCCGCACCTGGGATACGCAATTCAGTGGTTCAGCTTTGCCGTGATTGCTCTGGTCGGTTGGTTGACCCTGATGATTCGGAAGGGCGAGGTGCAGCAGACGCAGCACCCGGCAAGGCGGGTCTGATGCAAGACGGGCGGAAGGACTTGCGCCCTCCCGCCCGCCGGCCCTCGCTCAGGTGTGCCGAGCGGACTCAGTACACCGAGTACGAGGACAATTGCACGTTGTTTTCGAGGCGGAACCGTACTTGCTGGCCCGGCCCGAGCCGGATTGGATCCGAGAGGTATTTCTGATTCGAACCAATTGGATCTGCCAACAGCCTCAGATCGGCCACACCACCGACGAGCGCGTCAGAGAGTACGAAGCGGGCTCGACTGAATGATGGAACGGTGCCTACGCGTGCGCGCAGGCCGTTGCGTACGAGGTAGACTGCCATGTCAGACCAGTTGTTGTTTTCAACCAGTAGTGTAGTCTGCCTGCTTAGCGACTGATCGGACTGCGGTCCTTGTGAATTGGAAGCGCAAGCCGAACCCATTGCGGCCGCGGCCAGCGCTACGTTAAGCAGTTGCATCTTGATCGACATGGTGTGTGACTCCTTCCGCCCTCGAGATCTATTCCAATCGGCACCGCGATATCACGGCGTCGCTCATCTGGTTAGCGCCTCCCCGCGCGTGTTCTTTAGCGAGATCCGTGCCCATCCCGCCGATTCTCAGAGGGTAAGGAACTTGGACCAAGGGTTTAGCCGACAAAAAACCGATACCATGCGCCGCGCACGCAACTGTTGGTGTCTCTCACACATTGCAAATTACTGGCATAATGCGCGACCGTCGGGTCACCAGCTTGGAAAACCGACCGGCAGGTCGTATCGTTGCGCCTCGCCAAACGAAATCAGCAGCGGCGTCACACTCGGTGGACGACGCGGGAGGATGTTTGAGGTCGTTGCGTCCCGTTATTGTGTGCGTCTGCTTGGCCAGCCTGATGGTCGCGCGTGGGTCCGCGCAGCTGCGCCCGCTCGAGCCGGTGGACTGGGACGCCTATTTCGAATCCGCACCCATCAGGCTGCACGCGCGCGTCGGTTGGATCGATGGCCAGCGTGCGTCACTCGCCGGGACGGTCGGCCGGCTGGTCGAGCTGGGCGAACTCCGCATGTACATTCGCACGGGCGCCGTTTTGCTCGAGTTTGCCGGCACGCCACAGCGTCTCTTTTCGGATGACGAAGTGTTTGCATCGCCTGCCGGTGGCGCACTGCCGGCACCGCCAGACGGTGAACGCCATGACGCCGGTGATTATCGCGTGGCCACGGTAGTCCGGCTCAATGCCCGGGCCTCTGCATGGCTGGCCGCGCTGCGCTTCGGCACCCGTCTGCCGACTACAAACAATCGAGTGGGACTCGATCGCGACCAGACCGACTTCTTTGCCTTGTTGGGCACGCACCATCGCCGCGACCGCTGGCGCCTGGGCCTGGAGCTGGGACTCGGCATCAATGGGACGCGCTCACCAACCTTCGAGCAATCTGATGTGCTGCTCTATGCCGGCACGCTCGAATTTGTCAGTCGGTCAATCACACCCAGGCTCACCATTGTCGGCCAGGATGATCTTTCAGCTCGCCAACTCCGGGGCAACGAGGATCTGGCCGAGCTGCGCGCGGGCCTGCGCATGGGCCGTCGACGCTGGGTTGAGCTGGCACTGGTGCGTGGACTCAGCACCTTCAGTCCACGCGTGGGTCTCTTGCTGGGCGGTGGTGCCACGTTGAGTTGGCGGTGACGTCGTGAGTCTTCCCGAGAGTACCAGGATTGGACGCATTGAATTGCGTGTGGCCGACCTTTCCCGCTCGCTGGCTTTCTACCGCGATTTGCTGGGCCTGGTCGAGTACGCACGCACAACAGATCGCTGCGAGCTGGGTCCACATGGCGGGCGGCCTCTCATTTCGCTGCTGGCCGTGCCCGGTACGCGCCTGCGGCCCGCAGGTGTAGTCGGCCTCTTTCACTACGCGCTGCTCCTGCCCCATCGCCGCGATTTGGGTCGAGTGCTGCTGCACCTGTTTCAGGCCCGCTATCCATTTCAGGGTTTTGCCGACCACCTGGTCAGTGAAGCCGCCTACCTGGCCGATCCCGATGGCAATGGCATTGAGCTCTACGCCGATCGACCACGCGAAGACTGGCAACGACGTGACAACCAGATCGAGATGTCCACGCTCGCCCTCAACGTCAACAGCTTGTTGCGATCCGTGGAAGGCGAGGAATGGCGGGGCATTGCGGCCGGCACGGGCATGGGACATGTGCACCTGCACGTTGCCGATCTCGCGCGGACCGGCGCGTTCTATCGGGAAGTCGTGGGCTTCGATGTCACTAACAACAGCTTCCCCAGCGCGCTATTCCTGGCCGCGGGCGGCTACCACCATCATCTCGGCCTGAATACCTGGCTGCGCCCGGAAAACGCCAACGGACCTGATGCCGCCAACATGTTGTCCTGGGAGTTGGTGCTGCCCCACCCAGCACATTCCATGGCCATTGCCGAGCGCGCTCTGAAGTGGGGCAGCCGAGTTGAAGAAAAAGCCGATCAGACAATTATCGTGGATCCGGATGGCATGCAGGTGATCGTAACGACGTAGCCGAGTCCAATCAGCCGCTCTCGGGCGAGGATCGGCTGGGCACGGCTCGCAACACGCGGGGCAACAAAGTCAATTCGTCATCCACAATCGCCGCCAGCTGCTCTTCCTCGCGCCAACGCGCTTCCAGTTCCGCAACCTCGAGCTCCAGCAGCCGCTTCTCGGTTTCATGGTTGATGGCAATCTCCAGCGCCAACGCGTACGGCTTGGGCAATTCGCCCAGATGGACACGTTGCAGCGCCAGCCGTTGGGTCAGGGCTTCTGCAGAACCAATCTCTTCAATCACCGTGGTCGAGGCGCGCACCTGCGCCTCGGTTGCACCCTCATAGTGACGGTAGGCGAGTATGCGCCGCAGCAAGTGCTCCGCTGAAATCCCGGCCAGTCGATGACCCGCGTGCAGGGCATCGAGATGACAACGGTGACAGCGGTAGCGCAACTCGAAACTTCCACCTTGCTGGGCCAGCACAATGCGATTGGTATTCTGAAATTGAATTTCGCGTAGCACACTGCCGCAGTTTGGACAGGTGGCTGCGCCCCGCCACGCGGTAGGCCCAAATTTCAACTCGCGCGCCACAGTCTGCAGCACCGGTCCCAGCCCGAGCACACCCAGCACGCCCACACCTACAGTAAACCCGCCCAGCGCAACGGCGCCTGTGAGGGCGCCCATGGTGATGGACAGGCGCCGGAATCGAGCGCGTCGACCGGTCAGCTCGCGGCCGTAGCGCCACCACGCCTCCTCGGGCAGATGCGCATGACCGATGCGGACCAGTTCACACGTGCCCACGCGTAGCAAGGCAATGTTCTGGGTTTGCAGCAACAGGCGCGCTTCATCCCGGGCAATCTTTTCCAGTGCTTCCAGGTTCTCCCAGCGCGCTTCGATCGGGATGAGATTCCAGCGCCGGCAGTTGCCGCAGATTACCCACAAACGGCCGCGCACCGGATCGAACGCGAATCGTTGACCCGTAGACAGCCCTTCGAACGTATCGTTCTTGGGCAGCTGCGCATGACAGAACAGGCATCGGCTGAACACGATATTACCCGGGCAATTTCACGCGGATGCGCTCGAGCAACGGCATCTCGGTCAGCTCGCCGTCCACGATAGCCGCCAACTCTTCCTCTTCCCGCCAGCGCGCTTCCAACTCGGCCAGCTCGAGCTCGAGCAACTGTCGTTCGGCCTCATCGTTGACCGCGATCTCGAGTGCAAACGAGGCTTGCTTCATCTTGTCATTGCCCACCCGGTATCCCTGCCGGCTGAGCCTGCGGATCAACCAGTGCGGCGAACCTACTTCATCAATCACCCGTACCGCATCCTTCACGCTGCGCTCACTGGCACCCTTGAAGTTGTGATAGGCCAGCACGCGCCGCAGCATGCGCTCTGCCTCTACACCTGCGAATTCGAAACCCCCATCTGCATTCCGGAGGCCGCACCGTTTGCAGCGCAATTCCAGAGTCAGCTGTGCATCGCTCGGGCCGAGAACCAGATGCGTTGAACGCTTGAAAGACAACTGCTCTATAGGTGTTCCGCAGCGCCGGCACGCACGCGCTCCGCGCCAGGCCGTGTTGCCGAACTTGCGCCATCGGATCAGGTCATTCAGCGGGTCGCCGCCACCGATCATCATCCAGCCTACGGTGGTAATGGAGGAGAAACCGATAACGGCCGCCCATTCTAAGGCGTGCACCACGCGGTAGCGGCTGCGGCGGCGCATCAACTCCTGGCCGTAACGCCACCACGCTTCTTCGGCCAGCTTGGCTCGGCCCACACGCACGACTTCGATCTCGGCGATGCGAAAAAGCGCAATATGATCTGTTTGGGACAGCAGCCGTCCCCGATCGTGCGCCAGCTTCTCCAGCTCTTCCAGCGCTTCCCAGCGCTCCTCGATGGGCGCCAGGTTCCAACGGCGGCAAGCGCTGCAAACGGCCCAGAGACGGCCTCGGCCGGGATCGAAGGCCACACGCTGACCCAGTGGGAAGCGCTCCAGTGTCGTATTTGAGGGCAATCCCGCGTGGCAGTAGATGCATCGTGAGAGCATTTCTCAGACCTCGATGCCAGGGCGGGGCGTTCAGCCCGTCATCCAACAATCCGACCCCGCCAATCGGCGCTGCTGCATTGCGCTTTTGCGTTCTACCCCGCGCTGCACGAGCTTTGGCGCGACCGTCCCGGCCCTTTCTGCAACCCGAATTTGACCGGCTTCTGGAATGACACTTCCCGAAATTGAGATTCGATTACCGGATTGGATCCACCAAGCCGTGGATTTCCAGCGCGCCTATGCCAGTGACCAGGAGCGCATGGCTGTGGCTATCTTGCTGGCGCGCCAGAACATGCTGCATGAAACGGGTGGACCCTTCGGCGCCGCCATTTTTGAAATGGCCAGCGGCCGTCTGGTCGCAGTGGGGGTAAACCTGGTCGTGCCTCTCAACAATTCAGTGCTGCACGGCGAGATGGTTGCCTTCATGATGGCGCAGGCCCGGCTTGGATCCTACACCCTCAAATCGGCTTCTATGCCCGCTCACGAGCTGGTCACGTCCTGCGACCCTTGCGCCATGTGTCTGGGCGCTACCCTCTGGGCAGGCGTACGGCGCGTGGTGTGTGGAGCCACGCGCGATGATGCCGCGGAAATCTTCTTCGATGAGGGACCCGTCTTCTCCGCATCGTGGGACTACCTGGCCGCGCGGGGCGTGGACGTGACGCGCGAAGTTCTGCGCCCCGAAGCGCGCGCCGTGCTGGTCGAATACGCCATCCAAAACGGAACGATTTACAACGGATGACCGGCCGTATCAAAGACCGGTACGATTGTATTGTCGTGGGCGCGGGCCCGGCCGGTCTGGCCGCCTCCCGCGAGCTCAGTCGGCGCGGCGTGCACCATCTCGTGCTCGAGCGCGGCGCTCACGTTGGCCAATGCTGGCGCAATGCCTATGACAGCCTGCGCCTGCATACCGGCAAACACCTGTCCGCATTGCCCGGTCTCCGTTTCTCGCGTACCACTCCATTGTTTCCTTCGCGCAATGACTTCGTTACTTACCTCGATGACTACGTGCGCCATTTTCGCTTGCCGGTCGCGCAGGAAATCGACGTCACGTGCATCCGCCGCACGCATGAGTGGCAGCTTGATACTACGGCCGGCACGTTGCACACGCGCGCGCTGGTCATGGCAACCGGATTGATGAGCAACCCGGCGGTCCCCAGCCTTGCCGGCCAGCCGCTGTTTCAGGGAAGCATCACACACTCCGTTGGCTACCGCCGGCCCGAGCACTGGGCCGGAAAACGGGTGCTGGTTGTGGGCGTCGGTAATTCCGGTGGAGAAATCGCCAGTGAATTGGCACACCATGGCATCAACGTCACCATCGCCGTGCGCTCCGGGGCCAATGTCGTACCCCTCACGATCGCCGGACTGCCGGTTCAGTACCTGGCCACGCTGGTGCGGCAGCTGCCCCGGCCCGCGCAGGAGTGGGTGGTGGAGCGCATTCGCCGTCGCAATGAAGCGCGCCGGCCACTGGTACTGCCACGCGCTCCGCATTCACCGCTCGATAACATTCCCTTGATCGGATTTCACCTGGTCGATGCTATACGTGCAGGTAAGGTCAGTGTACGCCCGGCCATCGCCGGATTTACGCACTCAGGTGTTCGTTTTGCTGATGGAACAGTAGAAGACTTCGATGCCGTGATCCTGGCCACCGGCTTTCGACCGGCCCTGCAGCCGCTGGGTGACCTGGTGCAGACGGATGACCGCGGATTCGCTGTGCGCAGCGATCGCGTACGCAGCGCACAATACAATACGCTCTTCCTGATCGGTCACAACTACGATGCCAGCGGCGGCCTGCGCAACATTGCCCGTGACGCCCCCCTGGCCGCCCACCAAATCGCGCTTCTGCTCCAATAATCCGTTCCCGTCATGCCCGTCATGCCCGTCACGCCCGTCACGCCCGATACGTCCGTTCCCATCAGGACTCCCGCAACACGGTTGTTTCAATGACGCCGAGCGGGCCGGCATCCGGGATCAGCAGGTTGCCATCGTTCTCAACACCGGACCGTGAGAGATCGGCGGGCCGATGGCGCATGACATTGAGCACGAACCGCATTTCGACAATGGCCGGCGTCTGATCGAGCGCCGCTTGCGCCATGTCATGTAGCAGCTGTTGTGTGGGACCGGCAGCGTGATTGGCAAACGTTTCCAGCACGACTTGCCGCACCTGTTGCCAGTGCAGGCCGTAGGGTACGTCAGTCCAGCCATAGCGCCAACGCGCCGTCAGGTCGCCGCTGAACAAGCTGCCTTCCTGCGTGCCGGATTCTGTCAGAATGCGCAGAATCGGCAATGCCGAAAAGCCGGATTCCACCTGCACCCCGTCAGTCGTGCGCGCCACCCGTGTCCAGCGCTGCTCACCGCTGGCGCTGAAGGCGTGATCGTGGGGCCGGCCGCCTACTAGCACGCGCGACCACACACGCTCGCGTATTTCCACCTCCGTCTCGCTCACGCGCGGGAAAAAACGCAGCACATGCTGGGACAGCAGCAGGGCAAAGGGCTCGATCTGGTCACCGCAATGTTCGTGGGCCAGCGCATACACGCGATCCGCAATGGCCTGCTCGCTTTCCAGCGGCAACGCTTCACCCGCCGTGAAGCCTCGCTCAAAATCGCCCTTCAATAGAAGCTGCACGGTCAAATCGCGCAGTTCACGACGGTCACCCTTGTGCACCAGCCGCACCAACCGGATGGCCGACTCTCCAAATTTGCCGTGCGTCAAAACAATGCTCATGGAAGAAACCTTCCGGTCCGTGCCGGGGTGCAACCCGGGCGGCCCGATCGTAGATTGATGGAAAGGCCCGAATGGAACAGGAACCCGGAATATGCAAACTGACGCAGCCCGGTCCATGCTCGATGATATCGCGTTTGTCTATCGCCAACAGCGGCGACTGGCCGAGGCCGCGTTACAGCAGCTCAATGACGCGCAATTCTTTCACGTGGCCGATCCGGAATCGAATAGCATAGCGGTAATCGTAAAACACGTGGGGGGTAATCTGCGCTCCCGCTGGACCGATTTCCTGACCGCTGATGGCGAAAAAGCAGACCGCAACCGCGCTGGAGAATTCGTCACCACGAACCAATCGCGCAGCGACATCATGTCCATCTGGAGTCTGGGCTGGCAGCGTCTGGAAGATACCATCGCTTCGCTCAGCCCCGCCGATTTGCAGAGCACCGTCACGATTCGCGGCGAACCCCACTCCGTGTTCCAGGCACTCGTCCGCAACCTCGCCCATTCCTCACACCACGCCGGGCAGATCGTTTTCCTGGCTAAAACTCTGGCCGGAGATTCCTGGCGTAATTTGAGCATCCCGCGCGCGGGCGACGCTAACATCACGGGGAATTTCTGGGGACCTCAGACCGCGCAATTGCGCTGATCTCCACCAACACACCGTGCAACCCCGCGCCCACCGTTGTCCGCGTCGGATAGGGCGGCTTGAAAACCGCCTTGTAGGCCGCGTTGAACGCGTCCCAATCCCCAATGTCCGCCAGGTAGGCCGTAACCGAAACCACCGCCGACAGCGTTGAGCCCGCCGCACCAAGCACCAAACCCAACTTCTCGATCACGTATCGGGTCTGCTCGGCCACCGTCTCACCCACCACGCGGCCAGTCGCCGGATCGGTAGGTACCTGTCCCGAGACGAACAGAAACTCGCCCGCACGAATCACCGGCGAGTACGCGCCTACCGGCGCCGGAAAGCTCGCGCCAAGATCTACTGCCTGCCAGCCACTCATTCTCTTCCCTCCCCTAAGTGACTACCCAAAACAGCGCTCGCGTCGCGCCGGTTCCCTTGTTGCGCGTTTGCTACTGCCCCCTAGACTATTCATGTATGAACGACTCCGCAGTGCTCTGGCAGATCATCGAGGCTGGCCGGCGGATCGAGGCACGGCTGGAAAGCGCACTGACCGCCAGCGGTCTGTCGCTGGCCAAACTCAATGCTCTGCGGCACCTGGTTGAAGCGGGAGAGCCGTTGGCGCTGGGTCAGGTGGCGGACAGAATCGCGTGCGTCAAATCCAACGTAACGCAACTGGTGGATCGTTTGGAAAACGATGGTCTGGTGCGGCGCATTGCGGATCCCAACGATCGGCGCAGTGTCCTGGCGGTGGTGACGGACCTGGGACGAGAGCGTTATCACGCAGGCGTTGTACTGCTGGCTGC
>JBOHRF010000080.1:0-17949 GCA_050732575.1 Longimicrobiales bacterium
ACTACGTTCACGACGACGATCGTCCCCTAATCGTCGTCATGAGCGTAGTCGTAGTCGTGCTCGTGCTCGTCTGTTGATCCGTTAGACACCGTTAGACGGGTATTCCTGCGGTGGCCGGCAAAGTCCTACCGCGTGGCGGTACTTTCCGAAACGGTGTCCGCTTCCTCGGTCTTGCCCTGAGCGTCCACTTCCCAGATGGCCTGCACGGCCTCCTGGTTCAGTACGACATCGCCCAGGACCAGATTGACTTCCTTGGACGGCCGGCCACTGCGCATCAGCATGGCGTTGCGGATGGGAATGAAATGTTGCTGCGATTCCAGGTAGTCACTCAGGCGTTGACGTTCCCCCAGATTGAGCCCGCCACGTACGAACAGTCCGCCTTCCAGCTGCAACTCGACTAAACGAGGTGCCGTGGTGGGCGCGGCGCTCACGAGCGGGATGTCGCCATCCAGGGATGCGGCCCATAATACTTGCGGCACGCGCAGCACGGCGTGCTGGGCGCGCTCATTGGTCGTGGTCCAATGCGCGCCGCGCAGGTTTACGTAGTTCTTTCGGTTGGCCAACCAGGACGCCAGTGACTGACCCTCCGCCAGGCTGGCATGAGCCTCGATCTGGCGGAAATCGCGCAAAAACAGGCGCAAACGCCGGATGTGGGCCTTAGTTGCATCGATCGCCATGGATTTGTCCTCTTGGATAATTCGGCCGTGGGGAGGGCGGACGGCCTGTCTAGAACATGCGTCTGAGCGGCATGGCTGGCAAGTTTTGTATGGAACTTCCGGCGCGTAGGAACTGTACGCAGGGCGGGTCTGGTCCCGGAACCGGCCGGATGGGTCCCTCAACACAGGAGCAGGGACGAAAGGCATCGCTAACCGTGGCCAGGGGCTTGAACTCAGCGGCCACTGTGCCGCAACTTCGAGGCGCGGATCGGTCAAGTGCATGGGCACGAAAGGACCGGTCGGCCCCCCGGCGTATGAGAATTCGTCATTAGCAATGATTCGGCAACCGCTCGCGCTGGCTCTCACAGTTCTGACCGCCGGTGTTGCGCCCGTCCAGGCGCAGCAATCCGGCACTCGCATCAATTTCACGGGCATCATCACGGATCAGGCAGCCGGCACACCCGTCATTGGCGCGGTGATCGAGCTTCCCGCGCTGCGCCGGCATGCGCTCACCGACGGCAACGGACGCTTTGTCATGACCGCGATCCGGCCCGGGAAACACAACATGGTGGTCAGTCACCTGGGCTACAAAACACTGGTAAAAGAGCAGACCATCGCGGAAGGCGAACTGTTGAACATCATGCTGGAAGCGGACCCGGTCATGCTGCGCGGCATCGAGGTGCAGGTGGACCGGCTAGCCTCACGCCGACAGGGCGTGGGTATCTCGGTGGAAGCCATTCAGCGCCATGAACTGCTCAACACGGCGGCGTTTTCCGCAGGCGAGTTCGTGCGCCAGCGCATGATGATGCGCGTGTGCGCGAACGGTCGCGGTGCGTGTGTGCAGCGGCGCGGCCAATTGCTGCCCCCCATTATCTACATCGACGAGCGACGGGCCTTCGGTCTGGACGAACTGGAAGCGTACCCCACGTACGATATTTATCTGGTGGAGTCCTACGAGGGCGGGCGCATAATCCGAATCTATACGACCTGGTTCATGCAGAATCTGGCACGCAACAAAGTCTTGCTGCAACAACTCATCATCCGCTGAGCGGGTCAGTTCGCTACTTCCCCACTTGTGACAACGCAGCTTTGATCAATTCAATGCCCACTAGACGACCCTGTTCGTCGAGTGCGCGACGCACCGCGGCGGTTGCCTCCGTCGCGGAGTAGCCCAACGCGACCAGCGTAGCCACGGCTTCTTCCGCAGTACGTCCTTCCGCGCGGCGGCCCGGTGCAACCAGCGCAATGTCACCCAGCCGGTCCGCCAACTCCACGGTCAGTTTTTCTGCTTTCTTGCTGCCCAGGCCCGGGATCTGACGGAGCGCGGCAATGTCCTTGCTGGTAATGGCGGCAATCAGCCGATCCGGCGAGAGCGTAGATAGCATGTTGAGCGCGAGCCGCGGCCCCACGCCCGATGCGCTGAGCAGACGGCTGAATAAGGCACGCTCGCCAGCCGTGAGGAAGCCGAACAACTCGTGCGCGTCGTCGCGTACCACCAGGTAGGTCAACAGCTCGACTTCGGCACCCGCTCCGGGCAAACGCTCATAGACCGTGAGTGGGATCTGAATTTCGTACGTGACGCCACCGCTGGTCGTCACTTCCACGACGCCCAGGTCACGGCGAACCAGCGTACCGGCAACGCGGCTGATCATTTGGTGACGGCCGGTGACGGTGAAGGTGACATGAGCGATCGGATGCGGTTCAGCAGCACAGCATTGCAATGACAGAGCGCTACGGCCACTCCATCGGCGGCGTCGGCCGGCTGCGGAGGCGTTTTCAGTTGCAACAGGCGCTGAATCATGAACTGCACCTGCTCCTTGGTGGCGCGGCCGTGACCGACGACCGCGTTCTTGATTTCCGCAGGCGAGTATTCGGAAACGGGAATGTCGCGCATGGTGGCGGCCAGCAGTACTGCGCCGCGCGCATGCCCGAGAATCACCGTAGTGCGCACATTGCGCGCGTAGAACACACCTTCCACGGCCATGACCGCGGGCTGATGCCGGACAATGACATCGCCCAGGCCCAGATAGATTTCGCGCAGACGTTCGGCCAGCGGGCGGGACGCATCGGTCCGAATGACACCACACTCGATTAGCGAAACGGCGCCGCCGCCCTGACGGGCGACGACGCCGTAGCCCGTGGAGCCGGCGCCCGGGTCAACGCCCAACACGATCACGCGCCAGCCTCGGCCAGTACGGCCTCATCGATATCGAGGTTGGAGTACACCTTCTGTACATCGTCGAGCTCTTCCACCGCTTCCAGCAACTTCAACAACTTGGGCACATCGGCGCCGGCCACGTGCATGGTGGTTTTGGGCACCATGGCGATTTCCACATCCTGAAACTGAATGCCCTGCCGCCGCAAACCTTCCTGCACCGCGTGAAACGAGGTGACATCGGTTGACACCGTATACATCTCACCATCGCGTTGAAGATCCTGCGCACCGGCCTCCAGCGCGGCCATCAGGGCAGCATCTTCATCGTAGCGGGCAGCATTGACATAGATCTGGCCCTTACGCTCGAATTGCCAGGCCACGGAGCCACTGGCGCCCAGCGTGCCGCCGTGCCGACTCAGCGCGTGACGCAGATCGGCGACCGTGCGATTGGCGTTGTCCGTGACCGCTTCCACGTACAGGGCAACGCCACCAGGGCCATACCCTTCGTATGCGATCTCCTGGTACTCGACGCCTTCCAGTTCGCCCGTGCCCTTCTTGATGGCGCGATCGATGTTCTCGTTGGGCATGTTCGCGGCTTTGGCCGTATCCACGGCCAGGCGCAGCCGCGGGTTGAAGGCCGGATCGCCGCCGCCTGACCTGGCTGCTACTGTGATTTCCCGCGCCAGCCGTGTGAAATGCTGACCGCGACGTTTGTCCGTTACCGCTTTCTTGCGCTTGATCTGCGCCCATTTGCTATGACCCGCCATGCGTCCCGCCTTGACTCGATTCTGCGCCAATGTAGTAACGACTCACGCTTCCAGCCACGCCTTCCACACGGCCTCGGCCGCGCCAATGCTCAGCTGATTTCCGTGACGCACCAGCGGCAACTTGAGCACCAGCGGCTCCGCGGCAAGTTTCTCCAGCCAGCGCTCATCCGATAGCTGGGCATGCGCCAGTCCCAGGGCCGCAAAACGCCGCGATTCCCGATCCACCAGCGCGGACACGCCCAACTTCTGCGCAAACCGCTTGAGCTCGCCCAACGACGCGTCGCGTATATCCAGATCCACGAAATGCGTTTTGATGCGCCGTTCAGCAAAAAAACGCAATGCCTTGCGCGTGTCCGCACTCTTCCTGGTCCCAAAGACCTGAACTTCCATATCGCGGTCACACGTTCTCGTTCACGCTAAGAGCCTGTTCGACCAGGAGAGCCATGCGTTCGGTTCACCATGTTCGGGAGCGGGAGCGCATAACGGGAGCAGGCGCGGCCGGGGGCGCGTGCCGGCCTACCGATGATCGGTGCGCACAGGCCCGCTCCCGCCTGCTCCCGCTCCTACTCCCGCTCCAGGCTCCCGCATTATGGTAGCCGGCCGTTGGACCACTCAGCAGCGCGCGGCTCGGGATGGCAACGGGACCGTTGCTCGTTGACTCGAAACGTTGCGCGTACGTGGACGGCGGATCTGAACGTTGGGCAGCGCAGGCCAAACCCATCCAGGGCACCGTCCACGTTCTCGTTCAAGCTGACGTTTTCGCTCACGGCCGTTCCCGGGTTTCGTGAGCGAGAACGTGAACGAAAGCGAGAACGTGATCTAGGTTCTCAGAAATCGAATGTTGCGCACGCGCCCGGCCTCCACCGTGAAGCCGGTTACTCGACCGTCTCCGTTGCGCTGGAAGCGGTACACCATACTGCCGGCCCGAAAGACGTCGCGCTCGGCCGGCTCGAGGGAGCGCTCGGCGGGAAGGCCACCCTTCATGCGCAACTGCGTACCCACGATCTCGATGGTATAAACCGCGTTCAACTCATCGCTGCGATAGCTGCCCACATAGTCATCGCCATTCACCCGGCCAGGCGCAGCTTTCTCCGCCGGTGTGCTCACCCGAACGTTGGGAACAACCGCAACGGGCGGCGCCAGACGATCGGCCAGGTACAGGTGGGCGACCTGGTTGGTCAGATTGGAAGGTGTGATGTCATTTCCGTTGCACAACGCTATGACCGTGAAACGCTGCTCCGGAAAACGAACCAGGTCGGCCTGAAACCCCATGAGGGAACCGCCGTGCCGCACGGTGGGCAGGCCGCGATGCTGTCCAACCTGCAATCCGAACGCATAACCCAGCGTATCACCATTCAACTGCACACCGCGCGTGTGCATCAACTCCAGAAAACCACGACCCAGCTTGTTGTCGTAGAAATTTCGATCCCAGAGCAGCAGGTCAGCCAGCGTGGTATAGAGGCCGCCGGCACCGATCTTGTCGAAGTTCAGCAGGTAACTGATTCGATAGCCAGCACCCTCGGGCGCATAACTGATGGTGCGCTGTGGAAAGATGTGGTAAGGCTCATCGTGGAAGTGCGTGTTGCGCATGCCCAATGGCTGAAAGATGCGCTCCGCGGCAAACTCGCGCAGCGATTTGCCGCTCACGCGCTTTACGATCTGCGCCAGCAGCAAATAACCCGAGTTGCTGTACAGGTAATCACTGCCGGGCGCAAAGTTGAGTTCCTTCTGGCGCGCGATCAGGGCAATGGCGTCGTTCTCCGGGAATACATCTTCCATGCGAATGCCGGCCAACGACATGAGTCCGTAGATGTCACGCACGCCGGCCGTGTGATGCACGAGCTGGCGCACGGTCATAGGCGGCAGATGGCCAACTTCCGGCACGTATTTGCTCACCGGATCCTCGAGTCCGATCCGGCCATCCAGGGCCAGCAAGGCGATGGCGGCAGCCGTGAATTGTTTGGACACGGAACCCACGTAGTAGACCATGTCGGGCCCGTTCGGGATGCCGTAGTCCAGGTTGGCGCTGCCGTATCCTTTTTGGTAGACCAGCTGGCCGTTTTGCACTACACCTAGCGCGCAGCCCGGGGAATCCTTGCGATCGTAACGGGCAAAGATGGCGTCGATCTGGGCGGGCGTTTGGGCGGCGGCTGGTTGTGTAACCGCCAGCAACAGAGTCAGCGGAAGCGCGTTTTTCATCGAGGCGACTCGGATTGAGTTTTGAACGGCCGAAAGCGAAAACGAAAGCGTCGGGAACGACTATCACCTCCGGGTCGCGGATGCAAATTGCGTTTCGCCCGCACCACGTCCATACGGCTCAGACGGCTCAGACGAAGCTGGCCAGGTCGAAGCGTCCGCGATTTTGGAGGAGCGGCTTCCACAGGTCACCCAGCTCGCGCAGGCGTGCGGGTACGTTGTCGATGCGAAAGTCCTCCATGGCCATGCCCTGCCCGATCTCTTCCCAACTGACCGGTGTGGAAACCGTGGCCCGCGCGGTGGGCCGGATGCTGTAGATGGAGGCCAGCGTCCGACCCCAGGCGTTCTGATTGTAGTCCACCAACACGCGGTTCCTGGGTCGATTGGCCACCTTGTAGACCGCGGTCACCAGCCTGGGCGCGTGCCCTTCGAGTACTCTGGCCATTTCCTTGGTGAACGTCCACACCTGCTTCTGCGTCGGCCCGCGCACGATGGGCACGTAAACATGCACGCCTTTGGAGCCCGTGGTCTTGGCGTAGGCATTCATTTTCAGCGCGCTCAGCGCCTCGTGCACGAGCAGCGCAGCCTCCAACACCATGGGAAAGGTCGCCTCCGGCCCGGGGTCCAGATCGAAGTGCAGGTAATCGGGCCGATCCACATCGTCACAGCGTGCATACCACTGGTTCAAGTCGATGCATCCGAGATTGATGATCCAGAGCAGAGTCGCCAGGTCCTGCACCATGGGGAAATTGATCATGTTGCCGGACTCGTGTTCGATGTGACACAACTCGATCCATTCCGGACGGGGCGACGGCGCGCGCTTCATGAAGAAGAAGTCACCGGCTGCGCCATTGGGATACCGCTTCATGACCATGGCGCGATCTGTAATGTGCGGCAACAAATAGGGCGAGACATCCGCGTAGTACTGCAGCAGATCGCGCTTGGTGATGCCTAGTTCCGGCCAGAACGGCTTGCCCAGGTTGGTCAACTTGACTTCCCGGTCGCCCACCGAGAGCACGACGTCCTTGCGTTCGTGCGGGATCTCGAGCGACTGGTGCGTGCGCTTTCTGGCGGCCGCACCCTGGCCTGCTACGCGCCGCGCGGGGTGATAGTCGCGGGTAGCGCGCTTCACGGCATTACCCGTTTGAGGATACCGGGCCGTTTTTCCAGGCGAGGCGGCCGGGCACCATGGCGCACGGCGCCGGCCAGCGGGATGTAGGTCAGCTCCTGGCCGTCATCGACACAACGGAGCAGCAATCCGCCCCGGCTCATATCGCCGCGCCCCACGAATTCGTGCGGAAAACGAAGTTGCGTGTCAAAGGCGCGCGTCAGCACGGACAGGTATTTGTCACTGGCAATGCTGCCCAGCAGTACGACCTCGGCGGGCTGACTGGAGCGCGCACGCGCAATCTGTTCGGCCAGGCTCTGCGTACAGCTCTCCAGTGGTTCGCGATAGCGAGGTTCGGCCAGATCGATGGGGACCGCGGCGAACTCGCGCAGATCGGTCAGTGTGATGTGCACATGGGGAGAAACCAACCCGCGCGAGGGCGTGATGATGTGCACGCCCGCCATGGGCCGGGGCGTGCGCGCAAAGGCCTGCGCGTACGCCAGCTTGCCGCGGAAATAGAGGCCGCTCAGGAAACCAAACACCTCCCCCAGCGGTGCGCCGCGGCGCGTGCGCACCTTGCGCGCCAGCTCGAAGGTTGCGGATTCGTTGAACAGCAGACGAGCGCGACGGCCGTGACTGCTGGCCGGGGAGAGCAGAAAAACCCGCATCAACGCAGCAGCCTCAGCGTGGTTTGCGCGCGGTTGCGAGCCGTGATGCTGTTATCACCGACCTGTGTGACCGACTCCGTTTCCAGGCTGGCCGTGGAGAGCACGACCAGACGCAGCGGGCGCGAGTAATAGGAGCGGCCCGTGCCTTCTCCCCTGGTCGTTGCCTGCAGCGAGGCGGCACCCGCGCTGCCCGCGGTTTCCGAGATGACCGACGTGGCGGTAGCCAGCACCGTGACCGGCATGCTCTCGTACACACTGTCCCCCACGACCCGATACCGCGTGATGATAGTCATCTCCATCGAGACGCCCTGAGTACCGGACTTGATCTTTGCGGTGTCCGTCCACGTAGCGCCGGGACGCAAGTCCTGGCGCAGCGAAATGGCAAACCCCCACTGGCCGCTCGATGAGAAGGTCACGCCCAGACCTTCCAGCCCGCGGTCGGCGAATTTCACGGATCCGTCGGGCAGGAACTGCATGGGCACGCGCCTGCCGGTGAACTGTGACATCGCGGTCGACATGGGTGATGGCGGCTCGGTGGTGACATTCACCGAGTCCATCCAAGTCACCGCTGAGTCCGCGCTCAGAAAAGCCAGCACCGTGTGCATACGCATTTCCGATGTCATTTGCTGCGAGCCGGTCGGCATCTGTATCTCACCGCTGCCCTTCGTGATCTGGCTGAACCGCAGTGTATCACCCCGACCAGGCGCGGCCTGACCGGCCGCCCTACCGGCAGTCAACGCGAGCAGGGTGAGTCCGACTGCAATGCGCATGCTCTCTCCAATCATGTCTCATGCATAGTGCGACCACCCACTACGGTACGCACAATCCGGATGTCTTTCAACTTCTGCGGCGCGACTGTATGCGGATCTTCGGCCAGGATCACGAAGTCGGCCAGCTTGCCGGGCGTAATCGAGCCTTTGCTCCGCTCCTCGAACGATGCGTGCGCGCCATGCAACGTGCAGATGCGCAGCGCTTCTGCCACTGTGACTTTCTGGTTCGGCCCCCATTCGCGGCCCGCGTAGTCCGTGCGTGTGACCAGGCTCTGCAGCGCCATCATGGGCTCGTAGGGTCCGGGCATATAGTCAGAGGCGCCGGCAACCGGGATGCCGTAATCCAGGAAGGAGCGATGCGCGAACATCCAGCGCATCTTGTCCGGCCCATACTCGCCCCACTTGTCGCCATGGTAATAGATGTACGTGTAGAACGGTGTCGGAATCACCCCCGCCGCTTTGATGCGTTGCAGCAACGTGGGATTGACCAGTGAGCAATGTTCAATGCGATGCCGGGCATCGGCGCGCGGCCACTGCTTCTGTACTCGTTCATAGGCATCGAGCACGTAGCCAATGGTCACATCACCGTTGGCGTGGATGCCGATCTGAAAACCGGCGCGATGCGCGTCCTCAACCGCGGCCATGATCTCCTGCGCGGTCATGGTCAGGATGCCAAAGTCGTCGGGTCGGCCAACGTAGGGTGTGCTCATGCGCATGGTGCGCTCGGATGCGGAGCCATCCGCGCCGAATTTCACGCCGCCAATACGCAGCCATTCATCACCAAAGCCGGTGCGCACACCGGCTTGCTTGAGCGTGTCGAAGATGCCGCCGCGCGGAAAAAAGTAGAGACGAAAGCGAAGCTCACCGGCCGCGTACGCGTCCTGCCAGGCGGTGAGCGCCGAAGCATCGCCACCGGTCTGATGCACGGAAGTGAGTCCAGCCGCGGTCATGAGCTTGGCGATGTGGGCGGCGCCCTTCAGCCGCGTCTCGCGCGTAGTGGGCTCGCGGCGTCCTACGCGGTTGAAGCCGCCGCGCGCGCGCTCCGCAACTTTGCCGGTCAGCTCACCGTTTTCACGGTAGAACTTGCCACCTTCAGGGTCGGGTGTGTTCACCGTGATGCCCGCCAACTGGAATGCCTTGCTGTTGTAGACACCGGTATGTCCGCCCCGGTGGCCGACCATGGCCGGATGATTCGGCACGGCCTCATCCAGGTCCCGGCGCGTGACCGGACGATCCAGCTTGGTATCGTCGTACATGAAGCCACTCACCCAGTACTCCGGTGGCGTGCTGGCCGTCTTCCTGCGTAGCGCCTCCTTCACTTCGGCGACCGTGCGCAGGTTCACGTTCACGCCGGTCAATTCCTGCACGCCGCTCGGGTGTGAGTGTGTGTCGATGAAGCCCGGCACCACCGTCGTACCGCCGGCATCGATGGTCTGCGTGTTCCGGCCCGCCAATGCGCGTACGTCTGCGTTGCTGCCCACGGCCATGAACCGGCCGTTCTGCACGGCCAGCGCCTCGGCAAGCGGACGCGCATCATCCACGGTGTAGATGCGCGCGTTCACTACAATCAGGTCCGGCGGTTCCAATCGATCCAGGAGATAAACGTGCGCGAAGGTGGGGAAACCGAGGCTCGCGGCCAGAAACTCACGGCGTTCCATGGTAGACCTTCCGAGCGGGTGCTCGTGAAATTGTCATCTCGCACGCAGGTACGGAAGGGCGACGGTGAGGGCGAGGCAGTGGCTCGGACATGGACGTGGGCACCGGCGTGGGCGCGGGCGCGGTTGTGCTTTGTTTACGGGTGCAGCTTCTCCTTGCGCGCCAGCATCTGGACGAACTGCTGGATGCGACGGGCTCGTTTTTCCGCTTTCCTGGCCGTCTGAATTCGGAACAGGATTGCGTATCGGTTGCGGCCATCGAGGGTCTGGAAGAAGGATTGCGCGGGACGGTTCTCGGCCAAGGCAGTCTCGAGATCCTCAGGCACGGTCATGCGACGGGGCGAGTCATACGCATCATCCCAGCGCCCGTCGGTTTGGGCACGCTCGACTTCGGCGAGCCCGGCCGGTTTCAGCGCGCCGCGTTCGATCAGAGCCAGCACTTTTTCACGATTGCGCTTCGACCAGATGCTTCGCTTCCCGCGCGGCGAGAACTTCTGCAGCCATGACTCCTCGCTCTTGGCCTGGCCATCGATCCAGCCGTAGCACAGGGCGACGTCGAGCGCTTCGGCGTAGGTGATAGAGGTGCGGCCGGAGGCCTTTTTTGCCAGGCGCAGCCACTCGGATGCTCTACAAGTGGGGAGAGCAGCACAGCCAGCGCATCGAATCCCGGTCCGCCGGGTTCTGGTGAATCGACGGCGGGCATACGCGCGGATCCAGCAGATCGGCATCCACGTGGATCCAGAAGCCATTCAAGTCGTCCCGTCCCAGGCGAGCCAGAGCCGCCGGCGCAATGTCCGGCACATCCTGCGTCCAGAACCTGGTATCTGGGATATCCAGAATGTCGGAACGCGCGAGTGCCTCGTGACCATAGCCAGTTTCGTTTGCGTCACGGCGTCCGATCAGGACCACGTCGCGCGCATGCACCAGTGGAGTTGCACCGGCCAGACGTGCAAGGTCGGAATCACCGCGCCCAATTGCGAGTGCCAGACACATACTCGCGACCGATCCGGTTAGCGATTCCTGCGGCGTAGCGAAATCGGCGTGCGCGTCCAGGTAGGCGAGTCCGACTTGCTGCGCGCGTCGTCCGGCCCCGAGCAGCGTTCCCAGCACGATACTGCAATCGCCGCCCAGCACCAGCACGAACTTGCCGTCTGCCATGCCGCGCGCAACGTAGTCCGCCAGCGCTCGACTGTAGCTCGCCACACCCTGCTCGTTGCGCGGACGAGCGGGCGGGCATTTGAAATCCTGGTACGGTGGCGAGAGCACGTCGCCCAGGTCATCACCATCGATGCGCTCGACCAGACCGAGCTCGCGCAGCACACGAGGCGCGCGCACCCTGCCAGGGGCACGATCGCCAGCAGGATCAAAACGTGGCTGGCCTCGACATGCTCCCAACTCCGAAGGCCAGGAGGGCAGTTCGAAATCGAAGAGCTTCCGCGATCTCTCACCGGAAGCGCACGGTACACCTAAAGACGCCGCCACAACCGGTAGTTCGACACACAGCGTTGCACCAGCGCTGCTCCGCCACCTGTCAGAATTTCGTTTCCGCGCCCACGCCCGCACCCGCACTCCATCCTGACCGTTACTGCTGTTTTGTTGTTATGTTAGGGCATGATCGTTCACCTGCTGGATGGCACCTACGAGCTGTTCCGTCACTTCTACGGACAACGTCGGGCAACGTCTGGAAGTAAGCCCGGAAGCGACACGGGAAGAGAGAACGATGGGCTGCCGCGCGAGCACCCGTTGGGCGCGGTGCGTGGCGTGCTCTTCACCGTGCTGCAGATGATCGACACGGGCGCGACACACCTGGGTGTGGCAACCGATCACATCATTGAATCGTTTCGGAATCGACTGTGGCCCGATTACAAGACGGGCGCGGGTATCGACCCCGCGCTGTGGGCGCAGTTCGAGCCTCTGGAAGAGGCGCTGGCGGCGATGGGCGTAGTGGTCTGGCCAATGGTCGAGTTGGAGGCCGATGACGCACTGGCATCGGCAGCGGCACTGGCGGCCGCGGACGAGCGGGTCGAGAAGGTTTGCATCTGGACGCCTGATAAAGACCTTGCACAGTGTGTCCGCGACCAGCGCGTGGTTCAGGTGGATCGCAGGAGCGGGCAAATCCGGGATGCCGCTGGAGTTCAGGCCCGCTTTGGCGTGCCGCCGTCTTCCATCCCGGATTACCTGGCGCTGGTGGGCGATTCGGCCGATGGCTATCCCGGCATTGCCGGCTTCGGCGCCAAGAGCGCGGCCGCCGTATTGTCCCGGTTCGGCACCATTGAAGCGATTCCGGCGGACAGCGCGGAATGGCGGGCTAACGTCATGAACAGCGCCACGCTGGCGCGCAGGCTTCAGGAACAGCGGGAACTGGCGCTTCGTTTCAAGACTCTGGCAACCCTGCGCACGGACGCGCCATTGTTCAACAATGTCGATGCACTGCGTTGGACGGGCGCGACCGCTGCCTTTCCGGCGTGGGCGGCCCGGCTCGATGCGCCTGACCTGGTGAATCGGGCACGAGCCGCGCGGAGCAAGCTTACTCACTAGTCCGGGGTCGGCCATGGCGCGCGGGCGCACTCTAGTTGTGTTGTGCTTTTCGCTGGTTGGTTGCGCCGGCAAGGCAGCCCATGATGCTGGTCAAACACCGGTCCAACTACTGCGTGAGCGCGAACTGGCCAGCTGTCAGTACGAGCGGCTGGCCACCGTGGTGGAAGAGCGCACCACATCGGTCATCAATCCCGAGAAAGAAATGCAGCGCGCGCTCGGCTTGAAGGCGCGCTGGCTCAAGGCCGATGCCATCATCGAGATGAAGGTCGTCACGCTCGTCCCGTTCATGACCAATGGGCCATCGAGCGGATCGACCGGCAGCCGCCGGGCAGGCGGTGTGCGCGCAACGGCCGAAGCGATTCGCTTCATCTCCGAAACCTGTCCGCGCCCGCGGGACGGCTGACCGCCGGACGGCGGACCACCACCACGTTCTCCCGTTTTTCCCAATCCCGCATGTGATCGCCACATGCGCGCATGGATGGCGCGCAAAGAGTCGAGATTCCGGGTCAGCTCCATGGGTTAATACGCCGATTCGGGAGAACGTGGTGGTGGTCCGCTACTGCGCCGGAACGGCGGCGGCTGCGTTGCGCGCGCGCGCCAGCAGCGCATCCAGCGCGCCGCGATTGAGGTACCGCCCGTTGGCAAAGACCGCGTGCACGCGCTGCGTGTTGCCGATGTCCTGCAGCGGATCGTCATCGAGCAACACCAGATCAGCCAGTCGACCGCGCGCCACGGTTCCCATGGAATCGGCTGCGCTGAAATAGCGGGCGGGATTCAGGGTGGCCGCGCGCAACGCGCTGAGTGGGCTGAGCCCGGCACCCACCAGGTGCCTCAACTCTTCGTGCAGCGCCCAGCCGGGGAACGCGCCGGGCCACGGCGAGAGGTCTGTGCCGGCCAGAATCGGCACGCGCGCGCGGTGCATGGACTGGAGCAGTCGGGCCCGCGTGTCAACCAATTGCTTGCGCAACACCTCTGTGTCAGCCATGGGCGGTTGCGTTTGGTAACCGCGAATCGCCTCGTCCCACATGACCAACCAGCTGGCGGGCACATGTGCGCGGCGCGGGTCGAGCAGCAACAATGTGTCGGGCGGAAGCTGGTAGACGGAGTAGCCGACAATGGTGGGCGTGAAGAACACGTTGGCCCGCGCGAGCAGGCGTGCCATCGAGTCCGTGCGCGCGTCGGTATACGATGCCAGCAGCGCGGCCAACCGAGCATCATCGGAGCCGATCAGAGCCGATGGATCGAACGGCCTCCCCACCCATGTGCGCGCGCGCTCGAGATGCGAGCGATCCGCCGCAGCGTGCAGCAACAGCCCACCCACGGCGTTACCATCGTGCTCGATGCTCTTCTGCCGCACACGTACCACATCGCGCACGTCCACCATCAGGGGCAGGTGTCCGGCCACCGCCATTCCCCGCTCACCTGCTGCCCGGGCAATCGCGAAGTACACGTCGCGCGGCAGCCAGTCATAGACCTTGATGAAATCCGCACCAGCGCGCGCCAGCGAGTCCACGACCAGCCTGCCCTGCTCTGCCGTGCCGGCCCGCACCACCCGCGGATCGGCGTCCTGACTCAGACCAATCACGATCGGCCCGGCCGCCACGATGCGCGGCATGGCCGCCACCGTATCGAGCCACGCGCGCTTCCATTCTGCCACGCGCTCCAGCCTGCTGCCCATGTCCCGCACGCCCGTGACGCCCAGGGCGAGGTAGGCGGGGAATTGCCAGGCCGCACCGTCATCGACGTGAGCGTGCATTTCCCACAAACCCGGAATCAGAAAGCGGTTCGTGCCATCGACGCGTTGTGCGGTATTGGGAACCTCGATCCGCTCATCCGTGCCCACCGCCACAATGTGCCGCCCGGCAATCAGCACGGTCTGCCCGGCGCGCTGAATACCGCGTTCGACATCGATGATGGTAACGTGCTCGATGGCCAGGTTGGCATCCGCCGTCGGTGGGTCGTCCGCACAAGCCGACAGCAGCAGGAAAAACCGTAAGAAAAACCGTAAGAAGAAACGTAATAAACGACGTAAGAAACAACGTAAGGAAACAGAAAAGTTAGAGAGAACGGTGGGCTTTCCTAGCAACGGTGATGATGAGCGCCGCGCGCTCGATGTTTCACCTGCGTTGCCCAATCCCGACTGTCCTCTCACCTGTCCTAGAATCTTACGGTGCCTCTCACGGTTCCCTTACGATGCTCCTTACGTTTCTTCTTACGGTTTTTCTTACGGGTTTCGCTTACACGCGCGGTCCAGCCGATCGAGACCGTCGGCAATTTCTTCTTCCGTAATGAGAAGCGATGGACCGACCCGGATGATGTGGCCGTTGAGGCCGCCGATGCCGATGAGCACACGTTCGGCTTTGGCGGCTTCCAGCAGCTTGCGGGCGCGTGCCGGGCTGGGCGTCTTGCTGACCGGATCCTCCACGATCTCGAGGGCCTGCATGAGACCCATGCCGCGCACTTCACCGATCCACGAATGTTGCTGTTGCAGAGCATCGAGGCCGGCGCGCAGTTGTGCTCCGCGCTGCTGAGCGCGGGTGGGCACATCTTCGTAGACCATGACATCATGCGTAGCGATGGCGGCAGCCATGCAAATTGGATTGCCGCCATAAGTCGACAGCGTCTTGGATTTCCAGGACAAGGCGATCTCATCGCGCGTGATGGTAGCGCCCACGGGGAAGCCATTGGCGATACCCTTGGCCATGACCATGATGTCGGGCTCCACGCCCCAGTGTTCGATGCCGAACCACTTGCCACCGGTGCGACCAAAACCGGCCTGTACTTCATCGATGATGAGTAGACCGCCGTACTTGTGGATGATTTCGGCCACGCGCTGGAAATAGCCGGCCGGCGGCACGATGTAGCCGCCTACTCCCTGAATGGTCTCGGCCAGGAACGCGGCCGGCTGGCCGTTGGTGGTAGTGAGGATCGCCTCCTCCAGATCACGCGCAAACGATTCGACACAGCTGTCATCACAGGGCTGCTTGAACGGGCAGCGATATGGATAGGGCGAAAGCACGTGCTTCACGGCCATGGAAGAAGGCAGCGGCCGCCAGCTGCTGTGTGCCGTGAGATTGGTGGCCAGCGTGCTGCGACCCGAATAGCTGTGGCGCAGCGCGAAGATTTCGGAGCGGCCCGTGTAAACCTGGGCCAGCATGATGGCCGTCTCGATCGCTTCCGTGCCGCTATTGGTGAAGAACGTGCGCTTGAGACGCCCGGGTGCAATGCGCGCCAGCCGCTCCGCCATGGCCACTTCGTTTTCGCTCAGATACATGGTGGATGTGTGTCCGAGCGTGTGCAGCTGCTCCGTCACACGCTGCAAGACATCCGGATGCGCCTGGCCCAGTGAATTGGTCAGGATGCCGCTGAACAGGTCGAGGTACGTGTCACCCTTTGCATCTTCCAGCCACACGCCCCGGCCGCGCACGAGTACGAGCGGCTCCTCGTAGAGCCGCGCTTCCGCGGGGAAGAGATACGTTCGATGGCCGGCCAGGACGCGCTCGGCGAGTTGCGCGTCATCAAGGGCGTCGGGCTCGTGCGTGATGGGTGAGATCGTGGTTGACATCGTTGGTTTTCCTCTGGCTGTATGGTTCTGCCGGCCACTAACAGACGATTGCTATGAAACGGGTTCTCCGCTGCTGCGTGCGGCGGTCGCGCTGTCCAGCACGGGCACGAACTCGAAGGACACGAGGTCGCTCCAGTTCTGGGCCCAGCGCTCGAGTGCCGATTGATCGGGCGCCTCCATGAGCTGGAAGCAACGATCGTAATTGGGCTCCACCCAGCTGCCCAGATACTGCACACCATCGGGAAGCATGCGGCCGCGCTCGGCCAGCCGGGCGTACACCGGAGCCGGGTCGCGGTTCTTGAAGTGTTCGATGACCATGAACTTCATATTACTCCCTGCGATTCTCAACGGATCAACAGACGAAAGCGAAAGCGTAACAAATCGCGACCTGCCACCCCGAAACGCCCGTCACGCCCGATACGCCCGTCACTTCCTACCATCGTGAGATCACGACACGCCGATCGGTATAGAAGGCAATGGCATCGCTGCCCTGGGCCTTCAGGTCGCCATAGAAGCTGGCGCGTGAGCCACCGAAGGGAAAGAAGGCCATGGGTGCGGCGACACCAATGTTGATGCCGATCATGCTGATGCCGGCGCGGTAGCGGAACTCACGTGCGGCCTTGCCACTGGTAGTGAAAAGCGAGGTCGCGTTGCCGTAGTCGACTTCATGCATGAGGCGCACGGCGTCAGCCAGCGACTGGACGCGAGTCAGGGCAGCGACCGGGCCAAAAACTTCCTCGTGACCGATGGACATACGCGGCTGCACGTTCTCGAATACGGTAGGTCCGAGGAAATGGCCGCGCGGATACCGCTCGACCGTGGTGGTGCGCCCGTCCAGCAGCATGTGCGCGCCCTCCTGCTGACCCTTTTCGACGTAGTCCAACACGCGGGCGCGATGCGGCGCGGAAACCAGCGGACCCAGGTCCGTGCCGTCCTCCAGGCCGTGGCCAAGGCGCAGGGCCGCGGTCTTTTCCAGGAATCGCTCACGCACGGGCGCGTACGCATCACCAACACCCACCACGACGCTGCCGGCCAGGCAACGTTGGCCAGTCGCGCCGAACAACGATGCGACCAGTGCATCGACGGTGGGCTCGAGCTCCGCATCGGGCAATACGATCATGTGGTTCTTGGCGCCGCCCAGCGCCTGCACGCGTTTGCCTGCGGCGGCCGCGCGCGCGTAGACCAAACGAGCCACGCGGCTCGAGCCCACGAACGAGATGCCCTGGATGCGCGGATGATCACACAATGCGTTCACCACATCGTGCGCTCCATGCACAACGTTTAGTACACCTGGCGGCAGACCCGCCTGCAAGGCCAGCTCACACACGCGCTGGTGCGTGAGCGGATCCTGTTCACTGGGTTTGAGCACGAAGGTATTGCCGGTGGCTACGGCATAGGGCCAGAACCACAGCGGAATCATGATGGGGAAATTGTAGGGCGTGATGGCCGCAAATACGCCCAGCGGCTGGCGCAGTGTCTCACAATCGACGCCGACTGCAATATCCTCCAGCGTCTCGCCCATCATGAGTGCTGGAATGCCACAGGCATGCTCTACGTTTTCGATGCCGCGCTGGATTTCGGCGCGCGCTTCGCCCACCGTTTTGCCGTGCTCGCGGGTCAATGAGCGGGCCAATTCTTCTTTGTTCTGCTCGAGCATCGCCTTCAGTCGGAACAACACGCGCGCGCGTTCGATGGCGGGCGTGGCTCGCCAGGCGGGAAAAGCAGAAGCAGCGGCCGCAACCGCCCGCTCGACATCGCCGGCCGACGAAAGCGGCACTCGCCCCAGCAGGTCGAGGGTGGCAGGATCCTGCACGAGCAAGGATTCCGTGCCGGAAGCGCCGACCCACTGGCCGGCTACAAAGTTGGGAATG
>JBOHRF010000081.1:0-17882 GCA_050732575.1 Longimicrobiales bacterium
CACCAGGAAATACGGCAGCCGCGCACAGTCATCGAGTTTGGGATTGGTCCGCACCTGCTCCACGGTGGGTCTGGGCTCGAGCAATCGGCGGATCAGGAATCCGGCCTCGGAAAGCAGTTCCGACCATTGCTGCAATGTTCTGCGCCAGAAGGGGCTCGACCATTCGTACCTCAGGCGGGGCATGTTCCAGTGCATGACCGATTCACCTGTGTCGAAGTAGCGATCGATCTTGAGCGCCAGCTTGCGGCGTGATGCGTCGCGCTCCCACTCGCGGACGGGTGTGTCCGTGCACGGGTGTGGAACCGAGAAGACCAGCCGCCCGCCATCACTCAGAATGCTCGCTGCGCCCTGCACGGCTAGCTCCGCGGCATTCATGTCCTGGAGCGACATACACGCGGTGACCAGATCAAAACTTTCGGCCGGCCAGCGCGTCGCGATGGCCCGCGCGTCCAGCTGGAGGTACTGAAGGCCGAGCGGCTGACTACGTTCCTGCTCCTGTGCGGAACGCAATTGTTCCTCCGAAATATCCAGTGCCGTTACGATGGCACCGCGGCCGGCCAGTGCGCGCGAGAAATAGCCTTCACCGCAACCGAGGTCCAACACTCTCAATCCAGCGAGCGGCGCGCACGCATCGAGCAGCGCGGGGCCGTGCACTTCCAGGCGGTAATAGTCGGCGCCCGAGCGCACGAACTCGCGCCAGGCGTCCGCCGCCGTGTTCCAGGCCGTTTGCGAATCCATGGTACTTCCGCGTTCGAGGGGAGGCGCAACTCCGACACTGAAGGAACGACGGAGGGTCGCGGAGCACGGTTTGCGCCACTGATTCAGATCTGAATACCAACCGCCACTGCGTGACACACACTTCCGCACAACACGAAGACGTGCCAGAGTGCATGGGCGTAGCGCAGGCGGGCGAGGTACAACGGTGTGCCGGCCGTATAGGCGATGCCGCCCGCGATCAGCCAGGCCAGCGCCAGCGGCTCGACGTGCACGAGGAGTGGACGCGCCGCAATCACGGCCAGCCAGCCCATGCCAATGTAGACCAGCGTCGATGCCAGTCGGAACCGTCCCGTGAAAAAGAGCTTGAAGCCGATACCCACCACAGCCAGTCCCCAGATCACGCCCAACAGGCTCCAGCCCCAGGGTCCACGCAGTGCGCCAATGAGAAACGGTGTGTAGCTCCCGGCGATGAGCAGGTAGATGGCGCTATGGTCGAAGACCTTGAGTCGCGCCTTGAGTTGCGGCCGCCGGGCAAAGTGGTACAACGTGGAGGCCAGGTAGAGTGTGAACAGTGAGGCGCCGAAGATGGCAGCGCCCACGATCTCCCAGGCATCACCGCCGCGCGTGGCGATGACCACGAGCAGGACCAGCGCCACTGCGCTCGCGATAGCCCCCAGGCCGTGCGTCCAGACATTGAGCCATTCTTCCAACGCGCGCTTCAACGCATGCATCCTGCGTCTCCTACCGGGTCCAACGGAGCTGGAACTCGAGTTCGTCCTGCGCGCCCGTGCGCTCGTGCTCGACATTGAAGGTAACATCCGCGGGAATCCGCATCCGTTCGCCCGCCACCTGGATGACAAACGGTTGGTTGGTTTCCAGCGCATCCGCCAGTCTTCGCAGCTTGTCTACAAACTGCGCGCGCGTGTACGTCTTTTCCAAATCCCGGCTGGAACGTTTTGCCATTGTGCTATCCTCTCCCTATCGCTCATGTCGACCCGGGCACGTTCTCGTTAACGCTCTCGTTTTCGTTCACGGTCGTCAACAGCCTTGAGCGAAAACGTGAAACGAGAGCGAGAAAGTGTCGGGAACACACGTCATTGCCGGTGCCTGGGTCGGGATGAGCGTGCGAATGAGGTAGAGCGGCTTGCCATCCTCGAATACCGAGATTTTATCGCGATCGCCGTCGGTGTAATACACGCGTTTGCCGCGCGCCACGAGAGACGGGCCAGTAGCGCGCGAGGTAACGGAGCCGGTCTTTGCCTCAATGATGATGAGGCGGTCGGCGAGAAAACCGAGCGTATCGACCGGTGTGCCCTGTTCATCGAGACCGACCACCAACAATGTGTCGCGCGATGGTCCATCGCCGTCAAAGCCTGGTCCGGCAAAATAGGTGGGCAACACAACGCGGCCGTTATCGAGCACACCGAGGAGTCCGCTTCCGATGCGCGCCCGCCCAGCCGGCACAAAACGCATGTACTCACCGGCCGGCGAAAAGAAACTGATGCGCGAGTTTTCGTGATCCCACGTGGCCGTCGTGTCACCTGCCATGCGCACGATCGATGATGCACTCCGGAACTCACCCGGCCCTTCTCCACCTTTGCCGCCCACGGTTCTGATGGGGTTGCCATCGGCGGAGTAGTGACGTCGCTCGGTGCGGTTAGTGGGGATTACAATGCGACCGTCGGCAAGGAACGCGGCATCGCGTGCGTCCCAGAACGTGGGATTGGCTGCCGGATCCAGGGTGTCACCAATCACAAACAAGGGCTGTGCACTGACGCGCCATTCAGGCACGGTCCTCCAAACATCCGCGGCCGTCTCGATCACGGGCGCCTGGAAGCGCTTTTCGAGGAGTTCTGCGCGCACGCTCGTTGGATCGCGCAATGCGGGCTGTGGCCTGGCATCACCACACGCCGCAATAGCAAGTCCAGCGATCATGATCGGGAACTGCCTTTTCATGCCCGACAAGGTATTCGGATCAGCTACGGAGTCGCTACGTGTGCGCGGCTGGTGGCAACATGCCGTGGTCGCCGCCGCCGACCGGTTGCGGGACGGAGCCCCAGGCCTATTGTTACGCTCCCGTCACACGAGCGAATCCGACGCTGGAGCTGCTGTGCGGCTACTGCCCAGAGACCAGGAGTTCTTCAAGATGTTTGCGGCGCTGGCCAGCCGGGTGACGGCCGCGGCCAGGCTGCTGCACACGCTTTTCCAGGAGCCCGAGCGACTGACCGAACACGTGGCCGCCATCAAGGACCTGGAACACGAGGCGGACATCCTGACGCACGATGTGATCGCCCGTATCGATACCAGCTTCATCACGCCCATCGACCGCGAGGACATTCACCTGTTGGCGTCGCGCCTGGATGACGTGATTGACCGGATCGATGGCACGGCGCGCCGGGCCCAGATGTTCCGGATTCGCGAGGTCCGCCAAGCCGCCATCGATCTGACTGCGGTCCTGGTACAGGCCAGTGAGGCGGTCGAGGGTGCGGTAGGCAGTGTCAAGAAGCCCAAACTCGTAGTACAGACCGGTACGCAGGTGAAGCGGCTGGAAGAGCAAGGTGATGCGCTTTATCACGAAGCGATGGGCCGGTTGTTTGATGGTGAGCCCGACGCACTGGACGTGATCAAGTGGAAGGAATTGTACGACATGATCGAACGTGCCATCGACCAGTGTGAAGATGTGGCCAACACACTGGAAAGCATTTCTCTGAAGAACAACTGACGTGATCAGCTACGTAGTACTGATCGTGCTGGTGGCGCTGATCTTCGATTTCATCAACGGTTTCCACGATTCTGCCAATTCCATCGCCACGGTAGTCGGCACGCGTGTGCTGAGCCCGCTGGCCGCGGTGGCCTGGGCCGCCACCTTCAACTTTGCCGCTGCGTTCACCGTGGGTACGGCCGTGGCCAGGACCATCGGCTCCGGCATGATCGATGTGACGGTCGTTACGCCCAGTGTAATCCTGGCCGCATTGCTGGGCGCGATCGTCTGGAACCTGATCACCTGGTATATCGGCCTGCCCTCCAGCTCCTCGCACGCGCTGCTGGGCGGCTATGCCGGTTCCGCGGTAGCCCGTGCCGGACTGGGCGCCATCATTCCGGCGGGCTGGACCAAGACCGTGATCTTCATCGTGCTTTCACCAGTGATTGGATTGTTGCTGGGATTCGGTCTGATGGTGGCGGTCTACTGGATCTTTCATCGCACGCCGCCCGCGCGCGTGGATCGAACGTTCCGTGTTGCGCAGCTGGCCAGCTCCGCCTTTTTCTCGCTCTCCCACGGCGCCAACGACGCGCAAAAAACCATGGGCATTATCGTGGGTTTGCTGGTAGCATCACAGGAGTTCTTTGTCGGTCAGTCGGGTTGGCTGCGTCATTTTCATGTGACCTCGGTCGAGCACATTCCGTACTGGGTGGAGATTGGTGCGTACAGCGCCATCTCCCTGGGTACGCTGCTGGGTGGTTGGCGCATTGTGCGCACCATGGGCTCACGCATCACCAAGCTGCAGCCGGTAGGCGGATTCTGCGCGGAAACGGGCGGCGCGCTCAGCATTCTCCTGGCTACGCGCTTCGGCATTCCGGTGAGCACCACGCATACCATCACGGGTGCGATCGTGGGCGTGGGCGCAACGCGCCGTCTTTCGGCCGTGCGCTGGGGCTTGGCGGGTCGCATTGTCTGGGCCTGGGTCCTGACCATACCAGCCAGTGCCGCAGTAGCGGCGATGATCTTCCTGCTGCTTCGACAATTGGGCGCGAGTTGAGGAAAGAGCGCTCGGCCGGGCTCTGCTGGCTACTAGACTACAGCAACGCTTTGATGGCGTAGAGGGAGTTCATCCTCGAGGCGATGTTAAGGTGTGGGCGGGGCTGAAAGCCACCGCGGCAAGGGAACCGTTCAGGCGCACCCCGACATTCGATCGCCCTCGGCCTCGCGTTATTGATTAGCTACCGCGTCTCTACTGCTCCTCGATGGCTCGGGCTTCCGCCATCACGGCATGACAGTTCTCGAACAAGGCAGTGAATGGATCGACCCGTTCCTCCAGATCAGCTTCGGCACAGCGTGCCTGATACGCGCCCTGTGCGGTAAGCAAGTAAAAGAACACCTGGCCGTCGTCCGGAAGGGGATAGGTAGAAGTTGCGACGCAGGCGGCGATGAAATCGTCAGCACACTGATTGGTGAGGGCAAGCGTTTCCGCGCCCGCACTGCGCACAGTATCATGGTTCCCCGCGCCAATCACGCCACCCCCATCTGACAAGTAGAGGCTGACGGTTCCGTCAGCCAGGCACAGGAATGTTGCGACACCGTCATCCATCCCGGTTTCCATCACAACGCCATGGATGGGAGCGTTGGGATCCGGGGTCAGGCCGAGATCCTCCAAACGAACAGTAAAGACGCGAGTTCGAAGCTGGACGTAAATGTCTGAAGGCGGCTCAGAACGGCTTGCCATTGACTCCTCCATGTACCATCGGTCACTCCCAGGATCGCAACGATCTACCCGCGTGCACCGGCTGCGCGCAAACTCAGCTGCATGCCTGTGATGGCTTCGAATTGGACGGGCACATCCGGCGGTACACCCAGTTCTCGTCCGCGTGAAGCCAGGCTATCACGCATGGCATTGGCAAAACCGGTGATGTGTTCTGAACCGATCTCTTTCATGCGCGCCTCGAACTCTTCCAGCCAGATCTGCCAGCGTGTGGGGTCAGTGCCGCATTCACGCACCAGGTAGTCCGCGGCCAGATACTCGGCCAGCGGATCGAGGGTCAGCCGCAACCAGTCTTGCGCTTGCCCCGTGCGCTGGACGATGGCCAGCCTGTTCTCCATGTAGTGCAGAAGCTGCTCGCCATCGTCGGCCAGGGCGCGCAGCACGAGCGATCGGCGCGCCGCGCCGGGCTGATAGGTTTTTTGGACGGACTCCCAGGCAATGATGCGAATAGCATCATGCACGGCCAGGTCATCCGGATCGAGCGGTCCACGATCGCGATTCAATCGGTTGAGATATGCAAACATGAGATCAGGCACGTTGGTGGGCAGCTCGGTGCGACTGTCTGCGCCCTGATTCTTGCGCGCGACCAACAGCTCCGCGTACAGCTTGGCCAACAGCACAGTGGTGTCACGCTGCCCGACTATGACGGACAATCTGCGACAGGCATCGAAGTACTCGATATCCGAGAACAACGAGCGCGCGCCCAGCTGTTGCAGGTAGGCTTCCATGAAAGAAGACAGCCGATCGCCGCGCACGCGAACGGGTTCGATGCGCGTGACAATGGCACCTGCCAGCGACTCGGCGCGGCGCGAAGTGACGACCAGCGCAGCCGCGGCAAAACGCGGATCGGTTGGTTGCACCAGATCCCGGGTCGAGCCGCTCCGTTCCGACAGACCATCCACGATCACGAGCACCCTGCGATTGCGCAGCAACTGCTCGGTCAATTGCTCGAACAGTGGCTCGGCTTCTCCGATCAGGTCCTGCAGACGTCCGCGTATGGCGCGGAAGAAGCTGTTGTCGCCTGCCTCCAGGTCCTGCTCGATGAGTACGGGCAGCAAAGCGTGGGTGCAAAGACCGTCCGCGCTGCCGCGCATGCCCCAGCGCCCCAGCTGACAGGCCAGACTGGTTTTGCCCGCACCACCCTCGCCCTGAATGAGCAAACGCGTGGGCCCACGCCGGAATTGTGCGTGGAAGGAGCGGGCGGATGGATCCATGATGAGCGCGCCATCTACAACCATGGGCAGTGTGACATACACATCGCGCCGGCTCACCGTGGGCAGCCTTTCGAAGCGCTCGCGCGCCGCGGGTAAACGCGCGGCCACCCAGGCATCGAGCGCACGCGGCGGATGCTTCAACAGGCCGATGATGCTGAGCCAGCGGGTCAGTCCGAGCAGCGCGACAATCGGTGCCGCCCACGCACCCAGGTCCTTGCCCGCGGAATTGTCGGTGACACGGTGCAGGAACTCGTTGAGACGGAGCAGGCCCAGCGGCCACACGCGCAACAGGACCACGCGCAGCATCAGCATGAACGCGATGTAACCGAGCAAAGCGCTGACCAGCGGATGCGCTTTCAGCGTAGCGGTAATGCCATCGCGCAGGGGCTCTATGATACGGCGCGCGCGATTGTCGGAGAGTCCCTTGATGGCGATGCGCAGGCTGCGCTGCGCCAGCGTCATGCTCTCGAAGCTGTCCGTTGACAACGCCTCATAACCAGCCAGGGCCCGGGCGAACTGCATTTGCGCGCGTTGCAGCACCGCGATCTGCTCCGTCAGCTCGGCACGTGAGAAGGCTTCAGCGTTCTCATAGACGTCCAGGCCGATGTTGGCGATGGCGGCCGCAACAGTCAGGCTGCGGGGAAGGTTTTCGTCGCTCGAATCCGACTGGGCCTGGGCCAGCAGCTGGGTCAGCTCATCGACGGAAGAACGGGCCAGGTATCCGAACGAGCCGAGCAGCCCGATGGCCTCGGAACAGATCGCGCGGCCGCGACTGCGCAAGGCGACGAGCGTGGTGGCCACCACGTTGCCGATCTGGGATGCGGAGTCAGCCGCGAGCGCGCGCAGCAGAACGACGGCTCCCTCGCACTGATCCTCGGTCTCGAGCGCTTGTTGCGCTTCCGTGAGGAACGGCCTTGCGGACAGCGTCGGGATCGCCTGCACGGCTTTGCTCGCATCGATGTACTGCTCATCACCACCGAAGCCGGCGAACAGACGGGCAACTACACTCAGATTCTGCCATTGCTTCTCGACCATGAAATGAATGCCAGCTTCCCGAAACGTTGCGTGCTTACCCGACTCGGCAAGCTGCTCGACAAAGCTCTGCACTTCCGGGTTCTGGTGATGCTGCTTGACCAGCGCGTCCAACACCGCAAACCACTCGGTTGGTGGATGATCCTGATCCTTTTCGATCCAGGCAATCAGCGCGGAGACGGCCAGAGCGTCATCTACCGTGGCCAGCTGCAGTGCGGCCTGGTTCTGCACGTCCCTATCGGGTGAGGAAAGCTGCTGGATCAGTCGCTCCGTTGGAACGGGCGCTACCTGAGCGGATGAGGGTCCGCACAGGAAAACCATGACAAAAAAGGGGAGCAGGATGCGCACGGACATTCCTGTCTCGAGGAGATCGACTATCCTGCGATATGATGCGGCAACGGCCGCAGCATAATCAACATCGGCACGACGTCAGATCGGCAACTGCAACCGCGCTTCACAACCCGTTCGATTCTTCTCGATGGAAGATGGCCCAGTCACGGGGCGGATGGTCCAGCCTGCGGAGCGTTGCCTGCAACCCAGCTTCCTCACGGAGCTCGCGCAGGGCACAGGCTTCGATCGGTTCATTGGGGTAACGCGCTCCAGCCGGAGGCGTCCACGCCCAGTCACCTTCGTACTCAAGACCACGGTGCGCACGGTGCAGAAGAAGAAACTCACGGCCTGAGGATGTTGTGCGGTAGACCATAACCGTTGCCCCGAACGGTGGCTCGGTCGCGATCGGTTTTCCGTCCCAGGTCTGAGGCATGCGGAATAAGATTGGTTCCTGGATGAGGCAAACTTTGTCAAGCTGCGATCCCGTACGTCACCCGGTTAGGGCCGACGACTGCTATCACAGCCCGGACATCAGCGCCGCCGACGGCTGCGGCAGTCGCGCTGCCAGGCCAGGGATATCGTGCCAAATCGCCCAGGGTGAGCCGGGCTTCATCTCAATGGCTCCGTACTTCAGGTAGAACCGTTTGTACGGACTGTTTTCATGGTTCCCGATGCACATGCTTCGCGACCCATCGGCGAGCAGGCGATGGACAACCGTGCCCAGCAGCTGGGTGCCAATTCCGTAGCCTTGCCCACTCTTTCAGTGAAGGATGCGGACGACCGTATCAGTATCGCCTGGTTTCGCGCGACGAATGTGAGGTACCATGATAGGAACGTCGGAGCGGCAGCGGGTGTGAGTGTCATGACCCAAAATGACGGCGCAGCCAGGCCAGGACCAGATCGGCCATGACGTACGGAAGAAACAAGAGCGGCAACGCGATGACGAGCTGCACCGGGCCCGGCCAGTAGCCCATGCCGACGACCATTTCGAGCGTGCGCATGAGCCACAGTGGTACGATGAGTATGCGGAGTACCGGGGCAAGGGTTGTCTGGAAACCGGGCAGCGACTCGGCAAGGAGGAACAGTGCAAACGTGACCAGCCCGATGGTCAGGAATGGCCAGCGCGCCAGCAATCGACCCGGGTTGATGGACATGATCGCACCCCGATTCCGTCGCCACTTATGTAGCACGCCCGAGCTAATCGGAGCTAACTACCGGGACTCCTCTACTCGTCGATTACCCTGACGTAAGCTTGAATGGCGCACGTCCTAAGATCAGATGGGCAACCGCAACCGCGCTTCACATCCCTTTTTGCTCTTGCGATCCGCGAGCGTGAGCGTACCACGATGCGCTTCCGTGATTTGCCGGCTCAGTGCCAACCCAATGCCGCTGCCATTGGGTTTGGTGGTGAAGAACGGCACGAACAGATTCGATGTATCGGGCAGACCCGGGCCTTCGTCGCGCACCCAGATCATGACCTGGCCGTCATCACGGTTCCAGCCGACGGCGACCGCACCGCCCGTCTCGAGTGATGCATCGGCCGCGTTGCGCACCAGGTTGATCAACAGCTGGTCGAGCTGATCGCCATCGGCCTTGATAGTGATGCGGGGTCCGGACTCAACCGCGACTTTGACACGGGTCTCCAGGTCGACCACGCGCCGGATCCAGGTACCGACATCGAGTGGCTCGAGGCGAGGCGGCGGCAACTTGGCCAGGCGCGCGTACGATGACATGAAGCGCGAGAGCGCATCGGAACGGCCGGCAATGACCTTGAGTCCGCCCTCAATGTCCTGATCCAGATCGGCAGGACGCGGTTTGCGACTTAGCAATGCCTGCAAGCTGCCCGCAATCGACTTGATGGGTGCCAGCGAGTTGTTGATCTCATGACTGAGCACGCGAATGAGGCGCTGCCAGGCCTGCAGCTCTTCTTCCCGCAGCGTGCGCGTGATGTCGGTGAGCACGAGCAACTGGTGGGGCAGGCCGCCCTGTCGAAAGGTCGAGCGGCGGATCTCCCAGCGGCCGCGCCCGCCGGGAAAGTTGGCGTCCAGGGTGCGCAACGCTTCGCCCTCGAGCAGATGCGCCAGTCCCAGCGCTTCCGCAGTGCGGCCCGTGCCTCGCTCCGAGGCCATATCCAGCAATCGTTCGCCCGCTCGGTTCACCAGACGCAGCTTGTCCTCATTGTCGAACGCGAAGACCGCCACCTCGATCTCTTCCATGACTGTGCGCAGCAGTGCGGTCGCTTCCAGCGCGCCCAGGCGCTGCTCGCGCAACGTGCGGGAGAGCGCATTGACTTCCTGCATGGCCAGGCCCAGCGCATCGTCAGCGGGCGCGGTGCGCGAGCGGATCGAATAGTCGCCTTCCAGCAACGCACCAAGCAGGTTGGACAGCGTTTGCAACGGCCTGACCACTCTCTCGCGCAACGCAAACGAGAAGCCCAACCAGAAGCAGGCCACAAAAACGGTGACCGTCCACTGTACCTTGGGCGTGAAGTCGCCCGTCCAGAGCAGGATCATGCCGACCAGGGCCGCAGGCGTGCCCGCGCCCAGCGTCAGCAGCAGGACGCGGGTCTCAAAGGGCAAGCGGTTTTTTTTGGGCGGCGTGCTCATGTCCTGGTTTTCCTCGACGAATCGGCCTGGAATATTGGCCCGGGCGGGTGGGTTCTGACTACGTCTCCGCGACTAATTCCAGGACAGCCCGCGCAGCTGGTCGAGATTCACATTGCCGCCCGACAGTACAGCTACCACGCGTGCACCCGGCGGCATACGCACCAGTCCGTGCAGCAGGGCAGCCACGGGCGCGGCCGCCGCGCCTTCCACCACCAGCTTGCAGCGTTCCATCACCCAGATCACGGCATCGAAGATATCGCGATCGGGCAGGGCCACGATCTCATCGACAAACCTCTGCACGACGTTGAACGTGACCTCGCCTGCGCGACGCACGCGCAGGCCATCGATGATGGTGCGGCAGTCGATGGTCTCCAGCCGGCCGGACTCCACACTCTGCTTCATGGCCGGTCCATCCGACGATTCCACGCCGATCACCTTGATGTTGGGGTTGTGACTCTTCATGGCCATGGACACACCGGAGATCAAACCACCTCCGCCGATGGGCACGATCACGGCGTCCAGATCCGGCCAGTCCTGTACGATTTCCAGGCCCAGCGTGCCCTGCCCCGCAATGAGCTGCTCGTCATCGAACGGGTGTACGTAAGTGAGCCCTTCCGTGCGCACCAACTCCCTGGCTTTCTCGTTTGCTTCGTCCCAGATGTTGCCGTGCAGGACGACCTCGGCGCCGTAGCCTTTGGTAGCTGCGATCTTGGCGGGCGTGGCATTGGCCGCCATGCAGACCACGGCGCGAATGCCGTGGATGCGCGCGGCCAGCGCTACACCCTGCGCGTGGTTGCCTGCCGATGAGCAGACCACACCCCGCCGCTTCTGCTCTTCCGGCATGAGTGCAAACTTGTTGAGTGGACCGCGGATCTTGTACGAACCCACGCGCTGGAACATCTCCGCCTTGAGCCTGAGATCGTAACCCGTGCATTCGCTCAATTGCCGCGAGGTCAACAGTGGTGTGTGCTTGATATGCGGCGCAATGCGTGCTCTCGCCGCGCGAAAGTCGGCCAGGCTCAGTGTGAAGTCAGTGGTTAGCGTACTCACGTTGTAGTTCCTGCGCTGACGGAATCGGCGTTACCGGAACGTACTTGTGCAACTTCATTCACGCCATGTAGGCCACGCTGCCCGGTCGCGCGCTATGCGACGTTTGCCGGCCAGCAGTTTGCGCGCACGGCGCCGGTCGACGCGCGTTCTGCCCCGGCGCTACCCCTGCAAAACGCAATTCGTGGTTGTAAATACTGAAGGCGGCTTCCAACCGATGGGTTGACTCCCGGTCGAGACGCGTGCTCATCGCGTTGGCTGCAAAGTGGCGGCCAGGCGCGCGGCAGCACGGGTGTGCCGCCGCCATCAGACCGCTGATGTTGCTCCGATGGCCTGTCGGATGCGCGCGATCTGGCGTAGGTGAACAACATCGTGACCGGCGTAGGTGCGGATCATCTTGGACAGGCTTTCATCGCCGCGTTCGGCATGCACCATCACGCGCTGCAAATCCTCGGCTGTTGCGCGCTCGAGCACTCTGAGATTCGCCTCGCGCAACACGGCAAATTCGCGCAGCGCAGTCTCCAGATCCGCGTCATCATAGTGCAATCGAGTGGCCCACCGGTCCTGATCGTACCCAGGTAGCGCCGGGCGATCGTGCGCCAGCACCATGCGGTAACGGAACCCACCAATGAGATCGGAATCGGCCAGGTGTTGCACCACCTGCGCGATCGACCACTTGCCCGGCCGTTCTGGTGTTGCTGCCTGCTGCGCGGAAAGTCCCGCGGTTGCACGGCGCAGACTGGCCGGCATCTCGGCCAGCACGTGCATGGGGTCACGGTCGCCCAGCGCCGCCTCCAGCGCTGCGATATAAGCAGCCGCCTGCTCGACCGCGGTGGCTGCGCTATACGAAAGTCCTGACACGCTTCACTCTCTTGATTGAGCGTTTGGTTGTACTCCAACGTTTTGTAACGGCCTACGCCTTGATGCCATGCTCCTGCAGGCGCCGATACAAGGCACTGCGTGAGAGGCCCAGTGCTTCCGCCGCGCGACTCACATTGCCCTGGAAGCGCGCGAGCGCTTTCTGGATGAGGTACTTCTCGGCATCGTCGAGTGTCATCTCCTCCAGCCGACCCGCACCTTCTACCCGGCCGCGCAGGCCGAGATCGTCGGCGCGAATCTGCTGGCCCTGCGCCATGAGAATGGACCGCTCCACGGCATGCTCCAGCTCGCGGATGTTGCCCGGCCAACGATACTCCATCATGGCGGTCATGGCCTCGCGATCGAAGCCCGTGAAGCGGCGCGCGTATTTGTCGCTCTTGCCGCGCAGGAAGAACATGGCCAGCCCGGTGACATCTTCCTGCCGATCGCGCAGCGGCGGCATATGGATTTCCACGGTGTTCAACCGATACAGCAGGTCTTCGCGAAATCGGCCTTCGGCAACTTCGCGGTTAATGTCCACGTTGGTAGCCGCAAACACGCGCACATCGACATGCCTGGTCTTGGATGAGCCCACGCGCTGGAACTCGCCCGTCTGCAACACGCGCAGCAGCTTGGCCTGTTGCTTGGGCGCCAGGTTGCCGATCTCATCCAGGAAAAGCGTGCCGCCATCGGCCAGCTCGAAGTAGCCGACGCGATCGCTCTTGGCATCCGTGAACGCGCCCTTCACGTGGCCGAACAGCTCGCTCTCGAATACCCCTTCTGACAATCCACCTGCATTCACCGTGACCAGCGACTTGTTGGCGCGCGGCGACGCAGCGTGCAGCCATTGCGCCACGATCTCCTTGCCCGTGCCATGTTCGCCGGTAATCAACACATTGGCATCGGATGGACCCACGCGCTCCATGAGCCGCAACGCCGGTTGCATCACGCGCGATTCCGCAATGAACTGGGGCAGGCCCGCGCGGCGCAGCATGCGGTTCTCGCCCTGCAAGCGCTCGGTCTCGCGCAACGCGCGGCCCAACTCGATCTGCGTGCGCAGTGCCGTCAGAAGACGCGCGTTGTCCCAGGGCTTCTCCACGTAGTCACGCGCGCCGCGGCGCATAGCTTCCACCGCGCTCTGAATGCTGCCCCACGCGGTCATCACCATGACCGGCAGACTGCTGTCCAACTCCTTAACCCGCAGCAGCAGGTCCAGCCCCTCTTTCCCCGAAGTCGTGTCGCGCGTGTAGTTGAGATCCATGAGCACGGCGTCGAAGTCGCGATTCTCGATGGCAGACAAGACGCCCGCGGGCGAAGTTGCCGCCTCGACCTCGAAGGACTCGCCTTTGAGCAGCAGGCGCAGGGCCTCAATGACATCGGCCTGATCGTCAGCAACCAGGACGCGTGGGTTCTTCGAGTTCAACGCTCGGTCACTCCTGAGTAATGGCGGGGAAGAATAGGGCGGCGGACCACGACCCGCACTCCTGCCGAGGCCCATCCGCGCATGGCACTTGCGCGGATCGACCGTCTGGCCCGCGTGAAACGCGGTTTGGGCGGGCGTGCGGGGTGGAGGTCCGCCTAATCCCGCAGCACCTTCATGGGCTCGAGTCGCAGGGCGCGGCGGGCGGGCGCGATGCAGGCCACGAGCAGGACCAACGCCAGCACAGCCACGGCACCCAGCAGCGCGATCGGATCGAAGGGACTCACGCCGAACAGGAATGAACGCAGCAGGTGCGTGAGTGCCAACGCGGCCAGCAGTCCAATGACTACGCCGCCGCCGATCATGCGGATCCCCTCGCCGCCCACCATACGAAGCAGCTGGCGGGGTGATGCGCCCAGTGCAGAGCGGATGGCCAGCTCATGCCGGCGCTGCAGCACCCAGAACGTGACTACGGCATAGAGGCCGAGGCCGGCCAGCAGCAGACCGAGGGCACTGAACGCGCTGGCCACGGCGGCGGCAATTCTCTGGGGCACGAGCGCAAAGCCGATGTGTCTCTTCAGGGTCGCGGCATCGAATACGGCGGCCAGCGGATCCAGGCCACGCACCAGCGCAGGCAGCTCGCGCAGAACACCGGCTGCGTTGGTGGTGCGCACATGCACGAAGGCCTGCGCGTCGTATCGTTGGCTCAGCGGATAGTAGACAAAGGGCCGCGCCGGCTCCGCGAGCGAACGAAAGCGTGAGTCCGCAACCACACCTACAACGGTGACGTCCGTGCCACTCAACGCATCGGTGAAGCTGTGGCCCACAGCATCAGCTCCTGGCCAGTAGCGCTGGGCCATGGCTCGATTGATGATGGCCACGCTGCGTGAGTCGGCGCGATCGGTGAGCGTGAACTGACGTCCGCGCAGCAACGGGATGCGCATGAGCCGGAAGTACTCCGGTCCAATCGCATTTACACTGACCTGAAGGTCGGGGTCGCCGGGCACAACCTCCTGCCCTGCAATCCGAATGGTGCCGCCGCGATTGAACTGACTGAGCGGCACGATAGCGGCAAAACTCACAGCTTCTACATCGGGCCTGCGGCGCAGTGCATCCTCGAGGCGCTGGTAAAGTTGCAATCCTTGTGGGGCCTGGGCCGCATTGGGTCCAACATCGATGGCCGCCGCTATCACGCCTTCCGGCTGGAAGCCGGGATCGATGCGCTCGGCCCGCAGGAGTGCCCGCGCAAAGAGTCCGGTGACGATCACCAACACGAGCGAGGTCGCGATCTGCGCGCGCACCAGCACGCGCCGCAAGCGCATGCGTCCACCCGTGATTGTGTGGGTGGCAGTGCGCAATGCGTGGATGAGATCGGGCCGGCTGATTTGCAGGATGGGCAGAACACCGAGCAACAGGCCAAACCCGAGTGTAGTACCGAACGTGTAGACCAACACGCGGAGATCGAGACTCAGATCGAGCACGATGGGTACATCCGTAGACGGCAGAAACGCGAGCAATGGATTGGCCGTCCAGGTGGCCAGCAAGGCGCCGGCGGCCGCGCCCAGTGACAACAGCAGCCCGGTTTCCAGCAGGAGCTGACTCAGCAGGCGCGCGCGGCTGGCGCCCAAGGCCACGCGCAACGCTATTTCCTTTCCCCGTGCCAGCCCCCGTGCCACCAGCATACCGGCCAGGTTCACACATGCGATGATGAGGACCAATACCGAAATTGCAGTAAGCACGCCCATGAATGCGCGGATGGCACCGCGCCGGCCGTCGGGCAGGCCCGTTGTGTGAAAGACTTCCGCGCCCGGACTATCCTGGCGCAGACCGAGTTCCTGGTTGAGCGCGACGCGCAGACCGGTCAGTTCCGATTGTGCTTGCGCGATCGATGTGCGCGGCGCAAGCCGACCCATGCCATTCAGCCAAACGGTCGCGTTGTTCATGGCTGACATCGGCGATTGCGGCAACGCCCGCGTGAGCAGTGGCTGCGTGCCGAGTGCAACCCAGAACACATAGTCTGCGCCGCGGAACGTGCCGCGAAAGTGTTCGGGCGCCACTCCGACCACCGTGAACCCGTGCCCGTTCAACAAAACCGTGCGCCCAACCGGGTTTCCGGCATGGGCTGGCTGACGTCCAACAGATTCACCCGGTGTGCGGTCCTGAAACTCGCGCTGCCACAGCGCATGTGAAATGACTATTACTGGAGGCGCGCCCACATTCTCATCAGAAGGCGCGAAGAAACGGCCGGCCAGCGGCTGCAAGGCCAGCGCGCTGAAAAAGTTGGCAGACACGATCTGGCCCACGATGCGCTCGGCCTTGCCCTCGTGCTGCAGAATTGCACTCACCTCATCAAACGCGGCCAACTCGGTGAGCGAGCGCGTACGCGCGCGCAACGCCTGGAACTCGGCCAGGGAGAAGTTGTCGAACCGATCGCGGCCGTTGGTGCCGTAAACCCTCACCGCGCCCGCCGGATCGCCAATGGGCAGAGGTCGCAGCAGAACGGCGTTTACCAGGCTGAACACCGTGGTATTGGCGCCCGCGCCCAGCGCAATGGTGATCACCGCAGCCAGCGTGAAACCCCACTGCCGGGTGAGCAGACGGACGGAGTGACGGAGGTCCTGGATTAACTGATCCACGTATTATTCCGTTCTCAATGCTTCCGCCGGGTGTATGCGCGCCGCCCTGCGCGCAGGCCAGTAGGAAGCGAACAGTGCCGCTCCGCCGAGCAGCAGTGCCATGGCCAGAAACACGACCGGATCGGTGGGACTGACGTTGAAGAGCAGACTGCGCATGGTGCGCGTGAGCACCAGCGCGGCGGCCAGGCCGATACCCACGCCCAGGACGGCGAGCGGGAAGCCCTCGCCCAGCACCAGACGTGCCGCATCGCGAGCGGTAGCACCCAACGCCATACGGATTCCGATCTCCCGGCGGCGCCGGTGCACGGAGAACAGTGTGATGCCGAACACACCCATTAACGCGATTCCGAGTGTTACGGCCGTGAGGCCGGACAGCAGCAGGGCGATCATGCGCATTGGACTCGCCCATTCGGCGTTGAATCGCTCCACCGTGTCGAATGATTCGAGCAACAACTGCGCGTCCACATCGGCCAGTGCGCGTGTTATCTCCTGCGCCAGTCCTGCATTGTTGCCTGATGTGCGGATGTGCAGCGTAGTCGGCTGATCAGCCGGCTGAGGCTGTGGTTGCTGCGCCAGCGGCAGATAAAGCATTGGACTCGTGCGATCGCGCGCGAGCGGGCTCGGATTGACGTTGACCACCATACCCACCACCGTGCGCCAGGGCGCCTGTGGCGAGTGACCCATGCGGATCCGTTTGCCCAGCGGGCTCTGGTTCGGCCACAGACGCGCGGCCAGGGCCTGATTGACCACCACCACGAGTGGCGCGCCCGCTCCATCCTCGCGCGCGAATGCGCGCCCCGTGCGCATGGGCAAACCGAGCGTGGCGAAATAATCGGCTGATATTACGGTTGCACGCTGGATCACCAAATTGGCCAGCTCGTCGGTCATGCCCTCGACTTGCACGCCGCGATCGGCAGCCTCGGGCCAATTGACGAATACGAAGTTATGGGCGGCCACGCTGCGCACCTGCGGCAGATGTGCCATTCGGTCCAGCACAGCATCCAGCGCGCGCATTCGGGGCTCAGCAGAAGCGTAACGCGAGCCGAACAGCCGGATGTCAGCGCGCAGCAGGTTGCGCGTATCGTGGCCCGCCTCATGGGTACGGGCGCGCAAGAATACTTTGGTCGTGAGACCAGCCCCGGTGAGCAGCAACATGGCGACTGCGATTTCACCGGTCACCAGCATGCGGCGCAACCGCGTAGCCCGCATACCCAGGGTCACGCCCAGTCCGCCTTCCTTGATGAACGCGACCACGTCCACGCGTGAGGCTTCCAGTGCGGGCAGTAACCCGAACGCAACACCGGTCAGCAGTGCCAGCAGTATGGTGAACGCGAGCACGCGCCAGTCCAGCCGCAGCTCGCCGCCCATGGGCATGACGTGGCCCGCCAAACTCACAATGAGATCGAGCGACCACCACGCCAGCAACAAACCGAGAGCTGCGCCCACAAAGGCAATCAACAGGCTTTCCGTGAGCAGCAGCCGAACCACGCGCGAGCGGTTCGCACCCAGGGCCAGTCGCATGCCAATCTCCTTGCGGCGCGCGG
>JBOHRF010000082.1:0-17881 GCA_050732575.1 Longimicrobiales bacterium
CGCGCGTGCGGGCGGGCGCGTGCATGTGCTGCTGGGCAATCACGAGACCATGGTCTGGATGCACGACTTGCGCTACGTGCACGCCCGCGAAACAGCCATCGCGCAGGCGTACGGTGTGCCCTATCCGCGTCTGTTCGACATTCGCGAGTCCGTGCTCGGTCAGTGGCTGGCCAGCAAACCCGCCGTGCTCAAGCTCGACCGGATCCTCTTTGCCCACGGCGGCGTTTCCTCCGATTTCCTGGCCTATACGCCCAAAGCAGTCGATGACACGCTCGCCCGCTTTCTGGGCGAGGAATGGTTCTACCGCTGGAATGATTCGAGTGTGGCGTTCAAGATGGATTCGGCCGCCTATGCGCGCCGCGTCAACTTCCTGATGAGCGAGCGCAGCCTGTTCTGGTTCCGCGGCTATGTGCAGTCGGATTCGCTGGGCAGCGAGCTGGACCGCGTGTTACGCCGCTTTGGCGCCGATCTACTCGTCGTGGGTCACACACCGAACACACTGGTCCATCAGAAATACAGCGGCCGCCTCATTGCTGCGCATCCGCGCACGCCCGCCATCGAGATGGTTTTGCTGGTCCGCAACGGCCGCGCCTACAAGCGCTATCGCATGGATACCAATGGCGCGTGGAATCCTCTGCCTGCCAAAGCCCCTTGAACGCGGGTGACCTTGATTATCGCCGCGCCCGCGCAAACGATGCGCGTGCGCTGGCCGCGCTGCGCTATCAATTCCGCACGCAATTGGCCGACCCACAGGAAACGCAAAGTCAATTCATCGACCGTTGCGGCGCATGGATGGAGGCGCGCCTGAGCGGCTCCGCATGGTTGGCCTGGCTGGCCGAGCACCAGGGCCGCATCATCGCGCAGATCTGGCTGCACTCCATTGAAAAGATCCCCAATCCGGTAGCCGAACACGAGACCAACGCCTACATCACGAACGCCTTCGTGCTGCCCGAATTCCGCGCCCGCGGTGTGGGCGGCGAGCTGCTGCGCCTGGCCCTGCAATGGTGTGCCGATGCGCGTGTCGACCGGGTTGTGCTGTGGCCCACCAAACGCAGCCGCCCGCTCTACGCGCGCCACGGCTTCAAGGTGGACAACGACATGATGGAGCTGCGGATGGCGGGGGACCACCACCACGAACCACGTTCTGGCGCGCCGTGACATGCTGCTGGCCCAAATCGAGGTGCACATTGCCCAGTTTCCCTGTCACACCGGGACAGCAGCATGCCCGAGCAAGCCAAAACGGGATAACGGGGTGGTGGTCCGCCGCAGGGCGCCCATGAGCCGCGATCGGGAATACACCGATGCTGAGGTAAAAGCCATTCTGCGCCGCGCCGCGGAGCTGCAGCAACACGAGCCAAGTGGAACGGCGCTGCCCAGGGGCACATCACTTACCGATCTCGAGGAAGCGGCGCAGCAGGCGGGCATCGATCCGCTGCTGGTGCGGCGCGCCGCGGGTGAGCTGGACGCACGTTCGCAGAGTCGGCAATTCGGCCTGGCCAAGGGACTGCCAGGCGCACTACGCGTGGAGCGACCCGTCTCTGGCGAAGTGACACTCGAGTCGCTCGCGCCGGCCGTGCGAAACGCATTGGGAAGTACTGGTGATGTGCGCATCGATCACGGCGCACTCACCTGGCAGCACGCGCAACGACGCGTGGCCATCACTTTCTCGCGTGGTGCAGGCGGTCACGTTCTCCGCATCGAGGAATCACTTCAGCGCCTGGGCGGTGCCATGTTCGGCGGCATCATGGGCGGCATGGGTGGTGGCCTGAGCGGCGGGTTGGTGGGCCTCACCATAGGACTGGGCAGCGGACCCGTATTGCCCATCGCTCTGGCCGCCGTCACGCTCGGCGCCTCCTTCGGCGCGGCGCGTTGGCTTTTTCTGCGCGAAGTGCGCAAACGCAGCGAGCAGCTGATTCACCTGGCGGATAGTCTCGCTGAGCGACGGGCGTGACGGGCGTGACGGGCGTGACGGGCGTAGCGGGCGTGACGGGCGTGACCGGCGTTGCGGGGTTACGCTTTCGCTTTGGTCCGTTTAAGACCCACTACTCGGCGATGCTGCCATGACTCGCCGAAAACGCCGCGTGCGCGGTCTCCGCCTGATCCTTCTCCTCACCTTGACGCTCCTCGTAGTTCTGGTCGTGTGGGCGTTCTGGTGGGAGCCGCGCCAACTGCACGTGCGTCACGAGCAGCTCCAGATTCCCGGTTGGACACAACCACTTCGCATCGCCGTACTCACCGACCTGCACACGGGCTCTCCGCACAACGAGCCGAGCAAGCTCAGCCGCATCATCGATGTGACCAACGCAGCGCAACCCGACCTCATCGTGTTGCTAGGTGATTTCGTCATTCAAGGCGTGCTGGGTGGGAACTTCGTAGGCCCTGAAGAAATCGCAGACAGTCTGCGCCGGCTGCACGCGCCACTGGGCGTGCATGCCGTGCTCGGCAATCACGACTGGTGGCTGGATGCACCCCGCGTGCGCGCCGCCTTGCGCCGTGCAGGCATCACCGTGCTGGAAGACTCCGCACTCGCCTTACACGCAAACAACACGCACTTCTGGCTGGGCGGCGTCAGCGACATGTGGGAGGGCCAACACGATGTCGCCGCCACGCTGCGCTGGGTTACCGACAGCGCCGCCGTTCTGCTTATCACGCACAATCCCGACATCTTCCCCGATGTGCCCGCTCGCGTTGCGCTCACCATCGCCGGACATACCCACGGCGGGCAGGTCAAGCTGCCCTTCATCGGCGCGCCCGTCGTGCCCTCCCGCTACGGCCAGCGCTTTGCCGCCGGCCACATCGTCGAGCAGGACCGGCATCTCTTCGTTGCCACCGGCACGGGCACGAGTATCCTGCCAGTTCGCTTCCGCGTGCCGCCCGCAGTCGTCGTTCTCAGCCTGGGGCCGTCCAGGTAGTCTGTTCGTCCCCGTCGGAGATGGGGAGACGGGAACACGGCGAGTTTTGAATTAGTGCCCAGAAGGAAACATCAATTACTGCATCTCCCAAACTCCCCATCTCCCCGTCTCCGTGGAAAAGTGGTCCGCGCCCCCTCCAGATCATGTATCAACTCTATTGACACATGTCTATGGCCGGGATTATTGTTCCAGTCAGATTGCTACAAGATCCTCCGAGGAACTCATGAACTACGACTTCTCGTCCGAGCTGCGCTTTGTCTTGGGCCGAGCCCGCATTGAGGCGCAAGCGCTCAGGCACGATTACATCGGCACCGAACACATGCTGCTGGCCCTCGTGCGTCAGAGGCGGGGTGGGGCCGCGGAGATGTTGACGCACGCCGGAATCACCGAGGAGGAAGTGGATGCGCAGATCCGAGCGTTGGTGCCCAAGGGCAAGGGTGATCTGGCGAGCGGCGAACTGCCCTACACGTCGCGCGGCAAGAAAACTCTGGAATTTGCCATGGCGGCGGCCCGTGCAATGAGATCGCAGCAGGTCGACACGGAGCACTTGCTGCTGGGTTTGCTCAAGGAAGAGAAAGGGATTGGGGCGCAGGTGCTGAACCGTCTGGGTCTCACCCTGGCGGTTGCCAGCGCGATGCTGGGCCGAAAAGGCGAAGCGTTCCTGATGGACGCGGAAATGCCGGGGCGCTCGGGGATGTACCCGTCGATGCCCAAAAAGCGCGAAGGCCCGCGCTTCCGTGTGCGCATCGATGATGCATCGGACAAATCGATTTACGAGCAGATCATTGCGCAGACGCAGGAAGCGGTGGCTACCGGCGCGTTGAAGCCGGGCGATCGATTGCTGGCGGTGCGCCAGCTGGCCGACGAGCTGGACATCGCGCCCGGCACGGTGGCGCGCGCCTACAGCGAGCTCGAGCGGTTGGGAGTAGTGGTCACGGATGGTGCGCGCGGCACGCGCGTGGCGGATCCGCAGCAGAAACGGGTGGCAGACAACGACCGGCCCGAGACGCTAATCGGGCTCATGCGCCCCGTGGCGGTCGCCGCTTTTCATCTGGGTGCATCATCGGATGAATTGCGCGGCGCGCTGGAGCAGGCCATGGCCGGGATCTACCCGGCGTGACGCGCTACTCGCTGCTCACGCGACGCGCGGACAGATAATCGAGTGCGAGCCCTGCCAACGCGCGCATTCCGGTGGGAAACGCGGCTTCATCGACAAAGAAGTAGGGTGAGTGATTGGCTGCCACCTTGCCCGGGTCGGTGCCGGCGGGCGTGATGCCCAGGAAGAAGAACAATCCGGGCACGCGCTGCTGGAACTTGGAGAAATCCTCGGCCACGGTCTGCGCCTGGACGACCATGACGCGATTGCCGGCAATGCGACGCAGCGTGGGCAGCATCTGCTCGGTCAGTGCGGGATCGTTGAATGTCACCGGGTTGCCGATGTCGATGCGTACATCGGCCAGCGCGCCCGCGCTCTGCGCGATCATCTCGGCCGTGCGCTTGATGCGCGCGTGCACATCTTTCTGCATGTCCGGATCCAGCGCGCGGATGGTGCCCTCCATCACAACGCTGTCCGGAATGATGTTGAAGCGGATGCCACCATTGATGCGGCCAATGGTCACGATGACGGGCGCGTTGGTGATGTTGATCTGGCGTGATACAATGGTCTGCAGCCCGTTCACGATCTGAGCGCTAACCGCGATGGGATCGACGCCACCCCACGGCACGGCGCCGTGCGTCTGTTTACCGCGCACCACGATGCGCAGGTTGTCCGAGCTGGCCATGAGTCCGCCCGAGCGATAGCCAATCGTACCTGTCTCGGAGGGCATCACATGGAGCCCGAAGATGGCATCGACCTTGGGATTCTCCAGCACGCCTTCCGTGATCATGTCACCTGCACCGCCTGTTTCTCCCGGTGGCGGACCTTCCTCCGCGGGCTGGAACACGAACTTGATGGTGCCCGGAATCTGCGCCTTCATCCCGGTCAACACTTCCGCCACGCCCATGAGCATGGCCACGTGCGAGTCATGTCCGCACGCGTGCATGACGCCCACTTCCTGGCCGTTGTAGGTCGACTTCACGTTCGACTTGAACGGCAGATCCACCATTTCAGTAACCGGCAGTGCATCCATGTCGGCGCGCAGGGCAACCACGGGACCCGGTCGTCCGCCGCGCAGCACGGCCACCACACCTGTACGTGCCACGTTCTCCTTGACCTCGAGTCCCAGCGCTTTCAGATGCTCGGCCACCAACTTGCCGGTGCGCACTTCGCGATTGGACAATTCCGGATGTTGATGGATATCGCGGCGCCATTGCACGACTTTGGGCAGGACCTGTTGGATCCGGGCGTCGATCTGACTCGCGTGATTCTGACCGCTCGCACCAACTGGGGCGAGGGCGAGGGCGAGGGCGAGGAACGGACGGGAACTACGCATCACTACCTCCGCATTCTTTCGCGCTGGCGCGCGGCGATTTCGATCAGGCGGCGCAATTCCTTGATGGGCTCGGGATGGTCATCCACCTGCAATCGAAGTACGACATCGTTATTCAACCACACGCCTCCACCATTGCGCACGATCAATATGGCGGCCGATTGCATACCGCGCGTGTCGCCGCCCGCCGCCTGACCGGCTTCCAGCGCGGCGAGCAATCGCAACGACATGTGGCCGGTGGTCTTTTCGTACGCATCGATCATGTTCTGTACGACTTGCGGCCCGGCCAGGATGTTGCCCTGCGCGGTTGCATATTGAATCTGTTTGTCGCCCGCCCAGGTGCTGGCGCGCGGGCCGGTGAAGGCGGCCACATTGCCCTTCGCATCCACCACTGCGAATTGGCGGCCTTGTTTGGTCCAGTCCTGCGGGCGCGGATCCGGGTCTTCTTCCCACACTTTCTTCACGACATCGGCTGCCGCCATTCCTTGCCTGAGCAGTGCGATGGCTTTCGGCCCATAGCTCACATCGACAATGGCCTGGGTAGCCACCGCGCCCACACCCGCTTCGGCCCACAACACGCCATTACCCACCGAGAACACGCGCGATTGCACCGCGCCACCCACCTCGCCCGTTGCCGGATCGAAAGCCAGAATCGAGAAGGTAGCGACCGTGTCGTCTTGAACGGGGAGTATCGGGCGTGGCGGGCGTGTCGGGCGCATCGGGTTGGCACTGACATGCGGCATGCTCGAAATCGCCACCACAAGCGCCACTGCGAGAAGGTATCCACGTCGCATAGATCCCCCAGACGAAAAGGTCACTCAACGGAGCGAAGCGGGCCATCGAGCGAGTCGAGAACAAGTACCGTAGAACCGGAAGCGAACGCAATCCCGAACACGGCGGGTCATGCTGCGGTAACCACCAACGGTTGGCGCCGCGTGACGACCAGGGTGTGTTCGAAATGCGCGGTCAGGCTGCCATCGATACTGCGCACGGTCCAACCATCGCGCGCCAGGCGAGTCATCTGCGTGCTGGTCGAAATGATGGGCTCGAGGGCAATGACCAGTCCGCGCTTCAGAACGCGCCGTTCGAACGGATTGTAGTAGTTGAGCACGTCCGGCTCTTCGTGGATGGCGCGGCCAATGCCGTGGCCGCACAACTCGCGCAGTACGTAGAAGCCGCGGCGCCGCACTTCCGACTCCACCATACGGCCCAGTGTGGCCAGCGGCACGCCTGCGCAGGCCACACGCGCGGCCTTCCAGAATGCGGCTTCCGCGGCGTCGCAAAGCGCCTGCGCCCGTTGTGACGCGGTGCCGACCGGCAGCGTGATGGCGGCATCGGCATAGAATCCGTCCAACTCGGCCGTCACATCGAGCGTGATCAGGTCACCATTGCGCAGCACCCGACCGTCGGGAATACCGTGAACCGCAACATCGTTTATGCTGATGCAAGTTGCGCCCGGGAATCGATACGCCAGTTGCGGCGCGGAGCGAGCCCCCTCACCGGTCATGAATTCGGCGGCCTGCGCGTCCAGCTCTTTTGTGGTCACGCCCGGTCGGACTAACCCGCGTAGTAGCGCGAGTGTGCGCGCCACGACGCGCCCTGCGCGCCGCAGACCCTTCAGGTCTCCCTCATGATCGATCGACACGATCCTCCTCGATGCGACCGGGCAGTTCGGCGGGTTTACGTCCGGCCAGCAGTGCGTCCGTGAAGGCCTGACGCTCTTCGAGTCGGGCCATACGCCGCTCCATGCTTTCCAACGCATTGAGCACGCGAGTATCATCGGCGGGCGGTCCCATTTGCGCGCGCCGCCGTTCTTCCGCCAATACTTCCAGGTACGCGCCCAGCCGCTTGGTAATGGGCCGAAAAAGGAGCACCGCACCCGTCACCACGAAGAGGGTGACGACTGCGATCATAGGCGCAGCTTCAGGACCCATAAGCACTCATCCGTCATCGAGGGAAACGCATGCAATCGGAAGCCTGGCTGCGCGGTCCAGTCGACGGTGTCATCGCCGAGCTCGTTCCGGCAGCGCACATCCTGATACAGGCGGGCGAGGAGCTGTCACAAGCCGTGGCTGACCTCTCGCCCGAAGAACTATGGGCAACACCGGGCGGCGCGGCCAGTGTCGGCTTTCATCTCCGCCATATTGCGGGCAGCCTGGATCGGTTGCTGGCCTACGCGCGCGGCTCAGCGCTCAACGAGTCACAGCGCGCCGCACTGGCAGCTGAGAAGCAACCTGATCTCGGATTGAGCCGCGCGTCTCTGCTCGAGATGGTACAGCAGGCGATTGAACAGGCGGTCCAGGTCCTGCGCGCCACGCCGAGTGATTCGCTCTTCCTCGAGCGGCGGGTCGGCCGCGCGCAGTTGCCCAGCGATGTGATCGGGTTGATCTATCACGCAGCAGCCCACGCATGGCGGCATACGGGCCAGGTCATTGCGACCAGCAGGTGTGCGCGCGCATCCGGCCCTCGTTGAAGGCTAGCCAGGAAGCCAATCGATTCGAAGTTGGGGCGTCTGGCTGGTCGCGCGCGCGCTGGCACGACCCTCGCGCGCGGATGGTGTCAGGCGTTTCACTTCCCCGGAGGACCCGAATGGCCGAGACCACGCGAGCGGACCAGGAACAATCGGTTACGCGCGAGCAGCTGGCGGACTTGCTGAACCAAGACCTGGCCCGCGAATACCAGGCAATCATCGCTTACACCGTGTATTCGCAAGTGCTCAAAGGCGCCGAGTATATGGAGATTGCAGAGCAGCTGGAAGAGCACGCGCACCAGGAGCTGGAGCACGCACTGATTATTTCCCGGCAGATCGACTACCTGGGCAAAATGCCGACCGTTACGGCCCAGCCGGTGCGCACATCGGAAGACGCGCGCGAGATGCTGCGCTTCGATCTGGAAAACGAGAACGACACGGTGCGCAACTACACGGACCGTGTTCGCCAGTGCGAAGCACTGGGTGAGTTCGCCATGGCCGAGCAGATTCGCCAGATCATCGTGCAGGAGCAGGACCACCAGATCGACCTGGCTACCGCACTGGGAGAAGAAGTTCCGAACGTGGTCGGCACGGGCAAGAAGCGCGGTCAGCGCCCGCGCATCATGTAGATCATAGGGGCGGTGCAGAGTGCCTTGGCAGTACGTTTGGCACTCTGCCCGCTCCCGGGGCACGCCCGGGCTTGGAAGTGATTACGCGCCGCTCGTAGTGCGCATTCGTTTGAGTGCCCACACCACGAATGCAGAGCCGACCAGTATTCCCAGCAGACCAAGCAACGCCATCACCCACGCACTGGGACTGCCACGTTCAACGCCCCACAGTCCTAGCACGCCAAAAAGCAGACCGACGGCGGCCAATCCCAGGCCAAAGAGCGTAACCAGAATCAGAGCGAATGTGGTCGTACGCGTCACACCTTATAGACGATGGATGCCCCGTTCCCGTGACCGACCATCGTAGTAGGCCTGGTACAGAATGTCGCCATCCACACAGACGTCGTGCGAGGCAAACTCGCGCTGCTCGTTGCGCGCCACATCCTTCGGATTCATCGGGTCCGTGATATCGACGATGTGCACGTAGCCGGACGTGGTCTGCGGCACACCCGCCGGTCAGGTCTTCAACGAAGCTGGCGGCGACCTTGGGATGCGCGGTCGTTGCCACGGTCAAGGTGATTTGCTCCGGATCGTCTTGCAAGGTAAATCATCTACGTGGCGTGGGCTCTGGAACAGGCTGGGGGTACGGTATTCGATTCCCCCAACACATAACCCCGCGTGTAGGGGTGAGTGCACAAGTCGCAGAATTGGCAGTCTTGATGTCAAGAAAGGTTTGCCCGCCGACCACGCGCGAAGGAGTCCTCGCATCACGGCCCGCCGTGATGCTGCCGTTTCCAATTTCGCCGAATTGGTTCCGGCCCCAGCAGAATGCCGCGCCCATCGAGTTCAGTGCGCAGGTGTTGTAGTTCGCTGCCGCGATGGCTCGGAAGCGGTGGTCCAAAACAGTCATGGGCGTTGAAATGCACGGGAATGCAATATCTCCTACGGCACACTCGTAGGCGGACCCCGCTGGAGTGATGATTCCAATTTGCCCGTGGAAGCCCGAGCCCCAGCACTGGGCCTGGCCGTCCCGAGTCAGAGCGCACGCGTGACTGGCACCCGTTGCAATGGCGACGAAGCTCTCATCCGCGACGACCTCCGTGGGAATGGAGCGGTCGGTGCGGCTGCCGTCGCCCACTGAGCCAACCGAGTTGGCTCCCCAGCAAAAAGCCCTGCCCGTGTCATTGAGTGCGCAGGTCAGACCCAAACCATATGAACCAGGAAGCGGATCGTTCCCGCCCGTGGCGATTGAGCGAAAACGGTGGTTGCCGGCCACGGCAACGGGACGCCTGCTGCAGGGCATTCCATTGCACAATTCGGGAGGAATACCCACCCCAAGTTGCCCAACCCGGCCACCGCCCCAACAATACGCCTGCCCAGCACGCGTGATCGCACAGCTATGGAGCGCACCGACTGCGATGGAATCGAAGTTGACTCCGTCAGTCACGGGCACCGGCGTTGGTCTATCGACTGTCGTTCCGTCGCCGACCTGTCCGAAATCGTTTTCACCCCAACAGTAGGCTTCCCCGCTGACTGTCAGCCCGCACGCGTGTTGCAATCCGAAGCGAATGCCATGCAACGCGGGAACGCCCGTGAGCATTAGGGCCATCGTAATATTCCAGGGCGAATCCAGATTCCAGAGCCAGCAATACGTCAGGTCGCCTTCCCAAATCCCACACAACGTGCCCAGCGTGCGCCACCCACCGGTGGTTGCCGATACGGCTACATTGACATGAGTGACCGCCGTTCCGGAGGTGACGCTCAGAGCGACATTTCCTGGAGCACGACCATACACTAACCCATCGTCAGTGACAGTTGCGGTGAGCGTATCCGGCGCGCTCCACAATATCGGCGCATCGAGCAGCACTCTGCCTTCAGCGTCATAAATCTGACTGCTCAAGCGAAGAGTGTCCCCCTGGAGGATGCTTGCTTGACCAGGAGTAACGACGATTCTCGCTGCTCTCTCGTCCATTCCTCCCGGGTCGCTGGAACAACCGACTCCGGCCGCGACGCAGAGCCCACACCATATTGCTTTCCAGACATCAATCATGGAAATATCTCATTGGCCACAGATTCACGCCGATAGCATCAATAGCCACGGGCCGATCAACGATTTCTTAGTGTCCCCATCGGGGATGGTTGAACCCCTCGCCTCCCGGCGAAGCAAGCTTTTCGCGAAATGGTCGCGCAGCGAACATGAACGATGTGGCGCGCTACGAGCATCCGTTGCAGTCAGAGTCGTACGGTAGTGCTTAGGGCGCGCACGGCCGACTTCCAGTCGGCTGGTTCTTTCACCAGGGAATCCCTCGCCTTCCAAGCGAGGGTCGCGCCGTCAGGCGCTCTCAGTTACTGGTCATAGAGGTTTTTCAGCCAGAGAGTTCTGATCTTTGTCAAGTTCCAGCTTCCCGGCTCCGTTGCTGATTCCGAGTATGATGTTGGTGTTGCAGTTCTCGGCCAGAACAAGCTACTTATGCCTGAATCAAGCTGTTTCTCCAGGCACCGAATAAAATGATCCACTCCTGTACCGGGCTCGGATCCGCCACCATAGTTGACGGAGCACGTCTCGATCAGACTTGCAATGTACGACCCGGGGAATTGTACATCGTCATGCGTCTCGTTGGCAGGATCTGTGAGGTCCAAAAACATCGCAGCCACGGCGCCCTCAACTCGTGCTCCATTGGGGTCTGGATAGTTCGAGTCAGCGGTCGAATCATTCGAATTTGTCAACAAGTCGTAGCCGGCCTCAAAATCGCTATACTCAACACTCACTCCCGAACCAAGTATGGCCGCGGCGAAATACTCCGCGAACCCCTCCGCGTAGGCACACTTTAGGGTCGTGTAAACTGGAGTCCCGTGATTCGAACAGATCGGTTGTTCGAGCGTGGGAATTCCCCCTAGCGTGAGATCTTGATAGGCGTGTCCATACTCGTGGACCTGGATCTCTCTCGCAGTAGTCCCCCAGATGTGTTTGATCGAAATCGAATCTTGGGTTGGAAAGTAGTAAGAATTGGCAGCGGTCGTGTCGATACCTACGGGAATAAGAGCTGTCGATTGACCAAAAAAGTCGATCGATGTGGTTACCGTTGCTCGCATGCGGCTAAATACGTGAGATGGAATCGAGAGCGTGATGATCTGCTGATCGGTGCATCCTGCAGGAGCGCTCGCCTCAGATGCGACGACCGTATTGGGTTTGATTCTCACAGCACTGTTTTCGGCCTTGATGTCAAAACTGTATGCATAAAACTCGTCGTGGTCACATCCTGTGACAAACTCGCCATTCACATCCGTAGTTTCCCAAAGAGGCGTTGGGTCTTCCCCTACCAGGCCCTCCGTACCGATGGCCTGGGCTCCAATTAGCGGCACGTAGCCGGATACATCCTGATTGTAGTAAAGAACCTCCCAAGTCCGAGTTCCCGGACTCATCATTGAAGCGATCTTGGAGCCGGCCGTGCCACTCGCTTCCTTGCCCGTCCTCCGATAGCGAATCGGTCCGGGCTGCTTGTAAGCCGAATCCGGAAACAGGTTCTCCTCAAAAGAATCCGTCACTCGACCACCTTCAGGGGTAATCCCAAGCCATAGTTCCCTGCTGGCGAAGTCATCTGTCAATGGAGCTCCGCGGCGACGCGGTTCGGTTCGAACGGCCTTTGCGGTGGCAACGATGCGATAGTAGCCCGGTGATCCGACAGTAATCGTCGCCTGCTGGTGCTCTGTTTGTGACCTGCCAAGAGACACTCGCCTTTCCGTCAGGCCAGGCAAATGCCGATTTGCCTGCACTCGGAAATTGCGATCCCACGAGCTGCGTCTCGCCGCTTCGACTTCTGGCGCGCTGATCCTCACGTCTGCCTCAAGCGTATTCTCGAGCCCTCGCGTGTCCGCCGCAATCACGATCGGACTATTGGGCTTAAGCTCGCCTTGCACCTGGACTGAGATTGCAAACCGCGGCGTCGTGCGTGAAATCATCGTTCCGATAGCCGCGTTGGATTGAGGGCTGACGCCAGTGGACCGTGCAGTGGACGTCGGATCTTCTTGGCACGCAGCAACCAGTGCAAATGCCAGGACCACCGCAACAGAGAGTTTTCTTACGGACATGGGAGCCTTTGCGAAAAAGGATGAATCAAGCGGACGTCTCAACAGGCGAAAAAAAAATGGGCGGGTCCATTACTGGCGTCCCGCCCTGGGTTAACCGGTCTACTCGTGCTGGAGCTCAACTCGAGGCCGGATCTTGAGGCAATCGTTGCTCAATATGTTTGGACGGTTGATATGCCTCGATGGTAACATCCATCGGAGTGAACTCAATCGTTTGCCGCAATGCTGTGAGCTGTGAGCGAGTTGATCTCGATTGCGAGTAGGCGCCGGGAGCACCACAGCGCGATGCGCAAGCTCAGTCTACGTGGCCGCTTAAGTGCCCTGCGGACGTAGCAATCCAGCGATACGTGGCTCGACGATGCGCGCTGCCCCACCTACTAGAAGCAAGGGAGCGCGGACGCCTACATAGCAGTTGTGATATCTTGTCCGACGGCATCAGATGCTACTGGCGCTGCGGATCCAACGAGTACTCGCGAAAAGTAGATCTGCACTGACCGATCAGAATACTTTGTCCAGATCGAGCACGGCGGCACCGGGGCCTGGACTCTTGGAATAGAGATCAACGGTCGAAGGCCGCATACTGGTTATCGCGATGCCAACGAGCGCAACGAGAACAAGTGCAAAACGTGATCGGAATCAGACCCTGCGTTGGTAAGAAGCGATCGACATGGACGACGTGATCATCCGCAAAGGTTTCGAACTACAAGCAAGCGCGCACACCGCCCCCTCGTGACTCACAACTCGTTACTCGTTACGCTACGTTGCGGGTTTGGGCGGCTTCGGCATGAGCTTCACACTCCACAGCCCGCTGTTGAAGTCGGTCAGGAAGATGTGACCCTTGTACGGCTGCGCATTCATCACCATTGGTGCATTTGAGACATAGCCATCCGGATCGTAGGTCTTGAAGATGGCGATCTCGCGGCCCTGATTGGCCAGATCACCCATCAGCTCGCCACCTACATCGATCACGCGCAGGCCGCCATCGTAATACGCCTGGTACAGGATGTCGCCGTCCACCCAAACGTCGTGCGAGCCGAACTCGCGCTGCTCGTAGCGGGCTACATCCTTCGGATTCATGGGGTCTGTGATGTCGACGATGTGCACGTAACCGGATGTAGTCTGCGGTACGCCACCTTTGGCCATCAGATTGTACTGCGTGCCGGCCCAAGCTGCGCCCTGACGGCTCATGATCTCATCGCCCAGGAATGCGTACACGCGACCATCCTTCTGCTTGTGCACGAACACTTCATGGGTAGCACCTACGGGATAGGCGTAGCTGTTGATGAATACCGGTTTCTCCAGCGTGCCGCCCCACTTGCCGTTGCCTACGTCCACCATGACCACACCCGTGTTCCACTCGGACGAATAGGCAACGCCGTCCACTACGTTGACATCGTGAATGCGTGAGTCCGGATGATTGTACTCGCCTACCTTGCGCGGCTTGGCCAGGTCGGTCACATCGATGATGATGTATTTGTCGCCACCGGACAGCGCGAACAGGTGCGTGTTGGTGGCAAACATGTTGTGCACGCCGCCCGTCAGGTCTTCATCGAAACTGGCGGTCACCTTGGGATGCGCGGGATCGGCCAGGTCGAGCAGCACCACGCCATTGCGCCGATTCGATGCGCCTTCCCGGCTCAACACGCCCCAGCGTGCATCGGGTGATACCGTCACGTCGTTGATGGTGCGCGCATCGATCTTGACCGAGTCGGTCTTTACGATGCTGGCCGGATTCGTGACATCGAACATGTAGGCCCAGCCATCGCCACCCCAGGTGCCGACCAGCGCGTAATCGCGCTTGTCTTTGCCCTCGAAGACCCACAGATCGGCCGTGTGCACGTGCTGAATGGCGCCGCGGCCCACCAGGTTGATCTGGCGAACAGCTTCGCGCGGCCGCACATCGATGCTCTTGCGCGACTGCAGCGGGCCGGCTGCAGCGAGCACTGTGTACACACCCGGCACTTCCGCCACGAACCGCCCGTCTGCACTCACCTCGCCCGCCGCACCCGGCGCGCGGATGGAGTCATCGGGCACGAACGTGTAGCTCCAGGTGACGGGCATGTCGGAAACCTGCTGGCCGTTCGCGCCCGTGGCCTTGAGGCCGAGGGCAACCACATCGCCGGTCTTGAGCTGATCTGTGGGTGTCGTGATCTCGAGTCTGGTTGCGCTGAAGGCCGGGATGGTATGCCTCAGCTCGCCGCGCGCGCCTTCCATCTGCGCCGTAATGATCGTCACTCCCGCGCGCTGCGCGGTGACGTTGCCGAACCGATCCACGCTGGCGATCTCGGGGCTCGAGCTCGACCAGCGGAACAACGGATTAGGACGCTTCGATTCGTTCTGGTGGAATGCGGTCGCATTGTGCTTGACGGTTGTGCCCGGATAGAGCTTCAGGCTCTTGGGCATGCTCACTTCGATGCGCGTCACGGTTGGCCAGGACACGCTGATGTCCGCCGTGATCGCGCTGGGAGCCTGCGTCGCATTGGCGGGCAGTACTGTTGTGACCGTCAGTTGGAAAACGCCCTCGCCCGTGGCCTTGAAGGCCAGAGTGCAGCCATCGGTGGGCGTGCAGTTGACCGCGGTCGGCTGCACGTTGCGACCCAGGGTGGCAAAGCGCAGTGGTGCGTTCACCACGTTTCCCTGCGCGTCATAGGCTGTGAACTTGACCGTGGACGAACTGCCAGCTTGAACGTTTTGCTTGTCCGGTGTGGCGACCAGTCTGGCCACTTTGAGGCTCTCGCTTGGGTCCGGCTGCGCCTGCTGCGCGTGTGCGGCGGGCGCGGCACCAAAGGCAATGGCGGCTGCAAGAATGGGCACGACTCTCATGCGGGCTCCAGTATTGGGCGGGTCTCATGGAGGGCGGCAAACCGCCGCGCCAGCCCAAACACTTGAAGAGGCAGGCGCCCGTGTCAAGCTGGGATCGGCATTTTCCACGGCCCATCGTGAGGCATCAGCGCCTCGGACCGAGGTCCACGGCAGGAACCAGCACCCGGGCCGCTCGCCGTGGCGCTTCAGCCCAGTCCGAACGCCACCACGGCTTCCACAGGGAGCGGCATCATGATTACATTCGCCAGTCGTAGCTGTGCGATGGCAGTAGGTCGCACTCGTCCAGTCGGAGATCTCCCATGAACCGTACCTCGAGATTCGTTGCGATCATCGCGCTGGCAGCTGGCTGCGCGTCTGCCGCGCCACCCGCGCCCACGAGCCAGGCCGATGGTGATGCAGCCGCACGTCCCACCCGCTCCTATTGGGTGTACGTGGGCGCCGAATCGGCCGATCAGATCCATCGCCTGCGTTTCGATGCGCAGGGATTCCATGTGGAGAAGACGACGTTGGTGGGTGAGATCCCGGTCGAGATGGAAGGCCCGCACGGCTTACAGATCACGCGCGATGGCAAGTTTCTGCTCATGACCACCGGTCACGGCACGCCCGATGGCAAGATCTGGAAGTTCGACCTGGGCCCCGACACTGTGGTTGGCCCCTCCATTCACCTCGGTCGTTTCCCGGCATCACTCGATGTTACGCCCGATGGTCTGTACGCCTTTCCCGTGAATTTCAATCTGCATGGTGAGATGGAGCCCTCGACCATCAGCGTGGTCTACACACCCAGCATGACCGAGATCAAGCAGATCACCACCTGCACCATGCCGCACGGCAGCCGCATCGATCCGCAGGGCCTGCGCATCTATTCCGCGTGCATGATGGATGATCAGCTGGTGGAGATCGATACGCGCAGCTTCGAAGTGTCGCGCCGCTTCAGTGTGGCCACAGGCAAGGAACAGCCGCTCGACAAGAACGATGGCGGCCACCACGCGCACGGCATGCGCCACACGCCCGACTGCTCGCCTACCTGGGCGCAACCATCCGCCGATGGCAGCAAGGTCTACGTGGCCTGCAACAAGGCCGATGAGATCGCCGAGATCTCGGTCAACGATTGGAAGCTGTTGCGCAAGCTCAAAACCGGCCGCGGCGTCTACAACATGGCCGTCACACCCGATGGAAAGCTGTTGGTCGCCACCCTCAAGCAGGGCGCCAGTGTCCAGTTCTTCGACCTGGCCAGCGGCAACAGCCTGGCCACCGCCGAAACCAGCAACAAGGTCACGCATGGTGTGGTCATCTCGCCCGACTCGAAATACGCCTTCATCAGCTCGGAAGGTATTGGCGCGCAGCCCGGCAAAGTCGATGCCTTCGATCTTGTCACGTTTGCGAAGGTCGGCACGGCCGACGTTGGGCAACAGGCGGGTGGGATTACATTCTGGCGCATGCAGTAGCGGGACGCATCGCGCGTCACGCGTCACTCCGAGAAGAGCGCGGCCAACTTCTGACGATACCGCCGGCTGGATTCCAGCCGGACACCATCCTGCAGGACAAACGTATAGCTGCCGTTGAAGAGCGGCTGCACCTCTTTGATGCGATCGATGTTTACGATCATGGAGCGGCTGATGCGGATGAAGCGATCGGAGTCCAGGCGCGCTTCCATGCCGGCCATGGTCTCGCGCAGCAGGTGTTTGTCCTTGCCCACGTGCAGGCGAACGTAGTTGCCGGCTGCATCGACCCAATCGATTTCAGCGGGACGCACGAACATGACGCGCCCGGCATCCTTGATCACCATGCGTTGATTCGAGCGCGTATCGGGTGTCTGGGTCCCGGCGGGTGCGCCCTCCAGCATGCGCAAGAGCGCATCGACACGTTCGTGTAGCTCTCCGGTTTCACGCGAGCGTAGTGTCTTCCTGGCTCGATCCAGCGCGGCTACAAAACGCTCACGATCGAACGGCTTGAGCAGATAGTCGACCGCGCTCACTTCAAAGGCGCGTATGGCATAGGCATCGTAGGCCGTCACGAATACGATCGCGCCCATGGCATCGGTGCCCACCGCATCGACCACATCGAAGCCATCCAGCTCAGGCATCTGCACATCGAGAAAGATGATGTCCGGCTCGAGCGCGCGGATCGCTTCCACCGCGGCCCGGCCATCGCCGATCTGGCCGATCACTTCGATGTCTTCTTCATCCTGCAACAGAGTGGCAATGCCGCGCCGGGCAATGGGCTCATCATCGACATGTACGGCGAACGGCAGCGCTTCGAGCTGGTCGCGCAGGAGAGTGGCGGCGTAGTCGTTCGCATTACGATTCCGCTGAGTTTTGGCGCACGCGGTCCGGAGGCGGCATGACGCCGGGCCAGCGTGTTCGACAGACCCAGCCCGGCATCCTGTTCCAGCTGCCATACTCTTGATCCGAGCGGCAGATCCTTGGGCTAAGTCCTCTAGCTCGAAAGTTCGGTGACGTATTTCATGCGGCCGGCTGGAGGGCCAGCTTGGCCAGCAGCTTGGACAGGTCATCACGCGTGAACTTCCAGTCGAACGGTTTCGCGTTTTGCTGA
>JBOHRF010000083.1:0-17838 GCA_050732575.1 Longimicrobiales bacterium
GTACTGCCGTTACACAGGTTCGCGTGTCGCCCTCGCCCTCGCCCCGTTGTTCCCGCGCGGCGAAGCGTCAGCCCGCCGTTACCCAGGTTCGCGTGTCGCCCTCGCCGTCGCCCTCGTTTCCCGGCGCGTCACCCTCGCCCTGACCGTCGCCCGCCTGCGATCTTGCCGAAGTGAACAGCGTCAATGAGACCGAGCTGCTCGCGCGCCTGCGCGCGGGCGACGCACACGCCTACGAGACGATCTTCCGCGCGTACCATGCGCGGCTCTGTGCGTTCGCGTTCGGCTACCTGCAGAACCACGCGGACGCCGATGAAGTCGTGCAGGACTTCTTTCTCCGCCTCTGGCAGAAGCGCGAACAGCTCACGATTTACTCCAGCCTGCGCGCCTACCTGTTTGCTGCGGTTCGCAACCGCGTACTCAATCGCAGTGCACGAGCCCGTCTCGAGCAGCGCTGGCTCGAGGAGGCCGGCAGTGATGACCCCGACGTGCCGGATCCGGCGGTGCCGATCGTTGATCTCGTGCACGAGGCCGAGATCGCGGCGCGCGTGATGGCGGCCATTGCGCAGTTGCCTGCGGGCTGCCGCCGCGTGCTGGTGTTGCGCTGGCAGGAGCAGCTCGGTTACGCGGAAATCGCGGAGGCGCTCGGCATCTCGGTCAAGGGCGTGGAGAACCAGCTGGCGCGCGCGTAAAGCGCTCAGGCTGCGAGTCGGCGATCTGATTGAGTGACGGGCGTAACGGGCGTACGGGCGTATCGGGGATGGAATTTCAGCCAGGCCGGGCGTTGCGAGCTAAGTCGCAGCGCCCATTTGTTTTCCCGATACGCCCGTTACGCCCGAGTCGCCCGTTACGCCTGTCCTCCGTTCGTTGATGTGGTTCCAGCCCTTGGTTAGATTCCGAGCGTTGCGAAAGTGGCGGAACTGGTAGACGCGCAAGACTTAGGATCTTGTGGGCGCGCCCGTGGGGGTTCGAGTCCCCCCTTTCGCATCCCGTCCGGGTGCGGAAGGCGCCCACCAAACGCATGGATTCTGACCTGAAAATTACGATCGAAAGCCCTGCCACCTGGTCGCGCCGGTTGACTATCACGATCCCGGCCGAGCGACTGGAGCAGGAGAAGCAGACTACGGCCCGGCAACTGGCATCGAAGATCAAGCTGCCAGGTTTCCGCAAAGGCAAAGTGCCGTCCACCGTAGTGGAACGGCGGTTTGGTCCGGCCATCGAGCAGGAAACCATCGAGCGCGTGGTAGGCGAGGCGTATCGGGAGGCCATCCAGCGGGAAAAGCTGCAGCCCATCACGCAAGCCGCCATCGACAACATCGACTACAAGGCGGGCAGCGACCTGACCTTTCGCGTGGATTTCGATGTTCGGCCTGAAGTCGAGTTGAATCGACTGGGCGCGTTCCGCCTGCGTCGGGAAGTGCCGCCGGTCACCGAAGAGGCCGTCGATCGCGTGCTCCAGCGCCTGCGCGAGCAGCATGCCGTATGGCACCCCGTGGAAGGCGAAACGCCGGTCCTGGGTGATGCGACCCGAATCGAGATCACACCCATTGAAAACGGCGCGCCGCAGACCGCGCGCAACTACCAGGTCGTGATGGGTGAGGGTCAGGTACGACCCGAGATCGAGGAACGGATCCGCACGCTCAGGCCGGGTGAGGTGGGCGAGTTCGAGTTGGAGCTGCCCGAAAAAGCGGATGATCCGGCCAGTGCTCTGAAGTTGCATCACATGCGCGTACATCTGGCTGAGGTGCGCCGTCCACAGTTCCCCGCCCTGGACGATGAGTTCGCGCGCTCGCTGGGCGAATTCGAAGACGCGGCCGCGCTGTTGGTACGCGTACGCGCCGATCTGGAGCGGGAAGCGGAAACGCAGTCGCATCAGGATGTGCGACGCCAGCTGCTCGATCAGATCCTGCAGGCCAATACGTTCGAAGTGCCCGCCAGCATGGTCGATCGCTACCTGCAGCAGATCCTGCAGCCGCGTAAAGGCGAGGAGGAAGCGCGCATTCGCGAACTGCATGATGCCGCGCGGCCCGCGGCCGAACAGGCCATCCGCCGCGTGATGGTGATCGAGCGGGTAGCCGAAATGGAAGGTTTGCACGCCACGGAAGAAGAGATCGACACGCGCTACCAGGAACTGGCGCAACGATACCAGCGTGGTGCGCGTGAGATTCGGGCGCAGCTCAAGAAAGAGGGGCGGGACCGTGAGGTGGAGGAGCAAATCACCGAAGAAAAGGTCTTCCGCTACCTGGAATCCCTTTCGACCATAGAGTAGCGAGAAGAAATGGCACTTTATCCGCCCTACGTGATCGAGCGCACCAGCCGCGGTGAGCGCAGCTACGACATCTTCAGCCGCTTGCTGATGGACCGCATCATCTTCCTCGGTGCTCCCATCGATGACAACGTGGCCAACATCGTGATCGCGCAGCTGCTGTTCCTGGAAGCCGAAGACCCACACAAAGACGTGTACGTCTACATCAATTCGCCGGGCGGCTCCGTATATGCCGGACTGGCCATCTACGACACCATGCAATACATGAACGCACCCGTGAATACCATGTGCATGGGCATGGCCGCGTCCATGGGCGCGCTGCTGCTCGCCACCGGCGCCACAGGCAAGCGCAGTGCCCTGCCCAATTCACGCATCATGATCCACCAGCCGTCGGGCGGCAGCCAGGGCACGGCCGCCGACATCGAGATCCAGGCCCGGGAAATCCTGTACGCGCGCGAGCGCTTGAATCAAATTCTGGCCAAACACACGGGCCAGACCGTGGAGCGTATTGCCGATGACGTGGATCGCGATCGGTTCATGAGCCCGCTGGAAGCCCAGGACTACGGCCTGATCGACAACGTGGTCTCACACCGCGGTCAGGTCGTGGCCGATGTAGTCAAGGAAAACAAGCACGAACGTTGAGAAAGACCGTAAGAAAAAGCGTAAGAAACAGGTAAGAGGTACCCGAATAAAGGGGTCAGTGGTTAGGGTGACGGGGGAGGTCACCTGCACGTCATCGTTGTAGAGCACAGCAGAATCCGTTTCATAACCAGAAACACCTCAAGCGCAGGCAGTGCCTCATGGCCGATAAGCATCTCCGCTGCTCGTTTTGCGGCAAGTCAAAGGAGTCGGTGAAGAAGTTCATCTCCGGCCCCTCCGTCTACATCTGCAACGAGTGCGTCTCTCTCTGCAATGAGATCCTGGCGGAGGAGGAGGAGCGGGAAGCGGCGGAAGCCGTGCCGGCCATTCCCGTGCCGCGTGAAATCAAAGATGTACTGGATCAGTATGTAATCGGTCAGGAAGAAGCCAAGAAGGCGCTGGCCGTGGCGGTCTACAATCACTACAAGCGGGTCAATCACCACGGCGTGCTGGACGACGTGGAGATCGAGAAGTCGAACATCCTTTTGATCGGCCCGACCGGTGTGGGCAAGACGCTGCTGGCGCAAACGCTCGCGCGTGTGTTGCAGGTGCCGTTCACCATTGCCGATGCCACCACGTTGACGGAAGCGGGCTACGTGGGCGAGGATGTGGAGAACATCCTGGTGCGGCTGCTGCAGGCCAGTGATTTCAATATCGCGGAATGCGAGCGCGGCATTGTCTACATTGACGAGATCGACAAGATCGCGCGCAAATCCGAGAACCCGAGCATCACGCGTGACGTTTCTGGTGAAGGCGTACAACAGGCGCTGCTCAAGATCCTGGAGGGCACGGTGGCATCGGTGCCGCCGCAAGGAGGCCGCAAACATCCGCAGCAGGAATACATCCAGATCAACACGCGCAACATCCTGTTCATTTGCGGCGGCGCATTCGACGGCCTGGAAAAGATCGTGGAGCTGCGCACGGGTCAGCGCAAAATTGGTTTCACCAAGAAGCTGGCCGAGGCCGGTCCGGCGCGCGAAAAGATCATCCTCAGCAAAGTCGAGCCGGAAGACCTGCTGCGCTTTGGCCTGATTCCCGAGCTGGTGGGCCGTTTGCCGGTCAACGTGACGCTCGAGCCGCTGGATGAAGAGGCCCTCGTGCGCATCCTGCAGGAACCCAAGAACGCGCTGCTCAAACAGTACGACAAGATCTTCGATCTGGAAGGCATTCGCCTGACCTTCGATAGTGATGGTGTACGCGCCATTGCGCGTAAAGCGCTGGAGCGCGGCACGGGTGCGCGCGGCCTGCGCGCCGTGCTGGAAGGCATCATGCGCGATGTGATGTTCGACATCCCATCCCGCGATGATGTGCGTGAAGTCGTGATCACGCCCGAGAGTGTGACCGGCAGCATTCCGCCGCTGCTGGTGCTGCATCCGGAGACCAAGAAGAAAGAAGCCTGAGCGCTGCACATCAAAGACGTCGAGTTCGTGGGTGCCCTCGCCCAGCCGGGTGGGTGGCGCCCGCCGGCCCTGCCCCAGGTTGCGTTCTCGGGCCGCTCGAACGTGGGCAAATCCAGTCTGATCAATCGATTCCTGGGCCGCACGCGCACTGCCATAGCCCGCGTCTCGGCCACACCCGGTAAAACGCAGCAGATCAATTTTTTCGCTGTGCGCGCCGCGCTGACCGGCGGCCAGGAGCACCACTTCTATGTGGTGGACCTGCCAGGTTACGGTTTTGCGCGCGCGCCCGGTCCTGTGCGCAAGGCCTGGCGGCCGCTCATTGAATCGTACCTGTCGGGAACTCCCGAGCTGAAAGGTGTGGTACAGCTTGTGGATGTGCGCCACGATCCGACCACGGACGACTTGCACATGGTCGAATACCTGTCCCGACTCGGGCTGCCCACGCTCTTCGTGCTCACCAAGGTGGACAAGTTGAGCGCAACACAACGGCCCAAGCGCATCGAACGGGCGCTTGAGGTGTTGAACATCGAGGCCGAGCAGGCATTGCCGTTTTCGGCACATTCCGGCGAAGGCCGTGAGGCGCTGTTGGCCAGTGTGCAGGATCTGCTGGCGTGACGCGCGTAACGGGCGTAACGGGCGTAACGGGCGTGACGGGAGACGAAATCATGATGGTGCGGGTTGGCAGGGTGTCACTTGTGCTGCTTGGGCTGAGTCTGGCGGCGTGCGCGAGTGGGCCGCAGCGGAGTGTTGCTCAGAGCGGTAGTGCACGGCAGGACAGTGCAAAGCTGATCCCGGCGGGACTGGGCACGTTGCGCGAGGATGAGTTCAGCATCTCGTTGCGCAGCGGCTCATTGCTCATCAAGGTGACGCCGCTGGCCGAAGATGTGATCCGCACGGCAGCGCCGGACACGTACGAGCGGCTGCACAAGATGGCAGCCAGCCGGCTGGCGGAAGCCAGCCGCAGAACGGGGCAGGCGTCCAATCTCCAATTATTCAAGGTGTCGTTCTTCAGTTATGAGCCGGATGTGGAGTATCAACCGGAGAGCCTGCAGATCACACATCAGGGTCGGCAACTGCGCGCCGCCGCCATTCTGCCTTTGCGTCCCACCTTTGGACGCCAGCGACTGGCTCAACAGACCAGTGAAGACGCCATCTATGTGTTCAGCATGAATTTTGACTATTTGCTGCCCATGACCGTGCGCTACAACCAGGATCAGAGCGACCAGTGGGCCGGCATTCTGCAGAAACTCGACGTGGAGCGGGCGAAGATAGCGGCGCGTAGTAAAACGTAACGCGTGACGCGTGACGCGTGACGCGTCTCACAACGGTATATTATACTCCTTGATCTTCCGATACAACGTCCGCTCGCCCATGCCCAGCATCTCGGCGGCACGACGGCGGTTGCCGGAGACCTCCTTGAGCGCGGCCGTGATGGCTTCCTTCTCCAGCTGCTGCATGGTCGTGCCGGGCCGGAAGACCACGACTGCGTGTTCGTCTTCCGTGCTGTCGGCTTCCGGCTCGCGCACCACGGCATCTTCAATGGCGGTGCCGTGTGCAGCCAGCGCGTGGGGTGGATAAGGCACCATGAAGCTGGGTGGCAGTGCGCCGGGCAGCTGCGGGTGAGTGCGTTTGTAGTCCTCGAACTGATGGCGCAGCTGATCCACGTCGATGCGCAGCTGCAGCAGCGTGCGGAAAATGAACTCGAGTTCTGGAGACGGTGCCATATTCGACGCCGACTCGACCATGGGCACGTGCACGGGCAGCAGACGTGAGCCTCTCGAGCCGTCCCGGATCTCGGGTGGGATGTCGCGCGGTCCAATGGTGCGACCCGGCGAAAGTACGACCATCGATTCGATCAGATTCTTGAGCTCGCGCACATTGCCGGGCCATGAATACTCCATCATGATGGCCATGGCCTCCGGCGCAATGGTCACTTGCGGCCGATCGTGCTCGCGGCTGGCTTCTTTCACAAACGCTTCTACCAGCAACACAATGTCATCGGGCCGCTCGCGCAGCGGTGGCAGATCGATGTGCAGCACATTCAAGCGATAGTAGAGATCGCGCCGAAAGCGACCGGCCTCGACCAGGTAGCGCAGGTTCTGGTTGGTAGCGGCCAACACGCGCACATCGACGCGGATGGCGCTCTCGCCGCCCACGCGCATGAACTCGCGCTCCTCGAGCACACGCAGCAGCTTTGACTGCGTGGTGGGCGGCATCTCACCGATCTCATCCAGGAACAACGTGCCGTGATTGGCCAGCTCGAAGAATCCCTTGCGCTGACCAATCGCGCCCGTGAACGAGCCTTTCTCATGCCCGAACAACTCGGATTCCAGCAGGGTCTCGGGCATGGCGGCCACGTTGGCGGCAATGAACGGCTTGTGCTTGCGCGGCGAGAGCAGGTGCAGGCCGCGCGCAATGCGCTCCTTGCCCGTACCACTCTCGCCCGTGATGAGCACGGTGGCATTCACGGGTGCGATCTGCACGACACGCTCGAGCGCCTCGTGCATGGCCGCCGTCTCACCGACAATACCAGTCAACGTGCGCAGCCGCCGGCGCTCGATGAGGCGCCGCCCACTCGATGTGATCTCACTGGGATCGGCGGGCTTGGTGAACCATTCGGTGACGCCCAGTCGCTGTTGCAGCTCGAGGTCGGGCCGTTCTCCGGTTTCCAGCAATCCTATTACGGGCAGTCGATCGGCGTCACGCGCTTCACCGGCCAGACGGCGCGCTGCTTTCTCCTGGAGTGCACCGGTCAACACGAGCAACGCCGCGTCAGGCACATCGGCAATGTGCTCGCCCGGCGTCAGCAGCTCGACATCGAAGCCATCTTCCTCAAAGGCATGACGCAGCCGTACGGCCGGCTCGAGATCGGCGGTGGTGATCAGTACGCGCTCAGCCATGATGAACGTGGTGTTGGTCGGTCGATTCGCCGCGCAGAAGCTGCACAGCGTGTTCCAGCAGCGGAGCCAACGTTTTCAGTCCGTCCTGAACGCCGGTGACACTGCCCGGCAGATTCACGATCAGGGTGCGCGCACGCATGCCCGCCACCCCACGGGACAGCCAGGCGAACGGCGTAGAGACGGCACCCTGCGCACGCAGCATTTCGGCCACACCGGGCGCTTCACGTTCGATGGCCGCGCGCGTGGCCTCGGGCGTGACATCGCGCTCCGTGAAGCCGGTACCGCCCGTGGTCAGCACCACATCGTTCTCGCCGCTATCGGCCCAACGGATCAACGTTGCAACGATACGGTCCGTGCGGTCGGCTACCACCTCATGCGCAATCAACCGATACCCGCGCGCGCCCGCCCACTCGACAATGGCGGACCCACTGCGATCCGTTCGGGTGCCCGCCGCCACACCATCGGAGATCGTAAGAACGGAAAGCCGGATGGCAGACACATTCAACGGCGGATGGAGCCGCGTGTGTAGAACGGAGTTTTGACTACTTCCGCAGGCGAGGCCTTGTCGCGCACCATGATCTCGATGTCGCTGCCCGCACGCGCCGCATCAGACTCGACATAGGCCAGACCCACACCCTGTTCCAGCATGGGACTGACCGTGCCGCTCGTCACTTCGCCCGTGCGCTTGCCCTGTGCGCGCACTTCGTAACCGTGTCTGGGGAAGCCACGCTCTTTCAAGCGAAAACCAATGAGCTTGCGGCGCACGCCACTGGCTTTTTGCGCTACCAGCGCGGCTTTGCCCACGAAGTCCGGCTTGTCCAGCCTGGTCACCCAGCCCAGCCCCGCTTCCAGCGGCGAGTGATCCTCGTCCAGGTCGTTGCCGTACAGGATGTAGCCCATCTCGAGGCGCAACGAGTCACGCGCGCCCAGTCCAATCGGACCGAGTGCGAAGGGTGCGCCTGCGGCCAGCACGGCGTCCCATACAGCTTCGGCATCCTGCGCATCGATGTACAGCTCGAAGCCATCTTCCCCCGTGTAGCCAGTGCGACTGACAATCGCGGGCTGGCCAGCAATGGTGCCCTGCACGAAGTGGTAGTAGGCAATGCCGTCGAGTGCCATGGAGCAGATGCCCGATAATATTTCCTGCGCGCGCGGACCCTGCAGCGCCAGCAGCGCAATGTCATCGGAGCGATCGCTCAGCTGAACGCCGTACGGCCCGGCGTACCGGGCAATCCATTCTCGATCTTTGTCACGGTTGGACGCATTCACCACCATCATGTAGTGATCGTCGAAGCGATAGACGATGCAGTCATCCAGCGCTTTGCCCTGCTCGTTACACAACACCGAATATTGCGCCTGCCCGACCGCCAGGCGGGACGCATCGTTAGTCGTGACATGATTGACAAAGCCCAGCGCATCCCCGCCGCGCACAATGAACTCGCCCATATGCGAAACATCGAACAGCCCGGCACGCTCGCGCACGGCGCGATGCTCGGCCAGGATACCAGTCGGGTATTGCACGGGCATCTCGTAGCCAGCAAACGGCACCATCTTGCCGCCTGCCTGCCCGTGTTTGTAATGCAGAGGAGTTCGCTTCAACTCACCCATGTGCGCCCATGTCTGTTACGTTCACCCCATCAACGTGGCCATGAGAGCTTTTTGCAAATGCAGCCGGTTCTCCGCTTCATCGAATACGCGCGACTGCGAGCCCTCGATTACTTCATCTGCCACCTCTTCACCGCGGTGCGCGGGCAGGCAGTGCAGGAAGATGGCGTCCTTGTGCGCCAGGCTCATGAGCTTTCCGTCCACGAAATAGCCCTGGAACGCCTTCAAGCGCGCTTCCGTCTCGGCTTCCTGCCCCATGCTGGTCCAGACATCGGTATTGATGACTTCGGCGCCGCGCGCGGCTTCGCGCGGGTCCGATGTAATCACAATGCGCGCGTTCGTCTGGGCGCGGTCGGCAATGATTGCATCCGGACGGTAGCCCTCGGGACAGGCCAGGCGCAGCTCGAAGCCAAAACGGTAGGCAGCATTGAGCCAGGAGTTGGCCATGTTGTTGCCATCGCCGATCCAGGCGATTTTGCGTCCCCCCAGATCCGCGCCAAAGTTCTCCTGCACGGTTTGCAGATCGGCCAGGACCTGACAGGGATGCAACAGGTCGGTCAGCCCATTGATGACGGGCACAGTGGCAAACTTACCCAGCTCTTCAATGCGGTCGTGGCCAAACGTGCGCACCATCATCCCATCCACGTACCGGGACAACACGCGCGCCGTGTCCTTGAGCGGCTCGCCTCGGCCCAGCTGGATGTCTCGCGATGACAGGAACAGCGCGTGCCCACCCAGCTGGAACGCGCCCACTTCGAATGACACGCGCGTGCGCGTGGAACTCTTCTCGAAGATCAGGGCGATGGTCTTGCCGGACAGTGGCTTGCTCGTGTAGCGCCCGGCCTTCATTTCCGCGGCCAGGCGCAGCAGCGCGTACAACTCGTCCGTTGTAAAATCCGGTATCGCCAGAAAGTCGCGTTTGCTCATAATGAAAGATTAGGAGTCCGTTACGTTCACGTTCACGCTCTCGTTAACGTTCACGGCTGTTCATTCGTGAACGAAAACGTGAACGAGAACGAGAACGTGAAAACCATCGCACCTATAAGATGTACCGCCGCAAATCCTCGTCGTCGATCACTTTCTTGAGCCGATCCCGCACCACCGTGGCATCGACCGTGATGGGCTTGACGCCCTGGTCCGGCAAGTCGAACAGCACATCATCGAGCAACGTGGTCATGACCGTGTGCAGCCGGCGGGCGCCAATGTTCTCCATCCGGCTGTTGGCTTCGGCCGCAATGCGCGCAATCTCGCGTGCGCCATCCTCGGTGAAGTCCAGATCCACACCTTCGGCCTTGACCAGCGCCTGGTATTGACGGAGCAGCGCATTCCTGGGCTCGCGCAGGATGCGCACAAAATCTTCTTCCGTGAGCGGACTCAGCTCGACCCGAATGGGAAAGCGGCCCTGTAGCTCGGGAATCAGGTCGCTGGGCTTGGAGATGTGGAACGCGCCTGCGGCAATGAACAGGATGTGGTCCGTGCGCACCATGCCATACTTGGTCTGCACGGTACTGCCTTCCACAATGGGCAACAGATCGCGCTGCACACCTTCCCGGCTGACATCAGGGCCAGCGCCGCCGCGCTCACCGGTGATCTTGTCGATCTCATCCAGGAAGACGATGCCCATCTCTTCCGTGCGCTCCAACGCCTCGCTCACCACTTCATCCATGTCGACCAGCTTGTCCAGCTCATCCTGCAGCAGGATGCGGCGTGCCTCGGTAACCGCTACCGTGCGCCGCTTCTTGCGCTTGGGCATCATCTCCTGGAGCATTTCCGTGAAGTTGTCCATGCCCTCGAAGCCGCCCATGGGCACCATCATGTTTTCGATGGGCGCCGCCTGATGCACTTCCACGTCTACTGAGCGCTCCTCGAGTTTGCCGTCGCGCAACAGCGTACGCAGCTTCTCGCGCGTGCGCTCGCGCCGCTCTTTGATGCGATCGCGTTCGTCACCGCCCAGCTCGCTGTCCTCCAGCTCACGCTCCTGCGCAGGGCCATCCGGTCCGACCACGAAGGCGCGCACGCGCGGCGGCGTTTCCGCCTGCTTGGACGCCTCGCCGTCGGGCACGGGCGGCAGCAACAGGTCGAGCAAACGCTCTTCCACGCGCTGCTGCGCGACCTCCTCCACATCACCTTCGCGCTCATCCCGGATCATGTTGACGGCAAAGTCGACCAGGTCCCGCACCATCGATTCGACATCGCGACCGACATAGCCGACTTCCGTGAACTTGGAAGCTTCGACCTTTACGAAGGGTGCGCCCGCCAGCCGCGCCAGCCGCCGCGCGATCTCGGTTTTACCCACACCGGTAGGGCCGATCAGGATGATGTTGTTGGGCATGATCTCCTCGCGGAGCTCATCTTCCACCTTCTGCCGGCGCCAGCGGTTGCGCAGCGCAATGGCCACCGCGCGTTTGGCCTTGTGCTGGCCTACAATGTATTTGTCCAGCTCGGCCACGATCTGACGCGGCGTCATCTCATCCATGAACTCGCCGTTCTGATTGTGGTTCTGGTTCTGTACCGCTTCCTTCGTCGCCACCTTGCTATCCGATCCGACCGGCTTGACCGGCCTGCTCTTCCTGTCCGTCCAACTCCAACACCGTGATCTCACGATTCGTGTAGATGCAGATGTCGGCCGCGATCTCCAATGACTTGCGCACGATGTCCGGCGCCGTCAGCGACGAATGCGTCTTCAATGCACGGGCCGCCGCCAATGCGTAGCCCGAGCCGCTGCCGATCGAGATTACCTCATCGTCCGGCTCGATCACATTGCCATCACCGCTGATCAGGAACAGATGCACCCTGTCCGCCACGGCCAACGCGGCCTCCAGTCGCCTCAAATAGCGGTCCGTGCGCCAGTCCTTTGCCAACTCCACGGCGGCGCGCGGCAGATTGCCCGGGTAGCGCTCCAGCTTCTCCTCGAACTTCTCGAACAGTGTGAACGCATCCGCCACCGAGCCCGCAAAACCGGCCAGGATGCGACCGTCCTTCAGCCGCCGAACCTTGTGCGCTCCCGCCTTCACTACGGCATCACCCAACGTGACTTGCCCATCGCCGCCCAGCGCCACGCGCCCCTCATGCCGGACCGCCACGATGGTAGTGCCTCGATATCCCGTTCTCTCCACAGCACCTCTCAAAAGCGAGTGGGCGTCCGCCCGAGCGAGCGCCGCCCACGATTGGGGTCGTAAGGTAGATACACATGATGGGTCCTGCCAGTCTGGCATTGCGCGTGGGTTTGGTCACTGCGTGAGGTCAACGACGGAGGGGAAAGGATTGCGGGGGAGGAGGAGGGTGGCGGGGATTGGTGCAATGGGGATGGCCACGCTGTCTGGCCGCTCAATGTTGAGCTTTACGCCAACATGTTGTCGATTAGACTTGTCAGTCTTGATGCGGCAATCCCTGCCACCCTCCCCCTCCCCTTAATCCTATTGCCTTCCCCTCGATCCGTTATCCGTTCAAGCTCGCGGGTGGGCCGCGTCGTACACCTTTTTCAACCGTTCCTTGGATGTGTGTGTGTAGATCCGTGTGGTGGAGAGCGATGCATGGCCGAGCAGCTCTTTGACGGCCATGAGGTCGGCGCCGGCATCGAGCAGATGCGTGGCGAAGGAATGGCGGAGCGAGTGGACGGTGAGACCGGCATCGTCGGCAATGCGGCGCAGCATGCCGGTCACGATGTTCTGTAGTTGGCGCGTGGTGAGTCGCTGGCCGCGTTGGGAAAGGAAGACTGCTTTGCGATCGCCGGCTTTTGTGCCGGCCAGCACTTCTTTGCGGCGCAGCTCGTATTTGCGCAGGGCGCGGACCGCGGATTGGCCGAGTGGCAGCAGTCGTTCTTTGCGGCCTTTGCCGCGCACTTTGACCTGGTCCGCAATCAGGTCGAGGTCGCCCAGGTTTAGACCGTGCAATTCACTGAGTCGCATGCCGGTCGCGTAGAACGTCTCGACTACGGCCAGGTCACGCGCGCCGCGGAAGCTGCCATCGGCGGCGCGATTCTCGGCTAGCGCGAACAGCCGATCGGCTTCTTTGCGCGTCAGCCAGGTGGGCAGTGTGCGCTCCAGCTTGGGTGAGCGCACGGTACGCGCTGGATTGGCGTCCAGGATTTCTTCACGCTGGAGGAAGCGAAAGAACGAACGGACCGCGGAGAGCTTGCGTGCTATGGTGCGGCGTGCGAATTGACGCTGTGCCAGCAAACCCAGATAGCCACGCAGCACGAGCCGGTCGACCTTTTCCCAGTTCCATGCCTCAGCGCCCGCGCGCTGCTGCACGAACTGCGCGAAGTCCAACAGATCGCGACGGTAGGCCTGCACGGTGTGTCCGCTGAGCTGCCGGCCATCCTCTATATGGCGGAGGAATAGCTCGAGCGTGAGATCCGGTGCAATCGGCATCAGACCTCGCGCATGACCGTGGTGGATGCCGGCGCGCGAAAACCGATTTCTAAAGGGATGATGGGGATAACGGCGGGGATAACGGCGATGTTTTTTCTGAAGTCTGCCCAGTCAGGAGAACAGTCGAGAGCCGCACACCGGGAATGCGCCATGCTAAGCGATCGACCCGGCGATGGGCGCCAGCTCGTGCTCGCGCAGCCAGGACGTGAAGTCCTGGCGCGCGCGGATAACCAGTCGCTCTCTGCGATTGTGCTTGTCGCGCACTTCGTCACTCAATGGATCGAGCAGGCCAAAGTTTGAGTTCATGGGCTGGAACCGTTCCGCTGGCGCTTCGCGCAGGTAGCGAAACAGTCCACCCAACATCGTGGTCGAAGGCGGTATCACGGGATCCACACCCCTAAGTACGCGGTCCAGGTTGATACCCGCCAGAATACCCGATGCCGCCGATTCCGTGTAGCCCTCAACACCCGTCAGCTGACCGGCAAAAATTACGTCTGCGCGCGTGCGTGGTGCGCCGTAGTGCGTGAGACAGGCGGGAAAGTTGAGATACGTGTTGCGATGTATCGAACCAAAGCGCAGGAACTCCGCCCTGGCCAGTCCCGGAATCATGCTGAAGACCCTCTTCTGCTCACCCGTGCGCAGGCGCGTCTGGAAGCCGACCAGGTTCCACATCTGGCCATTGCGATCCTCGCGCCGCAGCTGCAACACGGCGTAGGGTCGTTTGCCCGTGCGCGGCTCGCGCAGGCCGATCGGCTTCATGGGGCCGAAGCGCAGCGTGTCATCACCGCGGCTGGCCATCACCTCGATGGGCAGACACCCCTCGAAATACGGGATGTTCTCCCAATCGTGGCCTGGATACGTGTCGGCTTCCCGCAGCACGGCCAGGAACGCGCGGTATTCTTCCTGATTCAGTGGACAATTGAAGTAGTCATCACCTTCACCCTTGCCCCACCTGGATTGCAGGAATGCGATATCACGATCGACCGAATCACCGGAGACAATAGGCGCAATGGAATCGTAAAAGGCGAGGTCGTTGGTGTCGAGCAGGCGCTGGATGCTGGTCGTGAGTGCGTTCGATGTGAGTGGGCCGGTGGCAATGATGGCCGAACCGTCGGGAATCGCACTGATTTCACGCCGCTCGATCGTGATGTTGGGATGTTGAGCGATGCGCTCGCTCATGTGCGCGCTGAAAACGTGGCGGTCCACGGCCAGCGCCGCGCCCGCGGGCACGCGCGATTCATCGGCCGCGGCGAGCAGGATCGAGCCCAACGCGCGCATTTCAGCCTTGAGCAAGCCGTGCGCGTTGGAGAGTTCCTCACTCTTGAAGGAGTTGGTGCAGACCAGCTCGGCCAGCTGATCGGTCTGATGTGCGGGCGTCTGCTGCACGGGCCGCATCTCGACCAGGCGCACGGTGTGGCCGCGCTCGGCCAGTTGCCAGGCGGCCTCGCAGCCAGCCAAACCACCACCGATTACGATGGCGTCCAAGGGTCAGTCCAGGGTTGAAACATGCTCGACATGGAATAGATCTCGTTGCTGGCTAAATATATGTGATTCGTGGTGCCGCATGTGGTAACCCATAACACTTGTGCTGGAGCCAGATATTCGCCTAACCTCGCGCATCCGCGCGTGGAAACGCCCGATAGTCGCGACGATTTGCCCGGATCGACGATCCTGACAATCCCCCCCCCCGCGCAGTAGTATCGTATCGGCTTCGTATCTCGCCACAAGGTCATTCGGCTCCCACCACAATGGACAACCTCGCCAATCAGTCCAGTCACGTACCGGCTCCGCATTCGCGGGCGAGTTATCCGCATGGCCGCGCGCGAAAGATCCTGGTCGTCGACGACGAGCCAAACATGGCGTTCGGCTTCCGCATGAATTTGGAGCAGGAAGGCTACGAAGTGGCTGTTGCTGAGACTGGCCACGCAGCACTGGATCTTCATCGTTCATTCGAGCCCGAAGTAATCCTGCTCGATCTCAGACTGCCCGATCTGCACGGACTCGAAGCTTTACGCCGGATTCGCGAGAGCGACCGAGGTACGCGAGTTGTGATCGTGAGCTGTCTCGTCGAACCCGAGGATCGAGAAGCCGGCCTAAGGGCTGGCGCCAATGACTACCAGGTCAAGCCTTTCGCGGTGATGGAGCTGATGGGCCGCATCCGAGTGCAGCTTGAGCTGGCGCGGGGTGCACCGCCAACCAGCCGGGATCCCAAGCTGGATTTCCTCATTCTCGACCCAGCCAACCGGACCGTGCACTTCAGAGGCCACGTTATTGAATTGTCGACCAAGCCGTTTGCCCTGCTCGCACGCCTGGTCGATGGTGGAGGCAATTGTGTCACGAAAGAAGAGATTCTGCGCGAGGTATGGCACTTCCGCGAGTTGCCCGATACGCACACAATTGAGCAGCACATTGCTCATTTGAGGCATGCGCTTCATACGGACTCCAGTGCGCCTGAGGTCATTCTCACTGTCTATGGGCGCGGCTACCGCATCAATCCTGCTGTTCTACCGCCTCAATGAATATCGTCTCCGCAGGCACTACTTTGCTGCGAGCCCCCGCGCCCCGGCTTCTTGAAACTTGAAGGGGTACCCGATACGGAGGGCATGAAATCGCGCATCGGCCGCTCCCGATGACATCATACAAACAGCAGTAGAACGGTCGTCGTCTCTGCCAGACACAGATTCCGTCCGCGAGCGATTCTCGAGAGCTGCGCGGCCGGTGCGTGTTGGACTCAAGCCGTTTGAGGCGGCAAGCACCGCTCCCCTGCATGCCGCCACAACTTCCCCTTTCCACCGGTTGGATGGTCTGCTTGCTGATGCCGACCTGCGAACTAGCTTCGCTCGTCAGCCGCAGGTCCTATTCACCCATAAGTACAGCGAGGAACCGAATTACTGGACGTGAGCAGGCTCAGAATAGCTCCCTGATGGGCGCTACCGAGAGTTACGAAGTCGGTAAACTGCGACCTGCTCCACACCCATTGCATCCTTTGCCACAGCAAAAATATGCCCGCCATAAACACTCCGGAGCACCAGTCCACCCGGAACTCTCACGTCTCCGAGCAGCCGGCCAGCTGAATTGAACACTGTCCACACCTCGGCAGGATCATTCGGGACGTCCTCACGCAAAAATGCATCGTGGTCATACAGGTCTGGCCGGCCAGCAATGTCGTGTGGATACTGCCTAAGCCAAATATTCCGCTCGCCGTCCACGATGATACCAATAAACACGGGCTTGCTAGCCGGCAAGGTTCCAAACTCTTCCAACTTCGGAATCAACTCCTGGACCTGGGGGAACCGTCGAATTGACCGCGAACGTCGTGTTTCGTAAAGATCGTGATCGACGCCGGAAATCGGACGATCGGCAGGCAGCCAACGGATGATTTGCTTGAGGGTCGAGGCTTCAAATGTGAATATCTCGGCCCGTTCAGTGAAACCCAGATAAACCCGGGATCCATCAGTTGCCCATTTTGCGTCGCCACCCCAGGGAAGAGACAGTGCCTGACGCATTCCACTAACGACAGCTCCGACAATCTCACGCCCCGGGAAGCTTGCGATCGTATCACGCATTGCGTCTACCGCGGTTTCCCAGAACAGCACGTGCGGTGTTCTGCCTCTTTGCCAGGGACCAGCCATCGCCTCCGTGCGCATCCGGACAAGGAGCTTGAAACAATCAGGGGTCGTGCCTTGAACGCTCAGTGTACCCGTTGCAGGGTTGAGGACCAGTGCCTTTGACCGGATGAACTTACCTTGCGCGTCAAAAGTGCTCACACGTCGCGAATGACCAACGACCAGAGTGTCATTGGAGCATCTATAAACACCGCTTACTCGTCTCAACTCGCCAGGGCCATCACCCCGCTGTCCAATCGTCTTGATAAAACTACCGAGCGAATCAAAAACCAGAATCTGATCCGCGCTGAGGTTGGCGACCGCGACTCCTCGGTTTGTCAGGGGAACGACGTCGCCGACGCGAAACAATTGCTGCGCCGGGTCAGTGTGATTAGCACCCAGCTGCACTGACGGGTTGTCCTCTACAAGCCAACGCGTGTCTTTTGTCCAGAGGGGCTCATGGTTTTCGACAACGCGCACGCCTGCGCTGTCTCGATAGGTAACCCCGTCCGATGAGGGGTGCTCGGGAGCGCAGCTTGCACCAAGTACAATAACAACACCAGTAACTAATATTCCTAACGTTCTAGTCAGTGCTAGAAGCAGAAGTGCTTGATATTCCTGGAGCATGTCGGTATGCCGTTCAATCAAATGGGCCGCGCTGGTGGAACTGCTGAGGTCTGTCCACTGCTTGGATGGTCACAACCGGGGGCATACGCGAGCAGCGCGATTGACTTGTTGGGTCCACCGTGACTAGGACGCTTCCTGCGCCGTCGGATAAGAACACCCTGCCACGCGAGTCAGCGCGAAGCCAGCTGATGTGCGGCCGAGGCAACTGATGGGCACTCAGTAAGTCTCCCCTTGAACTGTGATTCCGTTGGTACTAAACACCCGCGTGCCCAAAGGTGCCAGGCCCAGAGCTGTTTCCGAAGCCGAGGAAACTCCTGCAGCAGGACGCGCGACGTGGTCCCTTTGAGCCACTGTACGATCTGGCTGACCTTCTGGGTCGGCCGATACGACAGAAACACGTGAACATGGTCGCGTGCTACCTTGCCG
>JBOHRF010000084.1:0-17782 GCA_050732575.1 Longimicrobiales bacterium
CAGAGCGGGCCAAGCGGGCGGGCATCACCCTCGATTACGAGCCCCAGAAACTGCCTTGGGGTTCGTTCGCATTCGGCTTTACGGACCCTGATGGGTTCATGTTCACAGTGACCAACGGCTGAGCGGCAGCGCAGCAGCCTGGGCTGATTGCCATGTTGCACGACCTGGGAGCAACCCTGCTGGTAGCCCGCGGCTAGAGTCTCGGATTCACAATGTTGTTGAGGATCGAGCCGAACCGGTAGCTCAGGCCACTGCCGGCCTGGTAGTCGTAGCCTGTGAGCGGTTCGAGACTCCGACTCTTGTGGAGCGCCTCGCCGTTGAGTCCACCCTCGAGACCCAGTCCACGTACAGCAGCGAAACCATGGCTGCACAGCCAATTGCGCTTGCCCGGGACCGAAGGTTGAGAGCGCTCGTACCAGTCGAACGGTGCACGACCGGCGAGTCCTTCCTATGTTGCTCGATCAGGTGCCACCGCATCCACCACGTCCGCGGCATCGTGCAACATCACGCGTTCTGCATCTGCTGCGCCCCGGCAGCAAGGAGACATCATGGGTAAGCCCAGGGACGACATCATCAACGTCCGTCAGACCAAAGAGCATCGGTACGAGAATGCTGGTATGCTCTACCTCTCGCTCAAGTCGCCCAGATTCAGGAAAGTCAGCCCGAACGGCGGGCAGCGACTCAAGGAAGTGCTGAACAACCGTCCGGTGATGGTCAAGGGAGAACGCGGCGAAGCGGTCAAGGTGATCCAGCAGGCGCTCATCGATTTGCGGGACTCGCGGATCATGATTCCAGATGGTGCCACGGGTTATTTCGGCGAGCAGACGCTGGCGGCTGTGGTCGCGTTTCAGAAAGCGCAGAGCCTGGTTAGCCAGAACGGAATGGTCGGCACAGAAACACTGGGGCGGCTGGACGAACTGTACAACCGGCCCGCTGCACCCTCGGGTAGGGAAGTAGAGCTGGACATGGTTATCGCGCCTGGCGCAACCAGCATCCCGCGCATCATCCAGCCGAAAGGAGAGGGATCCTGCTGGGCTGCGGCCGCAGCCATGGCCTACTTCTGGAGACATCACCCGCAGGTCCTCTTTCCTTCGAACGCGAGTCAGATCGAGCTGGCCGATGCACAGATCCGCTACGTGCTGAGTCAGACCAAGTCGAACACGCAAAAATGGATCGACAGGTACAACCTGAATAAAGGTCTCGAAAACGCGCTGAACCGTGAGTTCTTCGGACGTGGTTTGGGCATGAGGGTTTCCGGAGGCCAGACGGATGTGAGCCTCTACCAGTACAGCTTCTGGACCGATTTGCTGCGCCTGAGTCCGGTACTGGCAAATACCTTCCGGATCGTGCCGGGTGATACCGGCAAACACAACCATATGATCGTGGTCTACGGTATCAAGGGTCTGCGGTCCCTGGGCACCCTCATGTACATCGATCCGCTAACTGCCACGGCTGAGGAAGCTCCGCTGCAATTTATTGTCGGCCTGTTGGGTGGAGTGCCGGGCGCGCCCCCATCGACTCAGGCGCGCGAACGGATCATGACGTGGTAGACCTGGGTGAGCGGAGTTGGCCGCCTTCTAACGCTCTACCGAGTAAGAAGATCCTTTCTCGATGGAAGCCGACCAATTGCGTACTCGATTGGTCCTGGTTGTGCTGCTGATGTCGGGCGGAAGAATCGTTCGGGAACCGATGCGCCGCTGGGCGGGCTGCGCCCGCTGCCTCGCCTGAATTCGAGCTGATTGGGTTGACTGAACACCCCCGTTGGGCGTCGCCAGATGGTGTTCCTAATGAGGACTTGATGGGGCTTGTTCAATCAACGACGGCTGGGAGCGTACGTGCAGACGAAGGGATCGTGCATATAACTGCGGGCGCCTGTTAACTCGGGCGGGGATGGCCCGACATCTGGCCACATGCGCTCAGCGTTCGGGGGGGTTGGCGAAAGCGGAGGGTGCGCTGGCTGGAACCGACGTGCTCTACCATGTGCAGATGCGGGACGCTTGGTCCGGGTGGTACTGGCTGCATTCGGAGATTGTGGGTGCAGCGACGATGCAGGTACTCGACAGGTATCTGCGTGCTGTGTGGCTGGAGTGCTGCGGACATAGTAGCCAATGGTCAGTCGGCGACGCGTTCGTTCGTGGAGTTTATTCAATCAGCATGCAGCTTTCCATCTTCGAGATTGCGTGGTACGCCCACCGGCAGGGCATCTCGACGAGGACTACTTCCAATCGTGGGCTAAGCGAATGCTGAGATGGGGCAGGAAGAATCGTTTCGCAGAATGATCGAGAATCCGGCAATGAAGATCATGCACGACGTTTTTAGACCACGCCTAGCGGCCGGCGATTGCCGGAAACATCGCCGGTGGCCGATCGAAGTCGAGCCGCTGAACCTCAGCCCAGGACACATACTCGGGACGCTCGCGCCCGGCGATGAAGATCAGCATGCCGGCATTGCCATCGCCAAGATCACCCGCGCGCACGAGCTGCAGTTCAACGCCGCTCTGCAGGGTCACGCTGACGCGCTGCGTGGCCGGCTCTCCGACTGCGGGCAGCACGATCGAAGCAACCATGCCGAAGGGAATCGTGTAGTCCACGCCCCCGGACGGGGCATCGAGCGTTTCGGTGATCAGGCTCTCGTCGAGATCGAACACGAGACGGCCGGTCAAACTGCGGCCGCCGCGAGTCGTGACCGTGCCTGTGAGTGATCCCCCGACAGGGAAGTCCGTGTACGCGGGGCCGCTGCCGCCGTCCTCACTGAAGTCGACGCGGATGAACGCGTCCCACGAGACCAGCACTCGGCCGTAACGCGCGTCGTCGACATACATCCCGCCGTTGCCGGCACCGACTTCGCGCGTGTCCGAAAGCACAACCTCCCTGCCGTCGAGCAGCGCCACGCGGGAATTGTTCTGCGATTGTCGTGTGATGGAGCGGATGGTCTGGAATGGAACGCTGACCAACTCGCCTGTGGTGGAGCGGCCGTCGAGCGCGTCCAGGCCGAGCCCTTCTCGCCTGTTCCATTGGAGAAAACCGGTGAAGTCACCCTCCCGCGTCTGCGCCGTTCCATACAGCCGGACGGGAGCGGCAGCACCAGCTGCGTTTGCGGGAAAGAACTCGATGGATCGGACTCGCCGTTCGTTGAGGGTTACGACGTTGCCCCGGTCGTCCCAGATACGCAGGCCATCAGCAAAATCGTCGGCTGCGTAGCGCGCGAGATGGTAGCGGTTCCCGCTCTTGAGAGTCACCCACAGATTACGACCCTTGGCCTCGATTTTCGCGATGTCACCGAAGCGCGCCATGATGGGCCGGCCAAGATCGACTTTTCGCAGCGCACCCTCCGCCACTAGTCCGGCCCACGGGTTGCCCTTCTTAACGGCGTTGAAGTAATCCCCCCAGAATGCTTCCTCGTTGCCGCCGAAACGCAGCCGACCCTGGTACGTGGCCCCGTCCACAGTGATGATCCTGCCATAAAGAAAGCTGGAGTGGATCGCGGGCAACGCAGTCGAGACGGCGCGCGCTGGCGGCGGCGCCGCCCTCTGTTCGGCATTCTGCAGGACCGTCCAGTACCCTGCCGCCAGGCCGAGCCCGGCCAGCACCAGGGCGGCCCGACGTCCGATGATTGTGCCCGTCACCCTTTGCGTGATCATCTTTATGCGGAGCGCCCACGTGTGAATCGCGGCGGAATCGCCAGCGAGTACTTTGCAGTATAAAGTAGAGGCGATTGGACCGCAAGGCCCCAACGCTTTAGAGATTACGATCCCTGCGGAGGAATGTTCTGGCGCCGAGCGCCACCGCGCCCATAACGAGCACCCAACCGATGACCACACCACCGGGCGAGTCGTCGGCCTCGGCGTAGCGGGCAAGTGCGACGCCGCTGGCCGCGATGACGAGAGCAATGAGCAGCAGCGCGATGGTTTTTATCATGTCTATCTCCCACGGGTGAACGCACCGCCTTAGACGAAGCTAGAGTAGTACTCAAAACTTGCGTCGTCTCAGCGTGATGTCGCCAGGCGTGCGACGGGACGACCGGAAGCCGATGCTGGTGTATAAAACGATCGGGCGCACCTCACGCCTTTGGCGGCCGGCGCCCTTGGCCCCATTGCGGGTTCGGATTCAGCATGACGGGTGTTGCGGGGATGACCGGCTCTTCACAGAAGATCTGAGCCCCGAACTGCATGGCGGGCGTCTCTCCTATCGTTCTGTCCAGGTATTCCTGACGCCCGCTGGGGTTCTCCGCCCAACACATCTTCTTCGAGTGACGAAGACGTTTTTGGTTCAGAATGATGGATATCTGCTGAGGTCCTCGCCGCAAATCAACGATACGGCGAGTGAAAACCAGTGGGGCCCTATCCGGGGCAACGTTCTCTCAGAATCCGGGAAAGGCGCGGAAGGCATCACTGGCCGAAAGCGCAGATACGACCGGGAACGTGTGGTGGTTCGTCGTTATGAACCCGGCCAAACCTCCGCGCAGTGCGGTTCACACGGATCAGGCCGAGAAGGGCCGACCTGCAGCTGCCCGTGTTGGCTGGATGAGTAGCAGATGCGTCCAGGTTACCGGCGAGGGTCGAACAGCATTCCGATGACAAAATAACGTTGGTCGCCATTCTGTTGTGAGAGGAGGAGCGATGGCTGATTGGGCGTTCCAACCTTCGATTTTCACGATGGCGAAACGCACTGACGCATGGCGCTTTTGGACCGACCTTCGCAACCACGCGAGACTGGAACCAGGCATTGAGAGAATCGAACTGGACGGCCCGTTATGGCGATCGACATTGCGCCGAGATCCCTGTAGGGGCCGCCTTTCCGCAGGATCGCGGTGGTCGGCAGGGCGATGTCAACCTGGTCCGGCCAGATGATTCCGAGACTCGCCGCATTCTGCGTAGGCCGAACTGTACAGGCGGCATCACCCGCCGCCGGGGCAGACCAACCAACCGTTCCTATCGCCGGCGTGTCTAAAGTGCGACCGGTACCGCATTTCCACTGAGTCGGCACCGGACCGCTGCTCAACTGCGCGCAACGGTATCGGAATCAGTACAATTGATTATGACCATCAGTTTGTTCAAATCCGCGGGCGCAGTGGCTGCCTTGGCTGCGCTGTCGGCCTGCAGCCAGGCGCCGCGCGTGGCATCGTATCCACTCGGCGCCATGGGGCCGGAGGCCGCGGCGGCGCGCGCGCGCGCGGACAGTCTGCGCTATCCCTACACAGAGGCGGACATCCGGTTCATGAGCGGGATGATCCATCATCACGCGCAGGCCATCAAGATGGCGCGCTGGGCTGCGACGCACGGGGCCAGTGCGGCCGTGCAGCGTCTGTGCGAGCGCATCGTCAATGCGCAGACCGATGAGATAACGCTCATGTCCAGCTGGCTGCGCGATCGCAGGCAGCCCGTGCCCGAGCCGAATCCGGAGGGCATGAAGATGGTCATGGGCGGGGTCGAGCATGTCATGCCCATGCCCGGCATGCTCAGCGCCGAGCAGATGCGCCAGCTGGATGCTGCGCGTGGACAGGAATTCGATCGCCTGTTCCTGAGCTTCATGATCCAGCACCATCGCGGGGCCGTGGGCATGGTGAACGAGCTGCTCGCTTCCCATGGCGCCGGCCAGGATCAGACCGTCTTCAAGTTTGCCGCCGATGTACACGTCGATCAGACAACGGAAATCAACCGCATGATGCAGATGCTGTTGCAGCTGGGTAGCGATGCGAGGTTGTGAGGTGATGCAATGCCGCGCTCGAACGAACCGCGGCTCATCGATTTCTGCCATACCATGGAGGTCGTAATGTATGCTCTGACGCGCAGACTCTTTCTGTGTACCGTGGCGGTCTCGGCGGCGGCCTGTGTCGGCACCACGCCCCCCGTGACACCGTCGGCCACGCCGCCCGCAACGCCACCGGCCGCGCCAACCGATGCTCGTGTCGGGCTCAAGCCCGGACTCATGGATGCGGGTGAAGCGGTATCGAACCTCAAGGTTCTCTCCAAGGCGCAATCGCCGCAGGGGTTCCTGGGCATCACGAACTCGGACCTGGCCTTCACGGGCAATTATGCGATCCAGGGCAACTACAACGGTCCCGTGATCTGGGACGTCTCGAATCCGTCCTCGCCGGTCATGGTGGCGGCGTATACGTGTCCGGCGTCGCAGAATGACGTATCGGTGTTTCGGCACCTGCTGTTCATGTCGGCGGAGGCCCGCGACGGGCGGATTGACTGCAAGCCGGGCCCCGTGCTGGACACGGTGAGCACCGAGCGCATCCGGGGTGTCCGCATTTTCGATATCAGCGACATTCGGAATCCCAGGCTGGTGGCCAACGTGCAGACCTGCCGTGGCTCGCACACGCACACGGTAGTCGAAGATCCGAGAGACCGGGACAACGTCTACATCTACGTCTCGGGCTCGGCGCCCATCCGTTCGCCCAACGAGCTGGCCGGCTGCATTGGCGCCGCGCCCGACCAGGATGCGAACTCGTCGCTCATGCGCATCGAGATCATCAAGGTTCCGGTCGCGAACCCCGCACAGGCCGCCGTCGTGAGCCGCGCGAACATCTTCCGTGATCTCAAGGCGCCGGCCACACACGCGCCCGCGGAGCTGGATCGGATCAACCAGAAGCGCTTCGCCGATTCCATGCGCGCAGTTGGTGGTTTCGTGGCGAAGAACCCGACTAACGGGACGGACGTCGTGCTGGGCACCGGGTTCGTGCGCCCGCACCTGGACAGCATTGTCAAGGCGCGCGGCGGCACGGGCGCGCCCACGGCCGCCGATACGGCCACACTGCGCGCCAACCTGCAAACCATCATCGATCGCCTCATCAACGCGCAGGGTCCGGCCCCTATTCCTGGCGTTTCTCCCAACTCGCCGTTCCGTCAATGTCACGACATCACGGTCTATCCGTCGGTCGGACTTGCGGGTGGCGCGTGCGAGGGCCACGGATTCCTGCTCGACATCAGCGATCCGCTGAATCCCGTTCGACTCGATGCGGTGGCAGACTCGAACTTTGCTTACTGGCACTCGGCCACGTTCAACAACGATGGCACCAAGCTCCTGTTTTCCGATGAGTGGGGCGGCGGCGGCGCACCCAAATGCCGCCCAACCGACAAGAAGGAGTGGGGCGCCAACGCAATCTTCACGATTGAAAACCGGAAGCTCCAGTTCGGTAGTTACTACAAGCTGCCTGCGGCCCAGACCGCCCAGGAGAACTGCGTTGCGCACAACGGCTCGTTGATTCCCATTCCGGGCCGTGATGTGATGGTGCAGGCCTGGTATCAGGGTGGCATTTCCGTGTTCGACTGGACGGATGCGAAGAACCCGAAGGAAATCGCGTACTTCGATCGCGGCCCCGTCGATGCCACGGCCATGCGCTCGGGTGGCTCGTGGTCCGCTTACTGGTACAATGGCGCGATCATCAGCTCCGAGATGGCGCGCGGGCTCGACGTCGCAGAGCTCGTGCCCAGCGAGCACCTCACGCAGAACGAGATCGATGCGGCCAAGACCGTGCGGCTGGATTACATGAATGCGCAGGGCCAGCCGAAGTTTGCCTGGCCACCCAGCTTCCCGCTGCTCAAGGCGTACACCGATCAGCTGCAGCGCAACGGGTGTCTCTCGGCGAGACGAATCGGCGAGGTGCGCCAGTCGATCGCCACGGCAGAGCGCGCTGCAGGCGCGCAGCGTCGCGCGGCGCTTACCAGCATGGCCGGTGAGCTGGCCAACGATGCGCGCGGCTCGTGCGATCCGGAGCGCATAGAAAAACTGCGCCAGGCGACCACGGGCCTCCTGAACGCCGTGATTTCCTGACGCGCCGATGTCCGGGGTCAGACACATCGGACACAGTCTGACCCCGGAGTTGCGTTCATTGAACCATTGTCCCGCTAAACCGTCTCGCCGAGCACTTCCAATGCTTCGTTCGCCCAGCGGATGCGCGCACTGGCAACACGCTTCCCCATGCGCACCGTGAGCTGGCGATAAACCAGGCGCCGGTCGCCTGCGTGCTCCTTCAGTGCAGCTGTAATCTCCCGTTCCGCTTCGTTCAATAGCTCCAGGAAGCCCTCATTGCGCGCGCGGTAGGCCTCCACCTGCGCGATCAAGATGTCCGGCGCCGCATCGCTGCCCACGTAGAACTTGAGCAGCAGCTCGTTGCGCGCGGCGTCCGGCTCGAGCGGCGCGGCCAGCCAATCGGCCAGGGCGCGCCGGCCTTTGCGCGTGAGCGTGTATACGCGCCGGCCGCGCGGGTCATCCTCGGCCACAGCCTCGCTGATCAGACCCTCGCGGTCGAGCTGCTCGAGCACCGGGTAGATCGAGCCGAACGACTCCTTCCAGAAATGGCTGATGGCGTTCTCCACCTCGGTCTTGATGTCGTAACCCGATTTGGGTCCATCGGACAAGAGCCCGAGTACCAGGAACCGGCTTTTCGGCTTACGCGCCATGGTGCTCCTTGCGCCATATACCAGTTTGATATATCAATTCGACAGGTCAAACTAGAGTAACTCGGGCCGGCCCCGACGGCCAGCCCCAACGGCGAGGTGACCATGGCGTGTTTTCGACCGACGTACTGCATGCTCGTTCTACTGGTATCTTTCAGCGCTTCCTGCGCGAGCGCGCCCGGTGGGCGCACACGCGCATCTGCCACAGGTGCGGGTACGCTGGCGTTGATCGGGGCTACGGTGATCGACGGCACCGGCGCGCCACCATTGCGCGATGGCGTGATCGTGATCGAAGCGGGCCGCATCACGGCGGTGGGCACGCGCGACCAGGTGGCGGTGCCCGGCCACGCGACGCGGCGCAATGTGAGTGGACTCACGGTGCTGCCCGGATTGATCGACAGTCATGTGCACCTGGCGCTGTCGATGGTGGCTCCAGGCGCGCATGAGAGCGCAGTGGATGCGCTGCTGGTTGTGCTGCTCGATCAGGGTGTGACCAGCGTGCGCGACGTAGGCGGTCCGTATCCCTGGATGATCGAGCTGGCGCGCGCCATCGAGTCGGGCCAGCGCGCGGGACCGCGCATCTTTGCGGCCGGTCCGACCATCACGGCGCCCGCTGGGCATCCGGCGGGCACGCTACTGAAAGGCAGCGCGGAGGCCATCGAGCTGGGCACGCGCCAGCTGCGCGCGCCGGGCGAAGCGCGGCCGGTAGTGCGCGAGCTGGCCGAGGGCGGCGTGTCGCTGATCAAGGTGATCTTCGATGGCGGCAGCCAGCGCTCTCCTTTAGGACTGCTGCCCCGCCTGGATACGACCACGTTGCGTGCAGTCGTGTCGGAAGCGCGCGCGGCCGGCTTGCCGGTCACAGTGCACTGGTCGAACGTGAGCGAGCTGGCGCACGTTGTGGCTGCGCGGCCCACGCAGCTCGAGCACCCGGGCGTGACGCCCATTCCCGATGCGCTGATCGAGCAGATCGCGCAGTCGGGCATCGCAGTGGATCCAACGCTCGTGGTATACTCGACGATTCTTCCGCCCAACATCTTCAGCAGCGGTCCGCTCTCCAACGTGCGGCGACTGGCCGCGCGTGGTGTGGTCATTACGGCGGGGACCGATGCGCCGCTGGGCGGGCTGCGCCCGGGAGAATCGCTGCATCGCGAGCTGGAGCTGCTCGTGCAGGCCGGGCTCACACCGGTACAGGCCGTGCAGGCCGCCACGGGCAATGCAGCGCGCTTTCTCGGGCGCAATGCAGACGTGGGCACCATCGCCGTGGGCAAGCGCGCCGATCTGCTGTTCGTGTCCGGCGATCCGGCAACATCGATCACGGACATACGCAACGTGCGGCTGGTCATTCAGAATGGGCGCGTGGTGCGGCAGAAGTGAGCGGTTCTCCTGGCTCGCAATGCCGAGCGACTGGTCACCTTCGTAACCGACGATTCCCGCGGCCCGGCACCAAGCTCCTGTACGAATTCAGCTCGGGCAGCCGGGGCGCGCGAGAAGCCGCGCTGGCTGCCACGTCCAGACGGCAGGATTACGAAAGGTTGTACAAGGTTTCCATTGCGTTCGAGCGGGCACACGAAACACATTGGCATGGCCTGATTGCTTGCTCTTGCGCGGGAGACTCACAGTGGGGTGAGTCAACTCAAGGGGCACCAGCGCGGCCGAGTCCGTTCCCTCCTTCGGCCGCGCGACACTGATCCGGGCGCGCGCGCCGCTTGCCGCCTGCCTGCTCGGAGCCAGCCTTGTCTGTGAGAGAGGAAGCAAGCCCGCGTGACGATCAGATCCGCGCTCTTCTGGTTGGACATGATCCGTCAGACATCACGCCCATCACGCACCACCTGTCCCAACACGCTCGTCACATTCATATCGAAGTGGCTACCAGCGGGAGCGACGCACTGGCTCGTGTTAGCAACGGTGGCAGCGGTCGCTACGACGTCTGCCTGCTCGATCACCCGATGCCGGCGTATCCCGGGCTGGAGCTGCTCGGGCAGCTGATGCAGAACGCGCTACCGGTCGTTCTGCTTACGAAAGGCGATGACAATGAAGTGATTGGCTCGGGGTTGCGTATGGGCGCTGCCGGCCACGTGATCAAAAAGGCGGGCTACCTCGAGGGCCTGCCCGCCCAGCTGGAGCGTGCGTGCGGCCGGCGCAACAAAGAGGAGCAAATCGCTGCGCCAGCGGCGCCGAAGCCGCTGTCGCAATATCAAGCTGCCAGGGAAAATCATTCAGCTGCAATTCTGCGAGCGCTGCCGGATCTCTTGTTGGTGCAGACCTGCGAAGGCGTATACCTCGATTACCACGGATCCGACCTCTTTCTTGCGCCTGGAGATTTCCTGGGCAGAAACATGCGCAACGTATTGCCTCCGGCGCTGGCCGATCGATTCCTGGAGTGTTTCCACAACACGGCAGAATCAGGCGAGCCGCAAGTCATGGAATACGCGCATTCCAGGAAGGGTGAGGAGAGGTTTTACGAGGCGCGCGTGGTCAGCGCCGGGAAAGGCCGCATGCTCACGATTGTCAGGGAAATCACGGAGCGCAAACGGGCGGAAGACGCACTGGGCGAGGGCAGAGAGCGCATCCGTGAGCTGGCCGCACGACTGACCGCCGCGCAGGAGCAGGACGAACGGGTCCGCATAGCCAATGAACTGCTGGACGCCGCCGCGAACCTGATCGTTCGCCTTGCCTGAAAGGTATTACTCAGGTATGATCGTAGTATGAAAGTGGCCATTTCCATTCCGGATGATGTGTTCGAGGCGGCGGAAGCGCTGGCGGAGGAGCTGGGGTTGTCGCGGAGCGCGCTATACGCGCAGGCCGTGGCGGAGTTCGTGGCCAGACACCAGTCAGGCGACGTTACCGAGCGTCTGGACGCAGTGTACGGCGAGGCGAGCAACCGCGTGGCGCCGGCCGTGAGGCGCGCGCAGGCGAAGAGCGTGCGCAAGCTGGATTGGTGATCGCGCGGCGCGACGTCTGGTGGGCGCAGCTGGAGCCGCCCCGTGGATCGGAGCCCGGATTCCGCCGTCCGGTGCTCATTGTACAGGGGGATGCCTTCAATCGAAGTCGGATTCAGACGGTGGGGGTAGTGATCCTCACCTCGAACCTGCGTTTGCTCGATGCACCAGGGAACGTGCTGGTGCCGTCAAAGTCGGCGGGATTGCCCCGCGACTCCGTGGCCAACGTGTCTCAGATCGTGACGCTGGACCGGGAGTTCCTGGTAGAGCGAGCCGGCCGTTTGCCGGCACGGATCATGGCCGATGTGGAGGCCGGATTGCGCGTAGTACTGGATCTCTAACCGCGCAAAGACCACCTGGGCAGGCCAACCAACCGGCAAAGTAACGGAGCACGTTACGCCCTGGATTCCAGCATTCCCCTACAATCCCAAGGACGCTCGCTTCATTGGAAGTCCGGTCGACATGATCGTATTCGACGGGGCGGACGCCGATGATGTCCGCGGGATCATCTTCCTGGAGATAAAGACCAATGCCTCCGGGCTTAGCTCGAGGCAGCCGCAGATCCGGGATGCGATCAAGGCAGGAAGGGTCGAGTGGCAGGAGTTGCGCGTGCCAACGAGTTATGGCTCCCAGCCTCTTCCGGCCAGGCGTCGCCTGTTGACCTGATGTCGGTGTAGCGTCAGCGGCGCTGCACCGGATTGGCGGTGGCCCGGCGGCGCAGACTCAGCTCAATCGTTCCGCTTACGAAGCGCGCGTCGGTGCCGTCTTCGCCGGGAATCTGGCAACAACGCACGCGCACTTCCAGCGGATACCCGAAGACGGGCAGGTGTCGCTCGTGCGGATAATGGTTGGCCACGAAATGCCAGGCGTAGTAGTCGTGCGGACGCGGGCCATGGCCGCACAGGCATTCGTAGAAGAAAGTTGGGACTCTCTTTCAGGCGGCGATCGACGGCGCTCAGGTCCCAGCCCATGTGCAGGCCGTGCACATCGGTGGCGCGCCGCACATTCAGCACCACGTCGCGCGAGAGCGGCAGAGAATGCTCGACGCGCTGATCGGTGGCCGGGAACTGCAGCAAGACCTGGAACTCATCCTGCGCGGTTGCAGATTGCAGCAGCACGGCCGCGAAAAGCAGTGATCGTACATACCCGCTGTGCCTGTTCCCCATTGCGCATCCCCGACGGTCTGGTGTCCACGCGCGCTACAGTTGTGGGCCGGGCCGGGCGCCGCCAGAGTCGTGTTTCCAGATCCCGCCGCGGTGAGGGACCAGAGGTCATTCCGGCGGTACGGGCCGTGGCGTCAATTCCAGTTCGGCGACGCTACGTTATGCGCATGCGCCGCCGTCCTGCTGTTGTGCGGTAGTGACCTCGACGCCGGTGGTTAGGCGCCAGCAACCAGCATCCGGGCTAACACGGGCCTCGCCATTTTCTGCCTCTCCGGCCTTCGGGTACTGCGGAACTAACGATGGTGGTGGCCAGGATTCCCACGGTGGTTGCGTCGCAACTGGAAACCCGCAGCGGCCAACGCCCGTACGGGGCTCACTTCAAAACGTGGAGAATTCTCATGTGGCGTCATGGCGGGATGCTCGTTCTGGCGGGCCTGGTGGTGGCAGCCCTACCGCAGACCGTGGCTGCACAAAAGCTGGAAGCGGGCACCTGGACGGGCACCATCGCGCCGCCTGGAAACACGCCGAGTCCGGCCACTTTTGAAGTCCGAGTCCGTGGGGATACGACGTCGATCACAATCAAAACGCAATTTGGTGATCTTCCGTTCACGGACATCAAAGTGCTGGCGGATCGCCTTACCTTTACGTTCACACCGGGCACGCCGGTCAATTGCGTGCTCATGCTGCGGCCGGATAAGAGCTATGCCGGCAACTGCACCGATGGCGATGGCGAAAATGGGCAGCTGGTCATGATCCCGCCTGCCAAGTCAGGCCATTTATTTCCTGGAAGTATGCGGCGGTCGCGATAAGCGCTGGCGGCTGTGGGGCGTGTTAATTCGACGTCTGTTGGATATTCAACTGCCCTCGATAGGGCAAACGGTTTGGTCTACCGGGCGCTGCGCATTCGTGAGAAAGGGAAACCGTTGCAACCGGTGCGCGGCGTATCGCGCTGAGCTGACGTGGTGACCTCGGCTTCGGTGGCGCTGCGCGCTTCGTACGCAGTAAAGCAGAAACCCCAGGTATAAGGCGCCCTGGCGGGCAGTTGCAGCCAGTCGATGCGCGTCCAGAGACCGGGCGCGCTTGCGTTTGCCGCATCGTTCTGCGCGATCAGGTACTGGGCACTCACGTTCCACTTCACGATGCGATAGCGGTTGGTGGGATGCTGCACCCATTCGGTGGCGCTGATGGTGAAGCGGCCGCCGTAGTCGTCCATGAAATCGCCCAGCAGGAACGCGGGTAGGTCAGCGGAACGTGGCTCCCTGACTGCGGCGGGCGAGTGGCAGGCGCAGAGCAGTGCGACACCCAGAATCGATGCGCACGCTCTGCGGCCCGCCGACCCATTCATTCTCCGCAGCGACTCGATAGGATCCACGTTTAGCGCCAGGGTTCACCACATCCGGTTTGGCGGAACGTGTCGCTGACGTTGAGGATCTTCCATTTGCCACCCAGGCGGGCGAGTTGGAACGAGTCATATCCGCAGTGACTGACCGTGCCTTCGCGGCGCACCTGGTATTCAGCCCAGACATGTGCCAGGTCGGCATCGATGTGGACGACGGCATTGCGGATGGGCTCATCGAGCGGTGGCTGGTTGGGATTGGAAGCAGCACGCAGGAAATCGGCGCCGGTGAGCACCACCACGCGCACGCCACTGGGACCGGGCCGCAACAAGGTCATGCGGGTGGCCGGATCGATGTACTGCGCCATGGCGACGGTATCGCGAGCGAGCATCCCTTTCAGGAAGCCTTCAACGGCGGCCATCACCTGGGCGCGTTCGTTCTGAGCACGGGCGGCGCCAGGGCTGGCAAGCAGTGTGGTCAGCAACAGCAACGGCAAGACACGGATCGGCATGGTTCCTCTCCAATGCACGTTGAGGATGGCAGCCGTCAGCAGCCGCTGACGGCTAACACCGTGAGAACGCGGAAGCCAGACGCTGCACCGCGCTCCGGCTTTCTTTCTGGTCATACGATGCAAAGCCCAACACGAGCCCGGGCGCCAGGCGATGTTGCAGGCTGTAGAGGGAAAGCGGCCGGAGGTCTACCTGTGCAGCGGCGGCCAATTGCACGGCGCGCGCCTCACCCAACTCATCCTGCAACCACGCCACGAGCTGCATGCCGACATTCACGGGCTGGGCGCGCAACCAGGGCGAGAGCTGCTCGCGGATTTGCTCGACCAGGAAAGACTGGCGCTCAAGGTACAGTCCACGCATGCGGCGCACGTGGCGCGCGTATGCGCCGCTCCCAATGAACTCGGCCAGCGCCGCCTGCTCGACGTTGGGTGCAATGGCATCCAGCCGATCGCGCGCGCGTTCGAAGAGGGCGACCAGTTGAGGTGGCACGACCAGGTAGCCGAGCCGCAGGGCCGAGAACATGGTCTTGCTGAAGGTACCGATGTAGAGGACGTTACCCGATCGGTCGAGTCCCTGCAAACAGGGTAGTGGCCGAACACTGTAGTGAAATTCGCTGTCGTAGTCATCTTCGATGACCCAGGCATTGTGCTGCAGCGCCCACGCAAGCAGCTCCATGCGTCGCGTCAACGTAAGGGTTGCGCTCAGCGGGAAATGATCTGATGGGGTGACGAACGCTGCGCGCGCGTTGGCACAACTGCGCACACCCTCAGCCACGACCAGTCCTGCTGCATCCACGGGTACGGGCGCCAGCTGAATGCCGTTGGCCGTAAGAATGGCCCGCGTCGACAGGTAGCCGGGATCCTCCACCCACGCCGCTTCGCCGGGATTGAGCAGCAGCCGAGCGATCAGGTCCACGGCAGCTTGAGTTCCGCGCACCAGAAAGACCTGGTCCAACTCAGCGTGTACACCGCGAGCCGCGGCCACGCATTCGAGGATGGCACGGCGCAGCAACCGGTAGCCGTTGGGATCGCCGCAGGTCAGCAACTCGGCCCCGGTGCGGCGTGCATGTTGGGCCAGCAAGCGCGACCAGGCGCGCCGCGGAAACGAGTCGAAACCGGGCTCACCCAGGCGGAACGGCCGGGGCGCACCCGACACCGTTGGCGCTGCGTGTGTCGTGGTGAGAATCGCCGCACCTACCCGTGAAGTGCGCGGCGGCCGCTGCGCGTCGGCCGTCACCGGAACGGCGCGCGCGCGCCGCATCAGGCCGCGACTCACATACGTGCCCGAGCCGTGCGCGGTCGTGAGGTACCCTTCCGCTACCAGATACTCATAGGCCAGCGTGGCCGTGTTGCGCGCAATGCGCAGCTCGGTGGCCAGAGCACGCGTGGAGGGCAGCCGGGCGCCCGGTCGTAACCGGCCGCTCAGGATGGCCTCGCGCAGGGCGTCATAGAGCTGCCGAAACAGCGGACGGTCGAGCGCCGCATCAAATCGGATGGCGAATGTTATCCCAGAACTGCGAGGCGTGATGCTGGTACGCAGCTGTGTCTGCTCCGGCGAGGGAATGGCACCTTTTGCTTGGCCAGAATCACGATAACGGACAGAGCCACGGTGTCACCGCTGTCCAGTGACAAACAACCACGAGGGGAGTCCAGGAGTGTCCGCCGTTGGATGACTCGTCGATGGCGTGCGCACCGCGCGCAAAGTGGCTCCGGCGCGCGCGCTGCCAGTGGATCTTGTCGCAGCGCGGGCGAGCGAAAAGTTTGGCGAACTCGAACGCGGGAAACAACGTTCCATGAAAAGCATGATCGGCGCACTGTGGGCGGTGGCCCTGGCCGCTCCCGCCCTGGCGCAGCAGCCCATTCGCTCGGGGATGTTCGTAACTACGCTGGGTCGCGACACCATTGCCATCGAGAGATACTCGAGAACGCAAACGCGACTGGAAGGCGAAATCCTGACGCCCGTGCCGCGTGCAATCGTGGTGCGTTACACGCTCGACTTCGATGCCCAGGGCAATGCCCGCGCATTGAACCTGATCGGCCGGGCCGGTGGCCAACCGGACAGTTTGCCACCCTTGCTGGAACGTAAGGCATTGATCGTCGGTGATACCGTGATCAACGACATCCGGCGCAATGGCCAGGTTGACGCGAATGCGACGGGCAAGCTGGCCAGCGGGCGCGGCGCGCTGCCCTTCATCTCCAACTCGACCGCTATCGTAGAAGAAATGGCGCATCAGTGGCGGCGCGCGCACCGAGACTCGGTCGATGCATCGATCTTCGTATTTGGCGCGCAGGGCAGCGGCACCGTACCCATGGTCCGTTTTGCGGGTGACACGATCCAGTTGATCAACGGTCCCGGCCAGACGCCGCTGGTATACCTGGACCGCGAGGGCCGCTTGCAGCTGATAGATGCCCGTCTGACCACCGTGCAGACGCGCACGCGACGCGTAAGCGGTATCGACATGGAACGGCTCGCGGCGCGTTTCATCAGCATGGGCGCGGTGGGCATTGCGTCGCCGCGTGACACCGCCCGTGCGGACATTGGTGGCAGTCAGCTGCTCATCGACTATGGGCGTCCGAAGGCGCGCGGCCGCACTGTATTTGGCGGCCTGGTCGTGCTCGGCCAGGTCTGGCGTACCGGTGCCAACCAGGCCACGCACTTCACAACCACGCGTGGTCTCATGATCGGCAACCACAGCGTACCGGCCGGCAGCTACACGCTCTGGACCATCCCGACCGCGCTCGGTGACACGCTGATCGTGAACAAACAGACCGGACAATGGGGAACCCTCTACGATCCGACGCAGGACCTGGCGCGCATTCCACTCAGCACGGAAGCCACCGGTCAGCACGTGGAGCAGTTCACGATTTCCATGGAAGCCGGTGAGACGGGCGGCCGAATGGTCTTCTCCTGGGAGAAGCGCCGCATGACTGCTGCATTCCGGGTGCACTAGGTCGGGCGCGGGCCTTGCGCGCAGGGCGTCCGCTACGTCACATAGTAGCCCATGCGACGCACCCCTTTGCTCAATGCCATCCGTTTTTTCCTGGCCGTAGTTTTCATAGTGTACGGTCTGACCAAGCTGCTGGGCGGGCAGTTCAACTACGGTGATTGGACTCTCGACAAGAAGACGGTGGATGGCACATCACTGGTGTGGGCCTTCTACGGCTACTCACCCGTGTATGCCCGCTTCCTTGGCCTGACCGAGCTGATCCCGGCCATTCTGCTGCTGATTCCGCGCACGGCCACGGTGGGTGCGCTGATGCTGTTCATGGTCACGCTGAATGTGACCGTCCTGGATTTTGCCTTTGGCTTTCCTTCCGTGAAGTACTTCGCGCTGCTCTATACGCTGCTTCTGGGTATGCTGCTCTGGTCGGATCGGGCCAAGCTGCTGCGCTTGTTGGAGCGCGCGCCCAGCAATACTGTAGTGGATGGC
>JBOHRF010000085.1:0-17743 GCA_050732575.1 Longimicrobiales bacterium
GTTGATGCTAGCGAGCAGCAGAGGCGTCGTGTTATCGGCGACGATCGGCTGATTGATGTCGGCGCCTGCGTCCAGCAGCGCTTGCACAGTCGGCACGTGACCTTCGCGCACGGCGAGCAAGAGCGCCGTCAGACCACCCTGAAAACCCACCATGGCGGTGAAACCAGCCACGTCCTCGTCGCCGCCACCACCACCTGCTGTCTCTTCCTCTGACGCAGCACTGGCTGTTGATGCGGCCGGTTGTTTCTCTGCAGCCAGTCCTGCACGCACGGCGACCTGCACTTGCTTCGGATCGGGGCGCCAGGCCTGGGGTGCGCCCTGCTGCGTCCTGAAATCGGCCAGCGTCTGGTTCCGGCGCTGCCGGCCCAGTCGATCCGTGGCGGCCAGCTCCATCAGATCCACGACCCTGGCTGCAATACGATGATCCGCACCGCCCTTGAGCAGCACTTTGACAGCTTCGGTGCGACCGTGTGAAGCGGCAATCATCAAGGGCGTTTGTCCCCAGGCCGGCTCCTTTGCATTCATATCCGCGCCGTGATCGAGCAGTGCCCTGGTTGCGGCTGCACTTCCGCCCAGTGCGGCGAGGTGCAGTGCAGTCACGCCCGTGCTTGTGATCAGCTTGGCATTGCTGCCTGCCTTGAGCAACGCCGCGACCACGCGCGCGCTGCCCGCCTCGCCGGCTACGTGCAGTGGTGTGTACGCGCCGATACGCGTCAGCGCATTCTGATTGGCTTTGCTGCGAATCAGAAGGACTGCCAGCTCAACGTCATCGTGCCTGGCGGCCCAATGCAATGCGGTCATACCATCACCCTGCGCGCCGTTGACATCGGCGCCCGTCCTGAGCAGCGCGCGCACGGCTGTGATGTCACGGCGCATCGCCGCATCGGCAACAGGTGATGGTGGTGCTGCGGCGCCACCGAGCAACACGGCCAACCCGAGTACACCAAGCACGCGGAGTTTCGTCGTTTTCATTTTCAGCAGCTCGCAGTCATTCGTTGTTGTCCTCGGCGTCTCCGCGTGATCAGATGGCGCTGGGTGCCTTGATGAGGAACTCACCGGTGCTATCGCCAAAGCTGTTCAAATCGTCCAGTCCCAGACTGTGCAGCAGCGAGAGCATTACGTTGGCCATGGGTGTTCCATCCGGTGCCTTGACATGGAGATTGCCGCTCAGCAGACCATTGGCACCGCCCAGCAGAACCAGCGGACAGCGCCTGTGGTTGTGCGTGTTGCTGTCAGCCATGGGTGAGCCGTAGATGATCATGGTCCTGTCCAGCAATGCTGCATCGCCCTCCATCGTCGTCTTAAGCCTCTCCAGGAAATACGGAAGCAGGCTCACGTGATACTTGTTGATCTCGTAAAAATCTTTGACCCGCTTCGGATTGTTGCCGTGGTGCGATGCCGGGTGGAATCCGGCCCCAATGCCGCTCTCGGGATAGACCCGAGCCGAGGCATCGCGGCCGGTCTTGAACGAGAACACGCGCGTCATGTCTGACTCGAAGGCCAATACCTGGAGGTCGAACATGAGCTTCACGTGCTCATCGAAGGAGTCGGGCACGCCGGCCGGCGCGCCGGGCAGCTCGCGCGGCTCGCCACTGGTATTGCGTGCTTCGATCCTCTGAATGCGCCGTTCGATCTCACGAATGTTCTCCAGATACTGCTCCATGCGCCGACTGTCGCTCACATTCAGCTCACGCTTCAATTCGGAAACGCGGCCTGTGATCCAATCGAGAATGCTGCCCGTGGCCCTTCTGCGCGCCGACCGCTCATCGGCCGATCCGCCCGCGCCGAACAACTGGTCGAAGGCCACACGCGGATCGCGGATCATGGGCAGCGGCTCCGTGGGTGATGCCCAGCTGATCGAATCCGTGTACACGCAGGAGTAGCCGTACGCGCAGCCGCCTGCTCGGTCCACGTTCTCAATGCACAACTGCATGGACGGAATCGGCGTGTTCTGGCCAAAGCGCTGCGCGTATAGCTGGTCCAGGGAAGTGCCTACGAAGATATCCGAGCTTTCCGTTTGCGTCGGGTGCGCCTGCGTCAGGAACACGGCACTGGAGCGGAAGTGGTCGCCACCGATCTCCTCCGCCTTGTACGCTTCGGCCATCCGTACATCGGTGTTGCTCACGATGGTCATGTATTTCCGGAACGGCTCGAGCGGACTGAGCGCGCTGGGACTCAGATCGAACGCGTGACCCGCCGCCTCCGGTGCCCAGTAGTACTGCGTGGCGCCATGGGGGGAGCAGCCAGCCGCACCATGCACCGCCTCGATGCAAACCAGGCGAGTCGGATCTGCGGCTGATGCCATCTTCCACAGGCGTCCGGCCGGCACCATGGCATCGAGATACGGTAGAGCCACGGTCGCGCCCATGCCACGCAGGAATGTGCGGCGAGGAAGGTGTTTTCCAGTGTTGATCATGCTGGCGGCTCCTTGATATTCCCTCTGATGCCCCATGGCCCTTGTGTGACCGTTCTGTGCCGTTAGCGCGGCTCGAGAACGCTGCCGTATTACGGTAACCGGCTGCTATCCTCTGCGACTTCCAGCCGTTGCATGCGGAACGCCGGACTGTTGACAACACCCAGGATGTAAGAAGAGATCCGATGTTGCTGTGCCGCGGCTCCCCTCGTGATGGCGCGAATCGTGGGCATGTCGAAGTACTCGACGCGCCGGCCCAGTGCATAGGCCATCAAGTTTCGATTGAATGTTCGCAGCAGTGATTCCTGACGCTTCATCAGCGCCCCGCGTAAATCAGCCGGCGTCTCTACCGCCGTGCCATCCCACAACTCGCTGCGTGAATCGATGGGCATGCCGTTGTCTCTCAGACGCCATTTCCCCGTGACATCGAAGTGTTCCAGCGGCAAACCAATCGGATCCATGATGCGGTGACAGGATTGACACATGGGATCACTACGATGTTGCTCCATGCGCTCGCGCACGGTCAGCGCTTTTCCTTCGTTGGCTGAGGGTATCGCTTCCAGGTCCGGCACCCCCGGTGGCGGGGGCGGTGGCGGATTGTGGAAGAACACTTCCATCACCCACTTGCCACGATCCACGGCGGAAGTCCGGCTGGCGTGCGATGTCAGGGTGAGGATACTGGCATGACCGAGCAGGCCGCGCCGCCGGTTGTCCGGGTATTTCACGCGTTTGAAGCCGGTGCCAAAGACGCCCGGAATTCCGTAGTGCTGGGCCAGGCGATCATCAATGAAGGAGTAGTCTGCAGTGAACAACTCGAGCACACTTCGGTCTTCACGCACCAGGTTGTGGAAGAACAATTCGGTCTCCCGTTTCATCGACGCCCTGAGCTGCTCGTCGAAATCGGGATATTGCCGGACATCAGGTTGCACCTTTTCCAGGTCGGAGAGGCGCAGCCATTGCGCGGCGAAGCGGGTGGCCAGCGCCTCGGCCCGCGGATCCAACAACATGCGCCGCACCTGCCGCTCCACCTCGCCTGGCTGCGAGAGTTTGCGCTCGCGCGCCAGCTTCAGCAGCGCATCATCGGGCGGAGCCGACCACAGGAAGAACGACAGGCGGGAAGCGAGATCGATGTCGCTGATCGGATAATTCTCGCCGGGCTGTGCGCCGGCTGGTGCACGCTCGAACCGGAACACGAAATCGGGACTGGCCAGGACTGCCTCGAGTGCACTGCGGATCCCGGCCTCAAACGCACTGTTCGCGGCGCCCGTCTCGTAGAACGACATCAGGCCGGATAGATCCCGCTCAGTCAGGGGTCTGCGAAACGCCTGCACGCCGAGTCGGCTGACAATTGCTTCCGCGCAAGTGCGCGCGTCCTGTGGTCCAGTGGGCCGACAACTGAAGAGCCTCTGCCGGACGGGCGAGTCGGAGACGCCGCTAACATTGTGCGGCCCGTTGATCACCAGATCGCGCAGATGCGGCAACATCGTGAAGCCGTACGCGGTCGCGTTGGATGTGCTGTTGAGCGACCACTTCAGGGGAGAGACCAGATCCTGCACCGTGCTCTGGAATACCGGCGGTATGAAGGCAGCAGCCACACGATGCGGACCGGCGCGCAGGGGAACGGCTACGGTCGACATGGACACGCCGTTGGGGTCCGATGCGTGCATCCAGCGATCGATGTCGAGCAATGCTACGCGCTCGCCGTCAACCGAGATCTCGATCTGCTCGTCGCGTGCGTTGCCGCCGGCAAATGCACCCGTAGTCTCGTGGTAGAACGAGACACGGAACGTGTACTCGCCATCGGCCGGGAAGTTGTGCATAACGGCAACGCCGCCGCGCGTGCCAAATGGTGCACCGTCAACGTGACTCGTTTGTGAGGCCGTGCGCGGTACGTTGTAGGTCGCTTCTGTTGGCGGGGTCTTGGGATTGCCTACCGCCAGCCAGCTGATTTCGCTGGCTGCACGCAGGTAGGCTTCCAGAAGCGTCGGCGAAAGCACCTGCACGTCCGCAATGTTGTCGAAGTTGTCGCTCTTCGTGTCGAGCGGCAGGAAGTCGCCCGCATCGATGTGCAGCGACAGCAGGTCCCGAATCGCACTCGTGTATTCGGCTCGATTGAGCCGCTGGAAAGTGCGCTGGCCAGGGTTCCGCCGCGCAGACGCTGCCGCGTCCAAGCGCGTCTCGAGCGTGTCTACCAGCATGCGTAGCGTGTCGCCACCCGGGCGCGGCATGCCCGGTGGCGGCATCATGGTCGCTCGCAACTTGGCGATCATTTTCTCGGCTGTTTCAGCCCTGGCCGGGGCCGCAGCTACATCAAACGACTGCAGTGACAGATTCCCCGTGCGCAGAATGTCGTTGTGGCAAACCTGGCAGTAGCGCTGAACTACGCTGTTGAGCGCGTCCACTGAAACGCCGGCGCTGGCGAGGACAGCTGATGGGAGGCCTGGGAGAGGATTGGCCGCAACCGCCATTGGCCGGGCAGGGGCCGCTACTAAGCCAGCCGAACCTCGCTCGAGGCGCAGACTCGCCAGGACGAGCAGGATCCCAAGCAACGTTGCGGCCGTCAACGTCTTCATGGTGCCCTTGTCGTGCAGATTGCGGCCAATCACCCAGGCTAACTTGCCGTTCCGGCAGCCGTCTCAGCAAGTCTTTTTGACCGGCTGACTGCGACGAACGCGGTCTCGCCTGCCGGGCGCTGGGGAAAAGCATGCTAACCGTCATTCATCGCACGGCATTCGCTTCTGACTTTCCGAAGCCAGTGGGCGGGCCTACCTTCTCGTTCGCTGCCCGTACTTCGGCGAAAGCCAGACCTGGAGGCCAGCATGCGCCGCCTTTCCTGCCGTGGCCCAGCCCTTATTGTCCTGGCCCTGTTGAGCCTTGGCCTGTCAAAGAGCCTCGAGGCGCAGGATCCGGCAATCGGGAAGGAACAGCTCACCACATACGCGAAAGCGATCGCTGCGATGGCAGTGGTGCGGGACCGGATCCAGGCTGAAATGGCGGCGCCCGGGAACAAGAAGGATGAAGCGCAGCAGCTCTTGCAGGACAAGATGCGCCAGGAGATCGCGAAGGTGCTGCAGGAGCATGGCCTGACCGAGCCCCAGTACAGGCGCATCACTTACGTCATCAGCACAGACCCGGAGCAGCGCAAGATCTTGGATGAGATCATGGGCATCAAGCCGCCGGCTCCGCCGCCCGCGGCTGCGGGCCCGGCTGCTGCGACTGCGGCGTCGACCCCGGTAGGCACACATCTAGGGCACATCACGAGTGGCTTTTCCGGAACTCCAAATGGCCAGGGCCTGTTGCCCACGGCGATGGCTGAGGCGCGCATTGTTGCGGAGCATGCAGCGCTGGCCGCGAAGAGCTCCAGCAATCTCGAGGTGATGAAGACGCACGCTGGCCATGTGATCCACGCCATCGATCCAGGCCAGGCGGATCGCGGACCCGGTAATGGGTATGGCCTGAAAAAGGCCGCAGCCGGTGTAGCCGCTCATATCGAGTTGGCCGCCCGGTCCGAGGGTGCGTCCCAGAACGCGACCACGCACTCGGTACATGTTGCCACTGCAGCGCGCAACACGGTACAGCGCGCCGACCAAATCCTTGCACTGGCACAGCAGATCCAGGCTACCACCACTGCATCGGAAGCCGCCGCGCTCGTGACCCGGCTGAATGCTCTGGCCGAGCAATTGATGGCAGGTCATGACGCCAACGGTGATGGACGTATAGGCTGGCAGGAGGGCGAGGGTGGGCTTCAGCACGTGGAGCAGCACGTGAACCTGCTCATGCAGGGTGAGATGCCACGCTAACATGAAGAATTGGCGCGTGGTGAGAATCGCGACCCTGCAGCTCGGCCTGGCTGTCCTGGGCGCGAGTACCGCGGCGGCCCAGCTTTCGGCAGATGTGCTACGGCCGCACGCTCGCCAGTGGGAACAGCTGATTGCCGCGGAGGACGCGCGCGCTCGCTCGCCCGAGCAACTGCAGGTGCTGCTCGAGGGCACACGAGCCGGCTCAATGGAGCTGCGCAGGCTAGCCGTGCGCGCGCTCGGCCGGCTGGAGCGCCCTGAACTGGCCGATCCGATCACAGCCATGTTGCGCGATGCAGCGCCTGGCGTGCGTGCTGAAGCGGCCCATGCGCTCGGCCAGGCCGTGATGCGCGGCGATGGCGCGCCGGTCAGACCTGCGCTGGCCAGCGCGCTCGCCAGCGAGCGCGATCCATCGGTGCGCGCGGCGATTGCGGAAACGCTGGGCCGGACGCGTCACGCGTCGGCCACGGACGCGCGTGCCACGATCGATCTGTTGCTGCCGCTTTTGGACGAATCGCCCATGACCGCGCTGGGTGCCACGCGTGGCATGTTCTTCCTGGCCAGGCAGCCAACCGCGCGCTCCGCATTCGACGCCACCACGCAGGCTGCGCTGTTGCGCAAGGCTACCGAACGGACGGCGCGTGCCAATGACCTGCAGAGCGTGCGGCTGCGCACGGTGGCCGCCGCAACGCTGGTCACCACCGGGCGCGCGAATGTTGCGGCATTGACCGGCATTCTGGACGATGCCGATCCATACGTGCGCCGTGAGGCCGCCGTGGCATTGGCCGCCTCGAGCGATACATCTTCGACTGCGCCACTCATCATGCGCGCACTGAGCGACGGTTCGGGCGTAGTGCGGCTGGAGGGCCTGCGCGCGTACGGCCGCCGCCTGGCCGGCACGCGCGGCTGTGATCCGATTACACGCGCGGTTGGCGATGCCAACCCGCACGTTGCCTTGCTGGCGCTCGATCTGCTGGGTACGGCCTGCCCATCAACACCGGCCCACGTGAGCCTGCTCGATTCCATTGCCCGTGCACTGCCCACGGGCAGCGTGGGTCGCTGGCAGCACGCCGCCCACGCATTTACTGCTCTGGCCGCGCGCGCTGCCGAACGTGCGCGTACGCGCCTGCCCGCCTTCATCTCACACCCACGCTTCTTCGTGCGCACCTATGCGGCCGTGGCGGCCACCACGTTGCAAGACCGGGCCGCTTTGATTCGCCTGAGCAATGATGCGCATCCAAACGTGCGCACGGCGGCCGTGGACGGCCTGCGCCGCGTGTCAGGTCGTGCGGCCGATAGCGTTTATCTGGCACAATTGACACAGGATGACAGCCAACTCTTGCAGTCGGCAGCCGCGGCCCTCGATTCCACTTCATGGCCGAGCACGGCCAACGCGCTGTTGGCCGCGCTGGATCGCGTGAGCCAAACTCGCCGCGAGACTTCACGCGATGCGCGTGTGGCCTTGTTGCACAGCATTCGACAGCTGGGGAACGCCAGCCTGTCCGCCCGGTTGCAGCCCTACCTGCGCGACTTCGATCCCGTGGTGGCAGACAGTGCGGCGCGTGTGCTGCTCGCCTGGACCGGCTCGCGGCCCGAGGTCGCACGCGTGCAGCCGCCGGCAGTGCCGCTGCCCACGTTCGAGCAAGCCGCCGAACTCGCCCATGGCCGCGCCATCATCCAGCTCGAGGACGGCGGTGAGATCGAATTGCAGTTATTGCCCTTCGATGCACCGACCAACGCCGCGCGTTTCGCTCGCCTGGCGCGGGCCGGCTATTTCGATGGCCTGACCTTCCATCGCATTGCCGCCAATTTCGTGGTGCAGGGTGGCAGTCCGAATGCCAACGAATACACGGGCGATGGACCGTACACACGTGACGAACTGGCCGTGGAGAATTGGCGCGGAACAGTCGGCTTGTCGACGCGTGGACGGGACACGGGTGACGCTCAGATCTACATCAACCTGATCGATAACGTGCGCCTGGATCACGACTACACGATCTTCGCCCGCGTGCTGCGCGGCATCGAATTGGCCGACCGCATGCTGGAAGGCGCGTTAATGCGGCGCGTCATGATCCGCTGAACCAGCAGCGCGTTCTTCTTTGCGGCTGGAAGGCAGGTCCTGCCGCATTCGCTAACTAGCGCCACTTCCACCAGCTATCCTCGAGCACGCGCGCGGCACGGCGCGCTCCAGCTCACCGAGCGCACCGTGCGTGGTCCGTAACGTGCGGCGCCACCGCATGCCCACCTGGGGAACACGCTCGGAAGGAAGGTGCCGCCGTGCGCCGCTCACTGCTCCTGCCTCTGGCCGCCGCTGCCCTGGTCGCCTGTGAAACAGATTGGGATAATGTAAACGGTCTGGATGAGGATTCCCCAACCCGCATCCGCGTCCTGCACGCATCACCTACAGCGCCCATCCTGGACGCCGTGCTGAACTTCTCGCTGGTCGCGCAGACCCTGACGTACACGGAGGCAAGTCCCTACGTGGGCGTCGAACCCAACCAGCACACGTTCGAGTTTCGCAAGAGCATAGCACCGACATTGATCGATCCGACGCCACTGGTGCGCACCCATCTGACCGTAGAGCCGTTCCAACGCTACACCATACTGGCTGTTGATGTGTTCGGTGACTTTGCTGAGGACGATCGCGAGAAGCTTGATTCGTGCAACGATTCTCGCGGTGACGTGCGCAAGAAATCTCGCGCGTTCGCCGATTTCCGCAGTCGTGAGTTCGTTGCGTTCCAATGCATCGAGCCGCTCACACTGCTCGATGATCCAACGGCGCCGCCCGCAGGCAGCACGCGCATCCGCTTTGTCGATGCCGCACCTTCCACGGCACTGGTCGATGTGTACATCACGGCGCCCGGCGCCAGCCTGCCCGCCAGCACGCCCACCTTCGAGGACCTCACGTTCAAAACGGTAGCGACCTATATCACGCTGCTGGCCGGCACCTATCGCATACGCGTGACCACGGCAGGAACGACTACCGTCTTGCTGGACATCAATCCGTTCATCGCGAACGCCGGCCTGGTATTGACACTGGTCATGCTGGATGCGCCCGCGGGAGGAGGACCATCCATCCTGAGAGGTCTGGTCGATCGACCCTGAACATGGCGAGACGCTGGACGCGTGACGCGTCAGGCCTCATGCTTGCCCGCCGATCCGGCTGCTCGTAACCTGTGCGGCATCTCCCTCGAAAGGCGATGCCATGAACCGCCGCGACTTCGTGAAGAGCTCTGCCGCTGCTGGCGTGGCCGCGGCGTTCCCTGCCCCCACGGTCTATATCCCCCATGCCGTGAAGCCGGTCGTGATCTCCGATTACAGCGGCATTCATTTCCGCAACGGCGGACCGCGCACGGCCGTCGAGGAAGCTTTCCTGCGCATCACGCGCGGTGAGGATGTGCTCGATGCGCTGATTGCCGGTGTCAATATCCCCGAGCTCGACCCACTGGAAACCGGGATCGGATACGGCGCGCTGCCCAATGCTGAAGGAGTCGTACAACTCGATGCGTGCTGCATGCACGGGCCCAAGAAGCGCGCAGGCGGAGTCGCCGCCATTGAAGGTGTGCGCACACCCTCGCTCGTGGCCAAAGTCGTGATGGAGCACACCGATCACCATCTGATCGTAGGCAAAGGCGCGCAGGACTTTGCTCGGGCAATGGGCTTCACCATCGAGCAGGATCTCAACTCGCCCGAGTCGCGCAGATTGTGGCTCGAGTGGAAGCGTCGCGTTGATCCACTGCACTGGCTCGATCCCAGCAAGCGTGGTCAGGCTTCACTCGATGCCGGTTTGTCCATGGTGCGTGCTGGATTGATCCCCGAAGGCAGCTTCTATGGCACCATCAACTGCGATGGCATTGGCCCCAACGGCGACATCTGCGGCGTAACCACGACCAGCGGTCTGGCCTGGAAGATCCCCGGGCGCGCAGGCGACTCTCCCATCCTGGGTGCCGGCCTCTACGTCGACAATGATGTGGGCGCCGCAGGATCAACCGGTCGCGGCGAGGCCAACCTGTACAACCTGTCATCGTTTCTGGTGGTCGAGGCGATGCGCCGCGGCATGAGCCCCAAGGATGCCGGCATGGAAGCACTCAAGCGCATCCGCGCCAACACCATCGAGAAGCGTCTGCTCAACGATCGCGGTCTGCCCAATTTCAACATCCGGTTCTTCGCGCTTAACAAAGCCGGGCAGTATGCAGGTGTGGCCATGTACGCGGCCGGCGAAAAAACGTTTGCCGCGTGCACCGAGAATGGCGCGGCCGAACTGCCGCTCGAGGGGTTGTTGGCGGGGGAGCCGTAGGACGGCGGACCACCACCACCTTTTTACTTTTTGGCTCACACTGACATGGTGGGTCCGCGTTCGGCTGGCTTTGGCTGGGGTCCCGGCGCCCTGACCGTCGATGTGCATGTGAGAACGAGCCAAAAAGTAAAAACGTGGTGGTGGTCCGCGCGCTGGCGGGACCACTGCAGCGCTGCGCTGCCATGCGCGTACGCAGAGTGACCCCACCAGCGCGTAACCACAAACGCCGATGCGCGTCACTTCCGTCGGGTGGTCACCACGATCACGCCGTTGGTCGCGCCCGTGCCGTACCACATCGTACCTTCGGTCGCATTGAGAATCCGAATTTCCTCGATGTTGCTGGCGGGCAGCGTGCGCAGCGCGGCTACTTCGGAACGGCTGCCGTCGATCATGACCATCGGCTGCTGCGGCCGCTCGAAGCTGGTGCTGCTTCCTCTCAGTGCACGTGATGGCTGGCGGTTCAGGCGCGTGGCCAGCACATCGTACGCAGTGCTGACATTCATGCGCTCGATGGCCGAACGCCCGATCTGGTCCCGTGTGTCGCGAGGCGAGTTATCTTTGGGCAGTGTCGCGCAGCCTGCGGCTGCAACAACGACAGTGGTCAAACAGAAGACGAATCCACGGCGCAGCATGACGACCTCCGGCGCGAATTGACCGGTTGAGCAGCGCCGCTGTACCGCCGGCGTTGCAACTACCGCAGTGCGCGAGTAGCTTGGCTCAAAGATCGTTGCAGCGTTTAGCCTGTCTCTTACTTCGCTTACCTGCGCCTTACTTCGCGTCCATGTTCGAGATCCAAACGCTGGGAGCGCTGGACGTTCGGTCCGAGGATGGTGCCATCCTCCAGTCGGTACTGAGCCAACCCAAACGAGCTGCGTTGCTCTGCTTTCTGGCCGCGGCGCGGCCGGGCGGGCATCACTCCCGTGATAGCCTCATCGCCATGTTCTGGCCCGACATGGATCCGGAGCGCGCGCGCAACGCGTTGAGCGCGGCCCTGCATTTCCTGCGGCGATCCCTGGGCAAGGATGCCATTCTCAACCGCAACAGCGATGACCTCGCCATCAACCGTGATTTGTTACGCTGCGATGTAGTCGAACTTGAGCGGCTGGTGGAGCGCGACCTGCTGGATAAGGCGCTGGCGCTGTACGAGGGCGATTTCCTGCTGGGCTTTCACGTGTCGGACGCACCAGCGTTTGAGCGCTGGCTGGATGAGGAACGGACCCGATTGCGCGCGCTGGCCGCCCGCGCGGCCAACCGGCTGGCGCTGCGCTTGCGCGCGCAAGGCGAATGGAGTGCGGCCATTGAATGCGCGCGGCACTGCAGTGCGCTCGCGCCCTACGATGAAGAACGGGCACGCGCGCTCATCGACTTGTTGGTCGAGGCGGGCCAGTCACCGGCTGCCATCGCGTTCTTTGAATCATTTGCCCGGCGACTCTGGGAAGATCTCGAGCTCGAGCCATCGGCAGAAACGCGTGCACGCGTTGAAAGCATTCGTGCCGCCACTCGCGTACCAGTAGCGCACCGCGCCGTGAGTGCGGCAACGGCCGCTGACACTGTGCACCCTTACTTCGCTTCCATTGCTTCCCAGGACCACGCGGTGCAGTTGCGCGCCGAGGCACCTGATGCAGCCGATCCACTGGAGCAGCTGCGCATCGAGTTGGCACCGGAGCTGGAGGTGCTGCGCTTGCTGGGTCGCGGCTCAACGGCCCTTGCCTATCTGGCGCGCGAGCCCGGACTCAAACGCCTGGTGACCGTGAAACAGCTGCGCAAACAACTCGCCACGGACCTGGTAGCGCGTCTGCGCTTCGAGCGTGAAGCACAGGCCGCAGCGCGCATATCACACACCAACGTAGCGACCGTGTATCGCGTGGGCCGGCTGCGCGATAGCTGCCCCTACATCGTGGTGGAATACGTGGACGGACGCACGCTGGCCGACACAATTGCAGCGTGCGGCGCGTTGCCGCAGGCCGAGGCAGTGCAGTTGCTCTCTGTGCTGGCCTCGGCATTGGCGGCCGCACACCAGCAGGGTGTCATCCATCGCGACGTGAGGCCAGGCAATATCTTTGTCGAGAACCGGAGCGGTCGCGTGGTGCTCACCGATTTTGGCATAGCCGCGCTGCTCGCATCGGGCATTGAAGGCGCCAGCCAGCTGACACCCGCAGGCACGCAACTCGGTGAGGTTCGCTACGCCAGCCCTGAACAAACGCGCGGTGAACTGGTCACCGAGTTGAGCGATGTGTTCGCGTTCGGCATTATCGCATGCGAAGTTCTGACTGGCACGCATCCGCTCGATGCGGGCCCGCAGATGACCGACCCACAACCAGTGCCACAGCTGAGCGCGGCCCATCGTTCCCGGATCCCGCCGGAACTGGTCAAAGTTGTGGAGCGATGCCTGGCGAGAGAGGCAAACCAGCGGCCGCGCGCACTGGACCTGGTTGCGCTTCTGGCAGGAAGCCGCTAGGACGTGGCGTCGATGGAGTCGGCGAACAGTTCGCTCAGCGAAATCTTCAAGTCGGGCAGAACGTCCTCACCCTTCAAGTTCTGGAGTTGCCCAGATTGGCCTGGCAGCCGGGGCGATCCGATTCGTCGATCAGATTTCGCTCGACATCGTACGAGGCATCCTGGGCTCCAACCATTTCATACCCGCGCCTCCCGGCCGGGACGCGGCGATCACTCAGTTCCTCGCAGCACTGAAGTTCTATCTCGCGGGAATGTCCGAATTTCGGCGCGCGGTTTTTCCCAAAGCAATCGCGACACTCGAGGAGGATCAACACCTGCAGCCCTGAGGCTCAGGAGGGGATGCCGGGGTTGTTGGTGATTTCGTCGCCGCAATCCGCTGTGCTCGAACCCCATCATCGTATTGAACAAATCCCATCATCAAGCCATCCTTCATGATGGCATTGAGGAGCTTGCCTGGAAGAAAGCCGGAGATCTCGCATGGCCGGGCAAAATCAGGTGCTCCAACGCCTTTTCGTGGGCGCAACACCGCCGAGGCCCTCCCTCGATCCCAACATTAACGAGGGCCCGAGAGGGCCTGTCCGGCCCAATTAATGGCATCAAGACAGGATCGGCCATGCGGTCTTTCGAGCCTGGTTTTTTGAGTGGACAGTCGGTCAGCCATGGGCTGGCCCGAACGCTTCGGCTGCTGGGCGAATACAAGGGGAAGCAGGATTTGTGGCGCGAGCAGTCGCCGGAGCTGCTGCAACGACTGACGGAATCGGCGCGAGTGGAGAGCGCGGAGTCTTCGAACCGGATCGAAGGTGTCACGGTCGAGCGCGAGCGGTTGGAGGCGATCGTTCAGGGCGCACGGCCGGCGCGCGATCGGTCTGAACAGGAAATCGCCGGATACCGGGATGTGCTGGCGACCATTCATAGCAACTGGCGCGATATGAGGCTCTCCCCTGGTCTCGTACTGCAGTTGCATCGCGATCTTTTTCACTACGCGCCCGGCCAGGGTGGCCGCTGGAAATCCGTAGACAATCAGATCATCGAAACCAGTGCCAGCGGACGGCGCATCCGCTTCACGCCTGTGCCGGCATATGCGACGGCTGATGCGATGAGCCGACTGCATGAAGGTTATGCACAGGCGTGGGCCGCAGGTCAACTGGACCCGCTACTCCTCGTGCCGGCCTACGTGCTGGACTTCCTCTGCATCCATCCATTCCTGGATGGCAACGGTCGAATGGCACGTCTGCTATCCCTGCTCTTGCTGTATCAAGCGGGTTACGAAGTCGGTCGTTACATCGGTCTGGAACGCATCGTCGAACAACAGCGGGAGGGCTATTACGATGCGCTGGCCGCCTCATCACAACAGTGGCATGACGCGGCACATTCACTGACTCCGTGGTGGGAGTTCTTCCTGGGCGTGATGCTGCAGAGCGGCTACCGCGAGCTGGAGCAGCGCGTGGGCGCGCTGGGAAATGCCCGAGGCGCGAAACGACAGGCGGTGCTGGACGCAATCGCACGGTTGCCGAGTGAATTCCGACACGCGGATGTGGCCCGCACCTGCCCGGGCGTGAGTCGCCCCACGATCGAGCGGGTGCTTGCAGAGCTGAAGGCACAAGGCCGCATTCGCAGTGTGAGAGGCGGCCGCGGCGCGACGTGGGAGAAGGTGGACTGAGGCCCGACCGTCTTGTCGTTCCTGAGCGGGCGCGCGGCTTTGGCCCGCCTGGAACAAGGCTATCAACGAGCATTCAGGCCAAAACAATGGGAAGCATAACGATCGCGGGAGACTTTGAGCTGCAGCCACTGATCACGGCGCTTGCCGACCGCTATGCCATCGAACGCAAGGTTGCCAGCGGCGGCCACGCGAGCGTATTCCTCGCCTACGACCTCAAGAATGACCGTCACGTAGCGCTCAAGGTGCTGCGACCGGAATTATCCGCAATTCTGGGGAGCGAGCGGTTCCTGTCGGAGATCCGGGTAACGGCCAACCTGCAGCACCCGCACATTCTTCCGCTGTTCGAATCAGGCTCGGCCAACGGCCTGCTCTACTACGTCATGCCCTTTGTAGCGGGCGAGTCATTGCGCGACAGGCTGCTACGCGAGAAGCAGTTGTCCGTCGAGGAGTCGACTCGCATTGCAACGCACGTCGCGTCCGCACTCGATTACGCGCATCGTCACGGGATTCTGCACCGCGATATCAAGCCCGAGAACATTTTGTTGCATGAAGACCAGGCACTGGTTTCGGACTTCGGCATTGCACTGGCACTGCGCAATGCAGGCGGAACGCGACTCACGGAGACCGGCATCTCGATGGGATCGCCGCGCTACATGAGTCCGGAACAGGCTACGGGCGATCGCGAGCTGGATACACGCAGCGATGTCTATGCATTGGGCTGTGTGCTCTATGAAATGCTCGCCGGTGAGCCGCCGCACACCGGACCGACCGCGCAGGCAGTGATGGCAAAGGTTCTGAGCGAGGAGCCACGCGCGATCAGGTCGCTGCGCAAGACTGTGCCCGCCCACGTTGAAGCCGCGATCGAGCGAGCACTTGCCAAAGTGCCTGCGGATCGCTACGCCACGGTCGCGGATTTCGTCGCCGCGCTCGACGAACGACGCGATTCGGCGTTGTCAATCAAATCGCGGGAACGCGCACGAAAGGCGCGTGATGGGCGCGCGAACCTGCCTCGCTGGGCCCAGTTTGCGGTAATCACGATCATGGTCGGTTTGGCCGCGGTCTTTGTCATTGACCGGATCCGCGGTCGCACCGCGACACCGACCAACGTGATCAGGTTGACCGTGCCGGTGCCGCTGGGCTACCAGATGCGCGTTGGCCAAAACCCCAACCTTGCCATTTCACCTGACGGCAGAAAATTGGCTTACGAAACCGATGGCCGCCTCTATTTGCGCATGCTGGATCGTTCCATAGCGGAAGCAATTCCGGACACAGAACGTTGCACGTCTCCTTTTTTCTCGCCGAATGGTGAATGGCTCGGTCTCGTCTGCAATAATGTGATCATGAGAAAGCCAGTCACTGGCGGCCCGCCCGTGAAGATCGCTGACGCCTCGGCTGCCGTAGGTGGTATTGCGTGGGGTAGCAACGGCCAGATCGTGTTTGCAGGAGCTATTGGCAATGCCGGACTCTGGTCGGTTGCCGCAGAAAGTGGGAATCCCCGCCAGATCACCACAGTAAGTGATTCCGCGCGAGAGACGAATCACATGTGGCCGGACGTGCTTCCCAACGGCGCGGTGCTCTATACCGTGCTTGGCCCGAGTGGACATGCGCGCGATGCTCGCCTGATAATCCAGGATTTCAAACGCCGGACGCGCACCGTCGTCGCCGAAGGCGTGACCCATGGCCGGTATGTATCGACCGGGCACCTGCTGTACGCAGATGCATCGGGAACGCTGCTGATTCAACCCTTCAGCTTGCGCGATCTGCGCACGACCGGACCTGCTCGTGCCGCGCTGGCGGGCGTGCGTACAGCCATCTGGGGCGGCGGTGTGGCCTACGCATTGGCAGCCAACGGCACACTGGCCTATTTCACAGGCACCGAATTCGAAGGAAAGCAACTCACGCAGGTTGATCTCCGAGGCCGGGAGCTGAGGCGCTTCGGTTCTCCCGCTAGCCTGCAGTACCCCACGCTATCGCCCGATGGCCGCTCGCTTGCCCTACTCGTACGCTCGCCACTGAACGACGACATCTATACCGTGGACTTGGCAACCGGGCGCCCCGACCGCTTCACCTTCGATGTCGCAGAAGACGAAACACCGGTGTGGTCGGCCGATGGCCGGCGCATTGCCTACAGCTCGGCCTGGGTGGGTGAGCAGCGTCGTGTTTACATCAAACCTGTGAATAGCAGCGAGCCCGAGCGCCTGATCTACACCGGGAAGCGTCACCTCCATCTGACATCCTGGTCTCCGGACGGCCGGTGGCTCGCCTTCTATGAGTTCGAACCCCGATCCGTGGATGTGTGGTTGCTGAACCTCGATGACACGACCCGTCTCGTGCCCGTGGCGACCACGCCTGCGCGCGAACGCAGCGCGGTCTTCTCTCCCGATGGAAAATGGGTGGCGTACAACTCCTTCGAGACGGGCCGCTCCGAAGTTTACGTGGTCTCGTTTCCCGGTCTTGGAGGAAAGAAGCAGGTGTCGCGCGCGGGCGGTGCCATCCCGCACTGGTCCAGAACGGGCCAGGAGCTCTTCTTCTTCGACCGACCCGGCACCACTCCCGGCCGCATGATGATGACACTACGTGTGGGTTCTAATGGAGATGTCTGGCAGCAGCCGGTCCCGCTCTTCGACGTGCCGTACGTCGATGATTTTGCGGTAGCTCCCGATGCGAGCAGCTTCTACCTGCTCTCGCGCAATCCGGATGCGCCAGCGCGCGAGCTTCACGTGGTCGTGAACTGGCTTCAGGAAGTGCTGGCGCCGAAAAACGGCGACCCTCCTCGCGAATAATTGCAGGTCTCGAGAATCGCCGCGTCGATGGAGTTGGAAGAATCCTGTAACACGAAGTAGTCAGATCGAGCTCTCGAAAAGCGTGCGTCAGTCGGGCAGCTGGTCGACGGTCTCTCCTCTTGCGGTCCGACCTCCTTCACGTGCGACTGCGTGGACTCGCGGCGGGCGGCATTCCCGGCTGACCCCTGGCGTCGTGTTGCTGCGCAGAGGACTGGAAAAAGGCAGCTCCTACCTGGCGGTTACGCGAACCTCAGAAAGATCCCGCAGTTCAGTACTCCGCCGAATGCATACTGCTCGCACCAGCGAATCATCCCTTGGCCGATGTGTGAATATCTC
>JBOHRF010000086.1:0-17718 GCA_050732575.1 Longimicrobiales bacterium
GCATACAGGTCTTCGTTCCCATTTTCCTTGGTAGTGAACACGGCGTGTTTGCCGTCCGGACACCAGGTCGTCCAACTCAGCGTGCCGGGAAGTCGCGCCCGGTGACGGAGACCACTTCCTGTCGAATTGATCACGAGCAAATTGCTGCCCGTGCTGTCGGTACGGGCGAAGATCAGGCGCGCACCGTCGGGTGACCAGCGCGCACCCGCCTCGTTTGCGCTTGACTGCGCGAGTGGTCGTGCTGCGGCGCTGTCGAGCACGAGGATGTGTATGTCGGTGTTGGGCCCACCCGTCATGAAGGAGATCCGTTTTCCATCCGGGGGACCATTCCTGATCGAACGACGCGGCGGTGCCGCGCACCAGCTGCCGCTCACCTTTGCCGTCGGTGCCAATCAAGTAGAGGAGGTGGACTCCCGTGCGCGCTGAGCCAAAAGCGATACGCCGCCCGTCGGGCGATGCTCGAGCCGCACCGTCTTCCGCACTGTCCGCGGTCACGCGCCGCAGGCCCGCGCCGTCCCGCCCAATCATGAAAACGTGAAAGCGCGAGTCGCGATCGGAATCGAACAGGATAAAGTCTCCGGTCGGACTCCAATTCGGATGCATTTCCTGCGCTGGACCTGGAGCGAGCGCCCGAAGACCGGTTCGTCGCTCCTCATCAGATACACGTTCCAGTCCACGCTATCCAGCGTCCCGACCGCGACGATCTCGCGCCCGTCGGGCGACCAGGAGGGCAGGAACCATTCGCCCGCTCGAATGATCTGCCGCGCCTCCGGCGTGCCGGAGCTGTCGTGTCTGTTCGGGAAGCATCACGGTGCTGGAAGCCCAGGTGCAGCGCTCGAGCAGGCACGGACGCGCGTGGCTGCGACCAGCGCGCATGCAGCCACGAGCACAGCCGCGGTCTGACCAGCACCACGAAGCGGCAAGATGTCGAACCTCATTTCAGGCATCCTCAATCAGGCGACGGGCCAGGTAATCGTCGAACCTCACGGCGGGAGCGCGGCTAAGCACCGTGTCGAGCCAGGCCTCCCGTTCGAACGCGAGCACGCGCAGCTCCCACACGCAGAACGCCTCGCCGGTTGCGGTGATCTCGCGGAAGTCCAGTGACGCGTCCGCCTCCGCCTTGAACACGCGGTGCCGCAACTCGTTGTCGCGCTCCCACCAGTCGATGACGATCTGGTTGAACATGCGCGCGCGATGAATGACGGCGAACCCGAGACCGTAGCGGTCCTGCCGTACGGCAGGCGTCGGCAGTGTTGCTGCCGCGATTGCCAAGCAGCGGTCCAGGTATGCGGGTTCCACGGTCAGCGACTCCTGGCTGATGGTGTACACCTTGATCTGCCAGTCATCGATCCGGAACACATCGTGAAATCGAATGCGTCTGCGTATGTGGGCAGCAATTTTGGCTCACGGCGCCTCAGGGGCGGCGGAATTTGACAATACGATTACCTCGACGGGTGCGCGGCCCGCTCTCGGCGCGCTACGTTGAAGGTCCGCCAAAGCTCGTCCTCAGCGACGGAGAGGCACTCGAGCACACGCCGGGTTCCTCTGCAAGCGTGACGACGCATGTCACGCGGCGATTCGGAGACGCCGATGTAATCGTGCTCGTGGACAACGCGAAGCAGCCGATGCAGGCCGCGCCCTAATTGTGCTTCGCGCCGTAGCGTCAGGCGGCGATCACGGCAAGCGCGCGATCGCGTTCACTCATTTCGATCGGATCGGGGGACACAATCTGCCGACGTTCCGCGAAAAACGCGCGCATGTCATGGCGTCCGTGCTGAACGCGCTGTCGGGACAGGTCAGCCGTGCCGACCCGTCCGCCTTCATTGATGCGGCTGACTCAGAAAGAACGAGCCCGCAACGACAGATAGCGTCGCGGGCGTGGATTGACGAATCGGGACGGCCGGATTTGAACCGGCGACCCCCTGAACCCCATTCAGGTGCGCTACCGGGCTGCGCTACGTCCCGCAAACACCCATAACCTAGCCACTTCTACCCGCTCAGCCAACCGATCGAGGGAGCAGCGGTAAGCGCGTGGTCGCCCCAAAAAGCGGAATCACTTCGCCTGAAGGGGCTTCGGTCGCGTCAGGTCAGGAGCGCGCCTTTTGCGCCAGCTTATCGATCTCGCGGTCGAGTCCTCGCATGATCGTGCCGATTTCGCTGGTCGCGCCACAACTGCCTCCAGCGTTCGGTGTGATTCTCGATGTCGTGTGGTATACCGGGCATCGCATCGGTGCAATCCTCCCGCTGCGGTGGCGGGACATCGACACGGCGTCTCCACTCACCCCTCGCATAATCAACAGGGCGCGAACGGCGCGGTTGCGATCTGTGCTCCCGGTCAGGTTGATGAGCACATCGCCGCAGATTGCATCGGTGTTCCCGAAAAACAGACACCACACTTCGGTGGCCAACGTGTTTATCGGCAGGTCGATCAACTTGCCTTCTTCGTTGCTCCACAACTCGGCCCGCGCGTCCAACTGCACGTGCTCCACCATCTCGCCCACTTCGCGCTGGAGTTCCTCCAGCGTCGGCTTCCACGTTTGTGGCAGTTCGGTGACCATGCCGGTTATGGTGATCTTGAACCAGCTACGCATCGCGTACCTCCTCGATGACGTCCTCGGCACAAGCCCGCGCGCTGACACCCGCCTCGAACGCATCGAGGTACGCGCAATCGGGAAGGTCATCAATCCCCACACTGAGTTGGTCTTGCACGCAGCTGTCGACCGCGCCCAACCACTCCTCGTACTGCTGTTTCCGTCCGTCCATTTGGCCGCTCCTTTTTTGTGGCCGGTGATTGCGTTACTGCACCGGACGGATCGGATCTCCGCGCCGAATGGATCAAGACCACGCGGCGCATCGAGAGAAATGCGGGGCCGTACACCCTGTAGGCGCGGCGATGACGTGTCGAAAAACACAGGGCTGGCCAAAAGTGTGAACGCTGAGCCTAGGTCATGGGAGGGGCATTGCTGGCGGGGGCTCGCGGGCCTGGCCCCTGTTTATGGGAGCCTCTCGCATCTCCTCGTGGCCACAACCGCTCGTGCTGGACGGCGGCTTCACTTCGCTCTGAACCTGCTCAAAGAGCCCCCCTTGACGGTGCTTCATGGGGTGTTTATATATCCTACAGGTTATATAACTGGTGGGGCATGAAAAACGGAAACGAACAACTCGATGCCACGTTTGCTGCCCTCGCGGACTCGACTCGTCGGGCGATCCTGGCCCGATTAGCGCAGGGCGAGGCAACGGTGCTGGCGCTGGCCGAGCCGTTCGACATGAGCCAGCCGGCGATCTCGAAGCACCTCAAGGTGCTGGAGCGCGCCGGGCTGATCAGCCGGGGCCGGGACGCGCAGCGGCGGCCGTCGCGGCTGGAGGTGGGCCCGCTGATTGAAGCGGAGGAGTGGATCGAGCGCTACCGCGCGGTTTGGGAACGGAACTACGAGCGGCTCGATGCCTTGCTGGAAGAGTTGAAGGCGGCACGAGGAGAGACAGCAAAAACGGAACGCACAACCAAAAGGAGACGGACATGACATCGACACTGGAAGTCACCCTGCCCAGCGACCAGGAGGTCGTGGTCACGCGCGAGTTCAATGCCCCGCGCATCCTGATCTGGGACGCGCACACAAAGCCCGAACTCGTGAAGCGGTGGATGCTGGGCCTGGATGGCTGGAGTATGTCCGTGTGCGACATCGATCTGCGGGTGGGCGGTGGATACCGCTGGCGCTGGCGCAGTGATGCAGATGGCCAGGAGTGCGGCTTCCGTGGTGAGTACAAGGAAATCGCAGCGCCGGGCCGGCTGGTGCACACGGAACGTTTTGATGGCCCCGACGAGTGGGCCATGGGCGATTCATTGAGCACGCTCACGCTGACCGAGAAGAACGGCCGCACGAAGCTGACCTACCTGATGACGTATCCATCGAAGGAGATTCGTGACCAGGCAGTGGGCACAGGCATGACGGATGGCATGGCCACGAGCTATGACCGGCTGGAGCGCGAGATCGTCGAGAAGAGCGCGGCGTGAGCGCGGATGATGGGCGATGTTCCTGTTAACGCCGACCGCTCCGGGCAGGTTTCCCTGCTATGAACCTGTCCGGAGCTGTCGACGTTGATTGCTATTGGCGTACAGCCGTGAAGCCTCCGGTCAACACAAACGAGGTTGCGTGACATCGAATCGCGCGGTCCCTACCAATTGATCGATGCGGCGCTGGTTGGACCGGGCGCCGGGGCTGGTGCGTCAGCCGCCGGCTACGCGCCGTCGTCGCAACGCAAACCCCGCCATCGTGGCGCGATGATACGCCGATTTTGGCCTTCGTGTCAATGTCCTAATTTCTGCGCCGACAACAACTTATGTGGATTTCGTGCTGAAGTTTATTCGACGAAGTATTGATCCATCAATAGAAAGCGCCGTATCGTGCCGGATCACAAGCGGAGCAAACGACGGCAAATCACGGATGCAAAATGCAGGGTAAACGCGTGGGAGGATTGGCGGTTACGTTGCTCGACAACAGCGTCGCACATCCGGCTGTTTTTTCAACCCCATCCGACGCAGCGGCCCACCTGCCGCCGAACGAGGATCCGTCGTTCCGCGAGTACAAGCGTTCGACATCGCCTCACACTGATTGGTCATCGGTTGGGTGCGGCAGGAGGAGTGCGGCCATGCCGAAGATCACGAACATCAATCCGAAGATCCAATAAATCACGCCCTCCAGATGCCTCGGGAAGTGTCGGATGAGCCAGTTCCCGCGCATTTGTCGTTAATAGCTGTGAATCGGAGCTGCGCCGGGATCGGATGCCTTTGCGCACGCCAGAGCACCGCGGGCAAACACCGATTCCAGTGACCAACCCATCTTAGAGGGAGAATCCCATGAGGGGATCCAAATTTCGGAAAGGAATCCTGGCGGCGCTTGCCACAGTGGCCGTTTCGGCAACGGGCTGCCAGCAGGATATCATGCAGCCGGCCGAGCCAGGTGAGCCTCAAGCGACCGTGCTCCATTTCAAGGAAAAGGTGCACGCCAGCACGACCTGGAACGATCGCGGGCGCGCGCTGCTGGGCGCGTTGCCGAACGGGAGCCACGCTCCGGCCATCCGAATCCTGACCTACCTGTCGGTGGCGCAGTATCGGGCGGCTCTGGCCGCCGAGAAGTCACAGCGACACGATGCAGGGCGGGGACGCTGGGAATTCTGGCGCCGCCCGTCGGTGTCTGCGGCGGTGGGTGCTGCCTCGGTCGCGGTGCTGAGCTCGTTCTTCCCTGCGCAAGCAGCGAATCTGGAAGTCATGCTGCAAGCGGACCTGGATGAGGAAGAGCGTTTCTTCGCGAAGTTCCTGGACGAGGAGGCGGGTGTTGCGATCGGACGGGAAGTGGGCGGGAGCGTGATCACACTCGCACTTACGGATGGCGTCAACACCGTGTCGCCTGGTACACCTCCGGTTGGACCGGGCTATTGGGTTTCCAGCAGTGCGCCGATCGTGCGGGCGTTGTATGGCGCGCGACCGTTCTTCATGCGTTCTGGCGATCAGCTTCGTGCGCCGCCGCCGCCGGCCTTCGGTTCAGCGCCGTTTCTGACCGACCTGGCCGAGGTGCGCGCCATCTCCGACACACGCACGCCCGAGCAACTGGCCCTCGCTGTGGAAATGAATCACCTGACCGCGCCGTTCACGCCGGGCAACTGGAACGCGCTGGCCGTGCAGCTCATCCGTGATGGTCATGGCAGCGAGCGTGAGGCGGCGCGCATTCTGGCCTACAGCAACGCGGCCGCGTTCGACGCGATGATCGCCTGCTGGGAATCCAAGTTCGCTTACTGGTACATCCGGCCATCACAGGCAGACCCGGCCATCACGCTGCCCATTGGGTTGCCCAACCATCCCTCGTACCCGTCGGGCCACTCCTGCATCACCAGCGCGTTACTGACCGTACTGATGGATGAGTTCCCCAGGGAGAAGCGTGAGTTGGCGACATTGATCGAGAAGGCCGGTCTGTCACGCGTCTACGCTGGTATTCACTACCGGTTCGACCTCGTGGCCGGAAAGGAGATCGGGCGGCGCGCGGCACAACTGGCTCTGCGCGGAGGCCTCGAGTAAAAGCAGCGCTGGAGACCGGGCTGGTAAGCCTGGTCTCCAGCGACTTCAGCGTAAGACGCCCACGCGGCGCATCAATTCGAGAAAGCGCGACTCCCGATCGAAGTCAGCGAACCGCACATCGCCCGGGATGAAGGGCAGGTGAGGATGTCGCTGCCGATAGGATTGCTCGAGCCAGGAAAACGCCGCATCGACTTCACCCAATGCCAACAGCGCGGTGGCGACTGCCGGTTCGCTGACTCCGGTAGCAGCCGCTTCCAGTTGCGACTCCGCGACCATTGCCCGTGCTTCGTGCTGCCTGCCGCTGCGCGCCAGTACGCGCGCGATGTCAGCGCGCGTGCGATGGATTCTGGCTGCCGCGAGCTGGTTGGCACGTTCATACTCGCGGATCGCATCGTCCGGACGGTTCCTGCCCTCGTAATACAGACCCAGCACGGCACGGGCTCGCCAGAAAGTTGAATCCAGCTCGAGTGCGTTGTTCACGTGTTGCAACGCTTCAACCGGCCGGCCGACGCGCAGAAGAGTAAAAGCCAGCGTCTCACTCATGCTCGGCACGAGCGGATCCAGCACCACAGCCCTGCGTTTCTGGACCAACGCTTCATCGGTGCGCCGCAGGGCAGCCAGCAGGTTGCCGTATTGATGCCGCGCCAGCGCGGAGCTCGGGTCCAGCTCGATGGCGCGCAGGAACTCCCGTTCGGCTGCCTGCGTGTCCCATTCGAAGGCGTGCAGGTGCAAAGCGAGCGCTGCATGCGCCTCGGGCAGCTCATCATCGAGCTCGAGGGCCCGCTGGGCGGCGCGCTTCATGAGCGTTCCTGCCTGACCCGGGTCCATGGTTCCAGCCAAACCCTGCGATAAATACACAGCGGCCAGGCCCGCGTACGCTGCCGCGTACTGCGAGTCCGCCGCGATGGCGCGCTGGTAATACTCGATCGCTCGCGCTTGTCCTGCGGGTGTGCGCCCGTTCCAGAAGTGACGGCCCTTCAGATAGTGCGCTACGGCCTGTGGATTGGCCGTCGGTGGCCGGCCCAATCGCCTGCGCTCCTCCGCGCTCAGCTGCGCGTTCAGTGCACCCGCAATGCGCAGCGCCAGATCGTACTGGATGGCAAAGATGTCGGTCAGCTCGCGTTCGTACACGTCCGACCACAGGTGCAGGCCATCCTTCACGCTGATGAGCCGCGCCTCGACACGCACGCGCTCACCAGCCTGGCGCACACTGCCCTCCAGAATAGCGCCCACATCGAGCGCAGCACCGATCTCGCGGATGTCACGATTCTGACCCTTGAAGGCAAAGGCGGACGTGCGGGCTGCAACGCGCAAGGTGCGCACGCGTGAGAGGGTGCCGATCAACTCCTCGGTGAGTCCGTCGCTGAAATAGTCCTGTTCCGGGTCACGGCTCAGGTTTGCGAAAGGCAGAACCGCAATCGATGTGGCTGCATCGAGTGCAGCCGCCGACGCGGCCGTCGCGTTGGCTGTGGCGCCGCCATCGGCGGCCGAGACTCTGCTGCGTCCATTCCACCAGAGCGCCGCGCCGGCCAGCCCGATAATCAGCGCTGCGGCCAGGACAATAAGCGCTGCGCGGCGCGGGCCGGACCGCCCCAGAAACGCAGCGGCTCCAGCGGAGGCGGCCGATTCCTGGCGCAGGTCGGACACCAGCTGAGCTGCATTGTCGTAGCGCGCTTCCGGTTGCTTGTGCAGCAGGCGCTGGATGACCTGCTCCAGCCAGCGCGGCGTATCGGGTGCACGCTTGCGTACCGGTTCCACGTTCTCGTGCGCAATGGCCTGCAGCAACGCGCGGTCTGAACCGGCGCGGAAAGGTTGCTCGCCCGTGAGCAGCTCGTACAGCACGACACCCAGACTCCAGAGATCGCTGCGCGGGCCGATTTCAGCGCCCCTGATCTGCTCCGGAGACATGTAGGCCACGGTGCCCAGCAGCATGCCCGGGCGCGTCAGGTTGGCGTCGGCAATTTTGGCCAGCCCGAAATCGAGCAGCTTCACCGTGCCATCACGCGTGAGCATGATGTTGGCCGGCTTGATGTCGCGATGCACGATGCCTTGCGCGTGTGCCGCGCCCAGCCCGCTCGCGATCTGCAGCGCAATTTCGATCGCCTCGCCCAACGGCAAGCGGCCCCGGCGCAGACGCTCCTTCAGCGTCTCGCCCTCGTAGAACGTCATGGCAATGTAGAGCCGGCCATCAGCGCCTTCGGCGATCTCGTGCACCGTGCACACGTTCCGGTGCTCGATCGCCGCCGCGGCGCGCGCCTCGTTGAGCAGCCGCTGCTCGACATCCAGCGCAGCACTCGTGTAGCCGGGTAGGAACTTCAACGCCACATCGCGCTGCAAGCGCATGTCGCGGGCGCGATACACGGCGCCCATGCCGCCCATGCCAATGCAGCCCAGAATCTGATAGCGCCCGCCCGTGCCGGGGGGCGCGTCCGGCGCGTTCGGGATCATGACCTGGGCAAGACGTTCGAAGAAGGACTCTGCACCGGCAGCGTGCTCGAGCAACGAAGCGAGTTCAGCGCGCAGTTCCGGGTCACCGCGGCAGACCTCGTCGATGAAAGCGTGCCGCCGCTCGTACGGCAGCGCCTGCGCCTCTTCGTACAACCGCTCGGCGAGTTCGCCGCGCTCCTGCTCGCGCGGCGAATCAGGCGGCAAGCCCTCACTCACGTTCGTCGAGTTCCCTGGCCAATTCGCGGTACAGCCAGGCCTGCGCCACGGCCCACCCGCGCTTCACCGTGGCAGCCGAAACTCCCAGAGCTTCCGCCGTGTCCGCGATCGCCATCCCGCCAAAAAACCGGCACTCCACGATTCTGCTCTGCCGGGGATTGGCCACGTCCAGTCGCCGCAACGCGCCATCCAGAGCGAGCAGCGCATCCGCACTGGCCGTGGACGCAGCGCCGCCTGTTGTCAACGCCGCCTCGATCTCGTGCAGCGGAACCCGCTGCCATTGCCCACCACGTTTGGCGCGCCGCTTACCGCGGGCATGATCGATCATGATCTGCCGCATCGCCCGCGCTGCAACGGCCAGAAAATGCGGCTCGCCCTGCCAGCCGGGCGCGGATTGCCCGGCCAGCCGCAGATAAGCCTCGTGCACCAGCGCGGTCGTGTTGAGCGTGTCATCGGATTGCCAGCGGCGCCGCTGCCGCTTCGCCGCCTGATGGAGCTGGTCGTAAACCAGCGGGAACAGCTGGTCGAACGCCTCCTCATCACCCGTGCGCAAACGGGCAAGCAGACTGTCGATGTTTTCGTAGGTCGGAACGTTCATCCGATTCTTTCGAGGACCTGCTCAGACTGCGCAGCAGCCTTCCGATCGGACGGATCAACCAGAGCAGCGGAAGCTTGGGGGCAGCCCGTGTAAAGTTCAAGTAGGGCCGCAACAAGCCGTGCAGCCGGAGGCTGCTCCAGTGCTGAAAAGCTGCTCGCCTTTGTCACCCCGCGTCATCGCCTACGAGCTGGTGGATGGGGTGCCGCTCGAGGTGGAGCGGGAACGGTTGCGCTTCACGCGGCCGTAGGGTTCTCCACGGCACATACTTCGATGGCCGCGTTGAGCGCGCCACGCAGTACGTCGAAAATCGAGGCGAGGTTGTCCATGCTGGGGTTGCCGCTGGGAGAGAGCATGCGGTGCAGACTCTTCGCGGGCTTCCGCGTTTGCTTTGCCAGTCGTTCGAAACCGATGGTCGAGCATCGCACGCGCGAAATCCGGGTCGCGCTGCACGCGGGCAGCTACGGTCTGCTTGAAATCACGCGTCAGTGCCATTTCCGATCATCTCTTTCTTCTGCGACGTTGCCGGCTTCGCGCTTGGTCCTCGCGTTTCGCCTTGCGCGCCTCATACTCGGCGAGCAACGCTCTGGCACGGACAATGTCCCGCTGCTGCCTTTTCTTTGTGCCGCCGCTCAGGAGCAGGATGAGGTTGTAGGAATCGAGCCGTCCCTCACGGGCGTACTCTACGACCCGCACAGCCGGCTTGATAGTAACATTTAGGTGACCATCACCAAATCTTCACAGGAGAATGTCGACGGAGCCAGCAAGGTGACAGGCTCGAGAGGGCCGAAGCGTCAGCGCTGAAGGATGCGCTGCTCGCTCTGATGGAAGCGAAACGTCCATGGGAAAACAGCGAGCTTACGCTGGCCGACCTGGCCGAGCTGTTGTCCACGACGCCGCACAAGGTCTCCGAAGTCCTGAACGCGCGGCTCGGTCAGACGTTCTACGATTTCGTGAACGGCTATCGGGTGCGGGAAGTTCAGCGCCGCATCGAGCGCGACAAAGCGCGGGCGCCCACGCTGCTCGTGCTCGCGCTGGAAGCCGGGTTCGCCTCGAAGTCCACCTTCAACGACGCCTTCAAGAAACACGCGGGCCAGACACCCTCGCAGTACCGGCGGACCGCAATTCAGTAGAAAACGTCCGATCCGAACGGCGCGGACGTCCAACTGAGACCGGATGGCCCGGCCGGACGATCGCTTTACCACACCCTTTTAGCTTGGCCGCGTTGCGAAAAATCAACCACGAGCAAAAGGGATGGATATGCGTACATCGAATTGGATGGCCATCGCCCTGTTGGGGCTGGGCCTGACGGCTTGCGATACACTCGGCCCGGGCGAACCCGGCAACCTGGTGCCGCGGACCGTGGCGGAAGATGCCAGCCTGCCGGCCATCGAAATGAACGGGTCCCGCTTCCACGCGGAGACCTTCGGCAACCCTGCCAATCCAGTCATCGTGTTCCTGCACGGCGGGCCGGGTGTCGACTATCGCGGGATGCTCCGGCTGGCCCAACGCTTCAACGGCTACAACCTGGCCGACGAGTACTTCCTGGTGTTCTGGGATCAGCGCGGCGCGGGCCTGTCCACACGGCACAACAAAGAGCTGCTGACACTCGACGTGTACCTGGACGATCTCAACACTCTGGTCAATCGCTACTCACCCACGAGGCCGGTTTACCTGATCGGCGAGTCGTGGGGCGGCATGTACGCCACGGCCTACATCAACACGTACCCGCAGCGCGTGGCCGGCGCAGTGTTGATCGAGCCCGGACCGATGGACGGCGCCACCATGGAGCGCCTGAAGAACGATCTGTTCGACCTCGACCTCAAGTCCGAGTGGCTCAACGACTGGGCCTGGAACAGCCAGTTCATCTCACCCGACGACCACGCGCGCATGGACTACGAGCGCGCGCTGGGTGCGCGGGACGCACAGCCGCACGCACACCTGAGCACGGTGGATCCACAACCTTCGTGGCGCATCGGTGCGGCCGCCAGCCGCTACCTGATGGAGGACGGACAGGACAGGAAAGGCAAGTTCAACTACGACTTCACGAGCAACCTGTCCGCGTTCACGACACCGGTGTTGTTCATCGCGGGATCGCTCAGCGAACTGCTCGGTGCGTCGCTGCAGCAGGAGCAGGTGCAGCACTACCCATCCGCATCACTGCAGGTCATCGGCGCCGCCGGTCACGACGTGGCGTGGGTCAAGACCGCCGAAGTACTCTCTCACGTTCGTCCTTACTTGAATGCCCGGAAAGGAACCAACTAATGAAAGCGATAAATATCACCATCGGCCTGCTGCTCAGCGCGGTTGTTTGCAACAACGCCGCGGCGCAGTGGAATGTGGCCCGCTACGATGCGGGTCAGAACAGGGTGTTCACAACCATCGGCCTGGACCCGGCGCTGGTCACCTCGGTCGGTTACGCGCGGGTGCTGCCCGTGCTGGGCCACAACTTCCAGCTGGCCGCTGATGCGGGTGTCGTGGCCGCCGGCGTCGATACACGCGACTTCCGCACACGTGTGGATCTGCAGTCATCGATCCTGCAGTGGCGATCGCTGCGCCTCGTCGGCAGCGCCACGTTCATCACACGCGGCACGGAGAACTCCATCTACCGTGGCCTGAATTTCGGTGCGGACTTCACGGGAATCGCCGGTGTTTATCGCTCGCGCTGGTTCGCGGCCGGGCAGTTTGGCAAGGACAAGGCGATCATCACGCACATCAAGCACACGGACTGGTATCGGAACAACTACTATCCCGATGCAAAAGATGGCTGGTACCTCGATGCGGGCGGCACCTTCCACTACGGACTGGTGAGCGGATTCTCGATCGGCAAGGCCGAGCTGGTGGGACGGGCCGGCTTCCTGCGCACGGAGGACTTCCACAACCTGACGCCGCCCATGTACGCGAGTCTTGGATTGGGATTCTCGTTCTAACGCAACTTTGTGGCAACCGCGAAATGCGACTGCGCCCGACAGCAAGCTCCGTGAGTTCATGTGCCGGGCGCAGTCAGCCGTGTTATTGAGTCAACGCCGCAAGTTTGCGCAGGCGGACGTTCGGATACTCATGATGCGATCTCCAGGTCGCTCGTCTCGGCGGTCGTTGGATCGATGATCACGGCCACTTCGAGCACACGCGTTGCCGGGAAGCCGCCTCGCCGGGCGTGTTCGCGGATCAACTCGATGTTGGGTGCGATGTAGATGCAGGTGATCCTGTCCTCGGTCACGTAGCTGTGCACCCACTGAATGTCGGGCCCGAGGTCCTGCAGCACGGCGCATGATCGCCGTGCAATGCTCTGGAGGTCCGAGCGCGAGAGCGCGGCCGCATCCGGGATCTCCCGTTCGATGAGATACTTGGGCATTGGCAGTCTCCGCCGAATGCGGTCAGTGGTGCGCCAGCGGCGACGTGTCGCTGGCGTATTTGCAGCTGACGTTGGGGTTCCAGTCGGCAAACGTGCCGCTCGGATTATCCTTCCAGACCCAGACGTGCAGCGCCCACACCTGGAAGGCCGGGACGACGTGGAAGTTGCGCCCGAAGAGGCGGGGCGGCCTGGACTTCGTCCACGCCGAAACCGGCACGATGTACTCCACGCCAACCAGGCGCAGCACGCCCTCTGAGTCGGGCTCGTACAGCAACACCTCTGGTTTCTCGAGTTGCACAATGGCATCGATGAACTGGGGCTTGCCGTAGTGGTATCCCATGCCACCGAGCTCATCGGTCAGGCACGGTGTGATCTGTTCCGACCAGCCTGCGGCCACCGCAGTCTGAAAGTGTCTGAAACGCGCGGTGATGCGGCGGAGCTTGATAAGATCGTTTTCCTGCGCTTCTTTGCTCAGGGCGAACGCGGGCGGACCACTCTCAGACCCTGGCGTTTTTTGTGGGCTCGCCGGCTCACTCATGCAGCCGCTCAGCAGCACCAGGGACGCGAACAACAGGGCAATCGGTTTCATTATGACCTCTTCAGGTGTAGGTTGTCGTTTACCTGCAAGCACGATAATCGAAACCGATTTACCGATCCTTGTCCTCCGGATTAGCTACGGGTTAGCTGGACCGACTTCTGATGATCACCGTTCAACTTTTGGGCGGCGCGTCACTGCGTTACGGCGACAGCGCGCTCACCGGTCCACCGGCACAGCGACATCGAGTGGCTCTGCTGGCGCTGCTGGTTGCGTCCTGGCCGCAGCCCGTCTCGCGCGACCGGGCCATGGCACTGCTCTGGCCCGAGCGGGGTGAGGCGAGTGCACGCCGCCTGCTGAATCTGGCCGTGCACGTCCTGCGCTCGGCGCTGGGCGGGACGGCCATCACATCGGCGGGTGATGGGCTGCTTTACAATCCCACAGGCTCGAGCTGCGATCTGCACGAGCTGCGCGCGGCGATCGCGGCGCATCAGTCCGAGCACATCGTGCGGCTTTACGGCGGCGCCTTCCTGGACGGATTCCACCTCGAAGGCTCAACGGAGTTCGACTACTGGCTGGACGCACGCCGAGCCGAGCTCGCGCACGCGTATGTGGGCGCGCTGCGCGTGCTCGCGCAGCAGCAGCAGGAGTGCGGCGATGTGCACAATTGGGTAGGCACGTGCCGCCGGCTGACCGCCGCCGAACCGCATTCCGGCGCGCACGCCATCGAGTTGATGCGCGCACTCGACGCCGCGGGCGACCGCGCCGGTGCGCTGCAGCATGCCAACGACTACGCACAGCGGGTGCGAGTGGATCTGGAGCTGGAACCGGATCCGGCCGTGCTCGCTCTGGCGCAGCAGCTACGCAGCGGTGCTCCGGGCGCTAGAACGTCGGGCCCTGCGCCGGTGGCGTCCATCGCCGTGTTGCCCTTCCTGACTCTTGGTGCTGATGGCGAAGACGACGGCTTTGCCGATGGCATCACCGAGGACGTGATCGCGCAACTGTCGAAGATCCGCGCACTCAAAGTGATTTCGCGCACTTCGGTGATGGCCTTCAAGCGCCGTCCACACAGCGTGAAGGAGATGGGCGCCCGGCTCGGTGTGGCCGCACTGCTGGATGGCAGCGTGAGGCGCGCGGGCGAGCGCGTACGCATCGTGGCCACACTCGTAGATGTTGCGAGCGAACGGCAGCTCTGGAGTGACACGTACGACCGGGAGTTGACTGACATCTTCGCCATCCAGACCGACGTTGCGCTGCACATCGCCGGCGCACTCAAAGCCGAGCTCACGCGCGACGAGCACGCGCGCGTGGCCAGGCAGCCGACCAGGGACATCAGGGCCTACGAACGATTTCTCGAGGGCCGGCAGTGGCTGAGCCGATACTCGCCCTCGGCCCTGGCGCGAGCGATCGAGTACTTCAGTCGTGCCATCGAGTATGATCCCGGCTACGCACTGGCCCATGCCAGTCTGGCCCTGGCCCACCTCGAGCTGGTCGAGGACGGCGCCATGCACCCCGAGCCCGCCTATCGACGCGCGGCGGCCGCGCTGACTACCGCGCTCGAGCTCGATCCGGAGCTGGGAGCCGCACACTGCTCCATGGGACACCTGCAAGCCGTGAGCGCGTACGATTGGCCCGCTGCGGAGGCAGCGTTCAAGCGCGCGATCGAGCTCAACCCCAGCGGCGCCGACGCCTACGCTCTCTACGGGCGACTCTGCGCCGCGCTCGAGCGCTACGATGAAGCCATCGCGCTGCAGCAGCGCGCGCGCGAGCTCGACCCGCTCGCTCACCGTGTCGACCTGGCCACAACGCTGCTGCGCGCCGGGCGCTACGATCAGGCAATTGCGTATGCGGCCAACGCCGTGGAGCTCGATGCGGATCACGATCGTGCTCGCGCCACGTTGGGTTGGGCGTATTTCCTGAGCGGCCGAACCGGCGCGGGATTGGCCGAGCTCGAGCGCGCCGTTGCGAGCTCCAAGGGAAACCAGATGTGGCTGGCCCAGCTGGCGGAGGCGTACGCCCTGGCCGGTGATCCCGCGAGAGCGCGCGCCATTCTGCAAGAACTCGAAGCGAAGGCGAAGAGCGTCTACGTCTCACCCTACCATTTCGCCTATGTCTATACGGGACTCGGCGAAGCCGAGCGCGCGCTCGACTGGCTCGAGCGGGCCGTCGAGGAACGAACCGGACCCGCGTACAGCATCAGCGGATCGTTCCTGCTTGCGCCGCTGCAGCGACATCCCCGCTTTCAGGCGTTGCTGCGGCGAATGAATATCGTGTAAGGGCGACGGTGACGGAGGCAGTTCGTTCGTCACCGTCGCCGTCGCGGCTGGCGATACGACAGCTTGATGTAGTGCGCCTGCTCCGGCGTCATGCCGCCCTCGATGTAGCGTTGCGTCTGCATCTCCAGATGGAATTCCACCTCTTCGTCGAAATCGGCCAGATCATCTAAACCGCGCAAACGAGACCACTACTGGCAAGCAACCGTCGCCTCGCGCGCGTTCCGACGGCGGTGCTCATGTAAGGTTTCTGCGGTACGCGACATTAATAAAAACATGACCATGCCGTGCAGATCCTCAACGTGTTGAACTCGAAAACGTACGGAGTGGAGTGGACGTTCTGAACAACTGTCAGCGAGGATGCCCACTCGCTGGGCAGTCCTGCGCTGGTCGCGGCCATGGAGCAAGACCGGCGCATCGACGTGGGTATCGCCCTTGACGGCGACCTTGTGACCACCGGTCTCGATCGCCCCTTCCTCATGATCGGCAACCAGTCGCAGCGGCGCGCCGACAGTCCGCAGTGGGCGGCGTTCTACGACAACCTGAGCGGTCCACGGCTGTACCTTGTCATCGAAGGGGCCGCACATGCCGACCTCAGCGACATCACGCTCTTCAAGTCTACAATCAACCTCGATGTGTTTGGTCCCGGTCCTATCGACGGCCAGCGAGCGATGACCATCCAGCGAGCGTACGTGACAGCGTGGCTCGACCAGGCTCAGTTCGGCCGCCGCAGCCCCGCTGCTGAAGCGTGCCTCGCGCAAGTACCCCGAGGTCGAGTTCCAGCCGTCTCCTTGACAGACTAGGAGAAGCATCCAACATTCCTAGGCAGACTAGGAGGCTCGCCCATGCCCAAGACCGCTGATCTGCTGCCGGGCACGCTCGACATGCTGATTCTCAAGGCCGTCTCATTGGCGCCGCTGCACGGGTACGGCGTGTTGCTGCGCATTGGCCAGATATCCGGGAACGCACTGGAGATTCCGCAGGGATCGCTGTATCCGGCGCTGTACCGACTGGAGCGGCAGGGGCACATCGAGGGCGAGTGGGGCGAGAGCGACAACAACCGCAAGGCGAAGTATTACCGGTTGACGTCCGCGGGACGCCGCCGGTTGAAAGAGGAGGCCGCTAGCTGGAATCGCCTGGTGGCGGCCATGGCGGCGGCCATGAACGCGACGCCGAGCGAGGTGTGACATGTCCGGTCGCATTCGGTACACGCTGAAGGCGCTGTTCCGGCGCAAACGTTTCGAGTCGTCGATGGGCGAGGAGATGCGGCATCACGTGTCGGCCTACGCGGCAGATCTGGTGCGCGGCGGGATGTCGCAGGAGCAGGCGGATCGTCGTGCACGGATCGAGTTCGGTTCCATCGAGTCGCTGCGCGAGGACTGTCGGCAGTCTGCGGGGCTGCGCTGGTTCGACGAGCTGCGTCAGGACCTTCGCTATGCAGCGCGACAGATGGTGAGATCGCCGACGTTCACGGCCGCGGCCGTGATCTCGCTGGCGCTCGGCATCGGCGCCAATAGCGCGATCTTCAGCATCATGGATGAGGTGCTGCTAAAGGCACTGCCCATCCGGGACCCGCAGACGCTGTTCTTCCTGGGCCATCGTTCCGGCGCTGACGTGAGCACGAGCTCGAACTATCCACTCCTCGAGCGCTATCGGTCGGAGCCCAGCCTGGCCGGCGTGGCGGGCTACACGTGGGAGACGTTCCTGCTCTCGAGCGCCGACGGACTGGAGCAGGTGTCAGGACAGTTCGTCACGGGCAACTATCACGACGTGGTCGGCGTTCCCTTCGTGCTGGGACGGGGGTTTGCGACCGAGCCCGATCGTCCCGACGGACGCGCGCCCATCGCGGTGATCAGCGACAGTTTCTGGGAGTGGAAGTTTGGCCGCAGCCCCGACGTCATCGGTCGGACGCTCTCGATCGGTGGCCGCGTGCTCACGATCGTGGGCGTGACCGCGGCCGGCTTTCACGGGCTCGAGCCGGGCGCGCGCCTGGACATCACGCTGCCCATGTTCGTCCGAGCGCTGGATCACGCCGAGTTTCTCACGGCGCGCGATGGCTGGACCTCGTTGACGCTCGTGGGACGATTGCAGCGCGACACCAGGGAGGCGCGCGCGCGCGCCGCGGTGAGCGCGATCTTCCAGCGCTTCTGGATGGAGCCGGAGAACGCGTGGGCGCGCGATCCCGGCACAGGCACGGAGCGGTTGGGCGAGATCGCTCCGGCAGGG
>JBOHRF010000087.1:0-17652 GCA_050732575.1 Longimicrobiales bacterium
CCCCCCCCCCCCCCCACCGCAACGTTACAGGCGAGGCCAACGCCCTTCCACAGTGAGCTGCTCAGGCAGTTTAAAGCTGTCCAGTTCCAGCACTGCGCCTGAAACCAGCGTGTTGACCAGCTGCAGGAAATCTTCGATCTGCCCATCTGCCGGCATGACCCCGACCCGTTTCATCTCGTCGTGGAGTTCGGCCACGGTGCGGCTACCATCACATGCGCCCAGCAGCAGAACGATGCCCGGCGATGATTCGGTGCTGAAGCCAAACGGGTAGTCCGTGCTGGCACTGCCGACCAGGGCACGCAATCGACCATCTCTCATCTGATGCGTCAGTTGGATCTTTGCGTACGGCGAAACCGTGGGCCGTGCAGACACCAGTTGCCGTGAAAACTCGGGGTTCAACCCGGCCCGTTCCCAGGCCACCAGCCACGCGATCGATGACGGTGACGCATACATGCGGTTGGTGAAGGTGCGCCTCACTGTGAGCGGCGTTTGCGGCCGGTCATGACGATAAATGTGTATGAAGGCAATGATCAGATTCTCCACCGCCACTTCTCTAAAGGACTTCAGGTATTGTTCGAACGAAGTGAAGGACACCGTACCATCAACCACATCGGAGAGATAGAAATGCGCGGGCGATACGCCCACATTGGTGGCCAGCACGACGTCATATTCTTTATGACTCGGACCAAGCATGGCGCGAATGCGCTGCTCCAGGGGTGCGCCCTTGCGGTCCGAGGCCAGGCAGCGGCAATAGAGACTGCCACCCGGTCGCAGGTATTGCGGTAATCCCGTTATGATCCGGCGCGTGATCTGCTCACCGTCCGCACCGCCGTCTCGGTAGATCAGGTGGGTCTCCGGTTCGGGCACGTAGGGCGGGTGCGCTACAATGCGGTCGAAGGTCAGGCCGTTCACCGGTTCGTACAGGTCCCCGGTGCGCACGGTAACGCGATCGATGCCGTTGAGCCGGGCATTGTACTCACACATACGACTGGAGCGCTCGGTTATATCGACCGCCCAGACCTGGCCCGCGCCGCTGCGCGCCGCGAGCAGTGCGGCGATACCCGTGCCCGTGCCCAGATCGAGCAGCGCACTGAAATCGGTTTCCGGCATGCCGTCCAGGAAATCGCAGGTGGTGTTGGCCAGCGCAGGGTAAACCACGTCCTCCGGTATTTTTCGTCCATTCAAGCCCACTACCGTGAACAGCTGGTCCGATACCAGGTAAAAACCGCGGATCGGATAGATGGAAAGCGGCGCTCGGAAATGATCGGGCCTCGCCACATCGAACTGAAGCAAACCCAGGGCTTGCATCAGATCAACCGCATCTGCAGGCATCACGCGGGTAAAGAAAGACTGCGCTACCGGATCGTCGTGCAAGAACAGGAGGATACACGCCGAAAGCGCATCTTCCAGCGGCAAGTCTACGCGATGCTCGAAGGTCGAAATCGACTTGCTGCGTGTGCGTGCGCAGATGCCCGCTTCCGTGTAGTCGACTTCCGTGAGCAGCGCCTTCAGACTCTGAAATTGTGCGGGTGTGCCCAGCGGTAGTGCCATAGGCTGCGCTGTCCGGACTTCCTGCAACATGGTTACCTCAGAAAGCGGGACGCGAAATCTCGGCGCGTCACGCGTCACTCGTCACGCGTTCGGGGATCTTGAAGCCCTCGAACTCCAGCACGGCACCGCTGGTGAGATGGCGGATGAATTCGAGGAACTCGTCCGTGGGTGTATTGGCCGGGATTACACCCAGTTCTCTCATCTCGTGATGGAGTTGGGTGACGGTACGACTGCCATCACATGCGCCCAGCATCAGAACCAGCCCGGGCGATGACTCCATGCTGAACAGAAAGGGATATTGCGTGTGCGCTCGGCCGGCCAGCGCGCGCAGCCGCCCCTCCGTCATTCGATGCGCCAATTCGATCGTAGCGTGCTGCGTGACCGTGGGACGGGCCTGCAACACCATTTCTGAGAATCCGGTGGTGCGCTGGGCTCGCTCCCAGGCCAGCAGCCAATCAATGACAGCGGTCCGGGGTGAAAAGCCCGACCCAATCTTCCGGCGCACGGTAAGTGGCGGCTGCGGTTGGGTGTGTCGTTCGATGTGAACAAAGCTGATGATCAGATTCTTCGCTTCGATCTCACCAAAGGACTGCAGGTGCCTTTCGAGCGCATCAAAGGGCAGCTCTCCGCGCACTGCCTGCATGCCGTAGTATTCCCCCGGTGGCATGGTCAGCGCGGATATTACCACCACATCGAACTCGTCATGTGCGGGACCCAGCAGCGCGCGGATGCGCTGCTCGAAGTCCCCCCCGGCCCGATCCGTGGCCAGGCACCGACAGTAGAACCGGCCACCGGGCCGCAAGTAATGGGGCAGGCCGGTGATGATGCGTCGGGTGATCTGCTCACCATCGGAACCACCATCCCGGAAGATCATGTGCGATTCGGGCTCGGGCATGTAGGGCGGGTGCGCTACAATGCGGTCGAAAGTCAGGCCGGCCACCGGGTCGTACAGATCGCCCGTGCGCACTATGACACTGTCGATGCCATTGAGCCGAGCGTTGTACTCGCACATGTGACTGGAGCGCTCCGTAATATCGACGGCCCAGATCTGGCGCGCGCCGTTTGCGGCGGCGACCAGGGCGGCGATACCGGTTCCAGTGCCGATATCGAGCAACGCATCACACGGAGTCAGCGGAAAGCCCTCGATGAATTCGGCGGTGGGCCCGGACAGCGCCGGGTACACCACGTCATCAGGTGCCTTACGTCCGTTCCATTCGATCACTTGGAGCAGCTGGTCGGACACGAGGTATAAGCCGTGGATCGGATAGAGTGAGAGCGGCGCTCGCCAGTGGTCGGGCAGCACGGCATCCCACTGCAGCAGGCCGAGCTCCTGCATGAGGCCGGGTGCGTCTGCGGGCATCACGCTGGAAAAGAATGACTGTGGTACTGGCTCGTCGTGCAAGAACAACAGGATGCATGCCGCCAGCGCATCGGTCAGTGGCAACTCACGGCGATGTGCGAACGTCGACATGGATTTGACGCCGATGCGCTCACAGATGCCCGCTTCCGTAAAGCCGACTTCGGTCAGCACCACTTTCAGGCGGCGGAACAAACCGGGATCAGCCGCTCGCAGCATGCTGGCCCGCCCGGCCAGTCGAGTAGCGGTTGCGCGGGACTCGGCCCGCTCGCTTGCCACTGAGATATCCTGCGCCATTGCGACCTCGAAGCTGTTTCTGATGAGAGACGTCCTGCGGCGGCACCACCCGGATTGGCGGGCTGACGGAGAGCTTGTTAGGTTGGGTCCGAGGTCAGTCCCTCACCAATCGACGTACCTCGCTCGGCGTTCACCCGACGACGAGGCATCAATCCTAGAAGTAGCATGTCCGACCGGCAAGGAATGCCGCGTGCTTCTTGTCCGGTAGCTCGGGTGTTCTGGGCCAGTCCAGGTTGCGGCGTACGAACCGGGACGTCGGTGTGGGGCAGTGACCGCAGTGAGCACCGTCACCAAATCGAGGTAACCGTAATGCCTTCATACTCCCAGGACAACCGCTCCATCCGCATCGAAACGGCGCTGGGACCGGACGAGTTGATCCTCACACGGTTTACCGGTCAGGAGGGTGTTTCACGACCGTTCCTTTATCAGATCGAGATGCGCTCGGAAAATGACGCCATCAATGCCAAGGACCTGCTGCGTACTCCCGCCACCATCGTGATCGGGCTGGACAACGGCGAGGAGCGTCACATCCATGGCGTGATCCGCCGTTTCTCCCAGCACGGCTCTGACCCTGACAAATTGACATCGTACCGGGCGGAAATCGTGCCCTGGTTCTGGTTCCTTTCGCTCTCGCGCGACTGCAAGGTTTTCCAGAACAAGTCAGTCCTCGAAATCCTGGAAGATGTGTTCAAAGGGCTGGGCTACAACGATTACGATATCCGGTGCCTGGGTACATACGCTAAGCGCGAATACTGCGTGCAGTACCGGGAATCGCATTTGAACTTTGTATCCCGTCTAATGGAAGAGGAAGGTATCTTCTATTTCTTCAAGCATGAAGCCAACAAACATACCTTGGTCGTGACCGATGCTAACAGCAAGCTCACCGCCTGTCCCTACCAGTCGCAAGCTCGGGTTGCGCAGCAAACCGGCACCGAGGGGAACGTGATCACGGAAATGCACGGTGAGCACTCCGTTTTCATTGGCAAGGTCACAGTGGGCGAGTACGACTATTTGCAGCCCGCCCTGTCGCTGCGCAGCTCGAGTCAGGGTGAGGGTCGGGAAGAAGCGTACGACTACCTGCCGGTGAGCTATACCACGCGCGAGGATGGGGATCGGTACGCGCGCCTTCAGCTGGAGGCCGAGGAGGCGATGCAGCAAGTCATTCGGGGTGTAGGCTCGTGCTCATTCATGCAGAGTGGATACACGTTCAACCTCAAAGAGCATTATCGAGACGACGTCAACACGACCTATCTCCTGTTGGAAGTGCATCATTCGGCCGCGGTCTCCGAGTATCGTTCGGCCGGTGCATCAGGCGTCGAGTATACCAACGAGTTTGCGGCCATGCCGCACGCGATCATCTACCGGGCGCCGCGCCGGGCCATGAAGCCGTCCATGGTGGGCGCGCAGAGCGCAGTCGTGGTCGGCCCGGCCGGTGAGGAGATTCATGTGGACAAACACGGTCGCGTGAAAGTGCAATTCCACTGGGACCGGTTGGGCACGAAGAACGAAAAGAGCTCCTGTTGGGTGCGCGTATCGAGCAATTGGGCGGGCAAGGGCTGGGGCGTAATTCACATTCCGCGCATTGGCCAGGAAGTCCTGGTCGATTTTCTGGAAGGTGATGTCGATCGGCCCGTGATTGTGGGCCGACTGTACAATGCCGAGCAGGTACCGCCCTATGCGTTACCGGACAATGGCACACAGAGCGGTGTCAAATCGCGCAGCTCGCCACGCGGCGGCACAGATAACCACAACGAAATACGGCTGGAAGACAAGAAGGGATCCGAGTTGTTTTACGAGCAGGCCGAAAAAGACATGGAGATCCTGGTCAAGAACGACCGTAAGGAAGAGGTAAAGCGGGACGAAACCATCAAGATCGGCAGGGACCGTACGGAAGAGGTAACGCGCAACGAGAAGGTCACGATCAAAGGGAACCGCACGCACGAAGTGAAAGGTGATGACAAGCTCGATGTCACCAAGAAAATTGTGATAACGGCGCAGACCGGTATCGAGTTCAAGGTGGGTAGCAGCGAGATCAAGATTACGCCGGCCGGCATCGAGATGAAAGCGGTCAAGATCAAGATCGAGGGTATGGGCGCCGTCGAGATCACGGCGCCGAGTTTGAAGGGTTCGGGGACCGCCATGACAGAGATGACCAGCAGTGGCATCCTGACCTTGCGCGGTTCCCTGGTGAAGATCAATTGAGACGGTGAGTATGCAGACGTTGAGGTCCGGGACAGCTGTGCCCGTCATCTGTGCGGCGGCCGAGCTGTCGGAAGACGGAATGGAAATGCTGGCGAGTGCAGCGGATGCCCGCGCATTCGTGGAACGGCTCACGGCGACCAGAGCCTGGGCGGACGCCATCGCCTTTCTGGCGCATGCATTGCCTCGCCGGGAAAGCGTGTGGTGGGCCTATGTGTGTGCGCGCGATGCTGCAGGCGAGCCGCCCGCCGCGGCCTATTCGGCATCGTTGGAAGCAACCAAGAAGTGGATTGCCGAGCCGTCCGGGAGCAACCGCCAGGCGGCGCTGGATGCAGCAGAGGTCGTGGGCATTGCCACACCCGCTGGTCTGGCGGGCCTGGCCGCATTCCTGTCCGGTGAAACACTCGGGCCCGCCGATGCGCCACCCGCTCCGCCGGCTGAGTTTGCGGCCGCCAAGGCGGTGGCGGGCAGCGTGAACCTTGCCGCAGTGAACCCCAAGGTTGGCATTGAAGCGCGCTACGCAGACCTGGTCCGGCGCGGTATCGAAGTGGCCGATCGCATCAGTTTGTGGACGCCAGGCACGAGTCCCCAGGCCAGAGGATAGTCGAACATGATGGCTGCGCGCATTGGCGACATGCATGTCTGTCCCATGGTGACCCCTGGCGTGCCGCCCGTTCCGCACGTGGGTGGGCCCATCATGACGCCAGGCGGTCCAACCGTGCTGATCGGCAGCATGCCCTCGGCCACAGTTGGTTGTATGTGTACCTGCGTGGGTCCTCCCGACTCGATCGTGAAGGGTTCAATGACGGTTCTGATATGCGGCAAGCCCGCCGCGCGCATGGGTGATATGACTGCGCACGGTGGCACCATCGTCATTGGCTGTCCCACGGTCATGATCGGCGGCTGAAACACTAATCGCGTAGCTGCGCCGCCCGCTCGAAATCCGACCACGGCACCACCGCTCCATGAATGCCCGCCACTCGACTGACCTGCATGTTGTGTTTGCGCACGTGATCCAGCACGGCCTTCATGAATGGGAACGTAAGGCCGGGCGGCGGGTTGGCGGGCGGCGGCGTGAACATGTCGGCCTGCACGAGAATCCCGTGCTCGGGCAGGAAAACAATCAGCATGGTCTGGCTGTGCTGATTACCTGACACAAACATCAAGTGCACCTTGTTTTGTATGCTCTCGTTCCCGGCAATGCCGCGAATACGCGGTGTCGGTACGGGCCGGCGGGCCAGTGCATCGGGAGCAAGGGTGTGTGAGCGCGCCAGCATGGTGCGCACGAACTCGACGTTGCCCTCGTGTGTGACAATGGTCAGTCCCTCGGCTGCGGCCGCGCGAATCCCGCCCGAATGATCGAAGTGGTGGTGCGTTACCACGACCTGGTTGAGCGGTTTGCCGGGTCGGAGCTCGCGCGCGCGCTGTATTACGGCCAGCGTGCGTGCCTCGTTTTGCGGGGCTTCGATCAGTAACAACTGATCGTCGAGCTCAACCACTACACTGTGATGCGACTGGCCCGCCAGCCGCCACACGCCGGGCGCAAGGTCCTCTACCTGAACATTGATGGCAGGTGTGGCAGGTGGTGCGGCGGCGCGCACGTCGGCGGGCGCGGCCAGGTCACCCGTCTCGCCATTGACCTGCACGCTGCGTAGCCGAATATCAGACGTGATGTAGCGATCGAGCCGCGTGATGATTCGATGCGGCAACCGCAATCCGCCACTGGCGCGATAGTCGCCGAACTCTACTGCCGCTTCCGCGTCGCCCAGGTTGGCATGACTGGTCGGGTAGAAGACGCGCGCGGGCAAATTCGAGCCGGTCGTTACTGCAAGTGTGAAGTTCAGGCCATCGGGCCCGCGCACATCGACCAGCGTTTCCCGGCCGCTCGTGCGCGGCTGGCTCAGCGTGACGTCCGGCCGCTGCGCGAGTTGCAACACGGCCAGCGGATGCTGCCACAACTCACGCTGCCGGGCCGCAGCCACCTCGGCATTGGCGCGCGCGCCCGCGCCGGTCGGCGCAACATTGAAAGCAACATTGCCATCCAGCGCTGTGACCTGCACCTGTGGAGCGGCGTTGCCCGTGACAAAACGCGGCACCCGGGTCTGCTCCTGGCGCCACCGGCCGGCGCCGAAATCCACCGCGCGTCGAAAGGCCGTGACCTCGTAGCGCGGCAACGGCGCATCGGGCCGCAGATTTTGGCCCAGGTTGAAGTTCTCCCCCGTGCCCTCCAGCACCATGGTGCGAGCCGACCGAATCCCTTCTGGGCCGCCCAGGGCAAGCGCGGCGGCGTCGATCAGTTGCTGGGCCGCCGACCGCTGCTGAGCCTGGACCTGGGTGGTCAGGCCGACGGAAATCAGGACTGCGGTCACATATCGAGTCATGGATCCTCACCGGTAGCGCGTGGATGCGTGAAGTTGCAACCCGCCCCCGGTTGCCGAAACCCCGCCGGTCGTGTCATCGTCAGAACGCCCCACTTTCCGCACCCCATTTATCAGACCAGGAGTCCGTATGCTGCAGAGGAGAGGATCGACCTCGCTTTGGGTCGCCGCCGCGCTCGTGATCGGTGCGTGGAGCGCAGCACCCGCCGTGGCGCAGACCGCGCAGAGGATCGACGAAGAGTACACTCGGCTCATCAAGCAGCATTTGCAGGATGCGCGTATTTCGACCGAACTGGTCGATCACCTGCCAGCCTCGGATCGGGTACCCACCCCACTCAAGTTCAATGGCCGGATCGTGGGCACACCGGGCGAGATCACCTACGCCAGGGACATCCACCGCTATCTGCAGGCCGTCGATGCCGCGTCGGACCGGGTGCTGACCTGGAGCATTGGCAAGAGTGAAGAAGGGCGCGACATGGTCGTGACTGCGATTGCCGATGAAGCGACCATCCGCGACCTCGAGCGTTACAAGGGCATGTTGCAGGCACTGACCGATCCGCGCCGGACGACGGATGAGCAGGCCCGACAGTTGTTTCAAACGGCCAAGCCCATCTACTGGATCACCAGCGGCATGCACTCGGGTGAAACCGGTGGTCCCGAGATGTTGATGGAGCTGACTTACCGCCTGGCTGTCCAGGAAACACCGTTCATTCAGCAGATTCGCAACAACATCATCACCATGATCACGCCGGTGATCGAAGTAGACGGCCGCGAGAAGCAGGTGGACACCTACTACTTCAACAAGAAGCGGCCCGAGGGCCGGCAGAATCTGCCGCTCATGTATTGGGGCAAGTACGTGGCGCACGACAACAACCGGGACGGCATGGGTCAGTTTTTGTCGCTGACCAAGAACGTGACCAAGTTCTTCAATGAGTGGAAGCCCACCATCATGCACGACCTGCATGAGGCGCAGACTTATCTCTACTCGTCCACCGGAACCGGCCCATACAACGAGCAGCTCGATGCCATCACAGTGGACGAGTGGTGGATGTTCGCGAAAAACGACGTGATGGAAATGACCAAGCGCGGCGTGCCGGGCGTGTGGACCTATGGCTTCTATGATGGCTGGGTGCCCAACTACATGTTCTTCATTGCGCACAGTCATAATTCCATTGGCCGCTTCTATGAAGTGGCGAGTTACGGACCGGACAATCGTACCTTGACCGCGGGTGGTGGTGTGACCAGTCGTGAGTGGTTCCGCCCGAATCCGCCTCTGCCGTCCATTGCCTGGGGCCCGCGCAACAATACCAACATCCAGCAGTCCGCAATCTTGTTCTCGCTGCAATACACGGCTCGCAACAAGGACATCTGGCTGGAGAACTACTGGCTGAAGAACAAGCGGTCCGTGGACAAGGGGCGCAATGGACCGACGCACGCCTGGCTGATTCCGGCCGGTCAGCGGCGCAAATCCGATGCGGCCATTGCCGTGAACGATTTGCGGCGGCAGGGCCTGGAAGTGCACACAGCCAACAGCGCGTTCCGCGCCGGCAATCTCGAGGTCAAGGCGGGTGATTACGTTGTGCGCGCCGATCAACCGTATCGTACGCTGGCCGACATGTATTTCTCGCTGCAGAACTATGCGATCGGCAATCCGAGTCCCTACGATGACACAGGCTGGACGTTCCAGTTGATGCGCAACCTGACCATCACGCCGGTCACGGACAAGAATGTACTCACGCAACCCATGACACTGATTGCCGCTGACGTTAAGGCGGCGGGTGGCATTGAAGGCAGCGGCACGGTAATCGTAGTCGAGCACACGTCGGACATGAACATTGTCACCTTCCGATTCAAGCATCCCCAAGTGAAAATGGCCGCGGCCGAAGACGACTTCGACCTGAATGGCAAGCGGTTCCGCGCGGGCGCCATCATCATCCCGAATGCCAATCGGGCTGTGCTCGAGCCCACACTCAAGGATCTCGGCCTTTCTGCCTGGGCAGTCGCGGCTGCGCCCGCCGTGCGCACGCACGACCTGGACATACCGCGCATTGGGTACGTACACGCCTGGCAGAACACGCAGAATGAAGGTTGGGTACGCGCCGCGCTGGAGACGTACGGCCTGCCCTTCACGTATTTCGCGGATCAGAAGCTGCGCGAAGGCAACCTGCGCGCGAAGTACGATGTCATCATCTTCCCGCACGTGGGTGGCGGCGCCGAAGCACAGGTAAACGGCATCGCCAAGAGCAATGCGATACCGCTGCCCTACAAGAAGACGGCGGAAACACCCAATCTGGGTGCGCAGGATCAGAGCGATGACATCCGCGGCGGCATGGGTTGGGATGGCTTGATGGAGCTGCACAAGTTCGTGCGTGAAGGCGGCACGCTCATCACCGAGGGCTCCACTGCCACCATCTTCCCCGAGTACAAGCTGACCAACGGCATCACGTTGGAAGACGGCCAGGGCTTGTTTGCGCGCGGCTCCATCATGCGTGGCATGATCACGGACCGCACCAGCCCGATCATGTACGGCTACGAAGGCTCGCAGCTCCCGGTCTATTTCAGCCAGGCGCCCATCCTGAATGCCGGCGGCGCGGGCGGCGGTGGCATTGCCTTCGGTGAAGGCGGTGGCGGCGGCCGGGGCGGCGGCGTGAGTCAGAACACCACACCCATGGCCAATCGGTTGCGGCTATCACCCTGGGATACCACGGTTGTAACGACCACGGGCGGCCGGGGCGATGGCGCCGGGGACGGCGGTGGTCGAGGCGGTCGTGGTGGAGGCGGAGGTCGCGGTGGATTCGGCGGTGGTGATCCGGATACGCAGCGGCCACGGGTCGTGATGTCGTTCCCCTCGAACGCCAACGATATGCTGCTCTCCGGCACCCTGAACAACGGCCAGGTGCTGGCCAATCGGGCGCAGGTGATCGATGCACCCGTGGGCAGCGGACATGTTGTCATGTTTGCCATACGGCCGTTCTGGCGCTGGCAGACGCAGGGCACGTTCACCATGGGCTTCAATGCCATCTTGAACTGGAACGACCTGAACGCAGGCCGCCCGCAGCCGGCCCGCACTACCGACGGAAACCAGCGGTAGCATCAAAAGGGTCCGCGTCATACGAAGCCCCGCCGGTAGCTCTCCGGCGGGGCTTTGTTCATCTGCCACTTTGGTGTTTTGCCGGCTACCCTCTTTCGTTCCTTCCCGATTGTGACCGGCTTGATCTTTCCGTAATGCGCGGTTCGCCCGCTCACAACTGTTGTGCATTGTTATGCCATTTGGCATAATAGTGCCCACTCTCCCCCTCCAAAAAATGGAATCTGGCCAGCCGGCACCGTGCCACACGTGTCCTGCTCGTGTGCGCCAGCCATTCGTTTTTCCAGGATCTCGAAAGGAGTTGGGGTGTGAGCGTTACCGTTGTCTGTGCGTGCGGGGGAAAGTACGAACTGCGTGCTGAATTCAGGAACAAGACGGTCCAGTGCCCGAAATGCGGCGCATCCAATGTGGTAGGTGGTGGCGAGGCGCCAGCAGAGGTCCAGGACCCACTGTTCGATCGCGAGCTCTATCTGCTGCGGCAGAAGGCATTGGCCATCAACGACAAGTATTTCGTGAGCGATGAGCAGGGCAATCCGCTGTTGTTCGTGGAGCGGCCCGCTCACTTGCTGCGCAACCTGTTTGCCCTGGTGGTCGGATTTGCAGGCAGCGTAGTCGTTCTGTTTGTGCTCGGCTTTTTGACGGCATTGACAGGTGCAGCGGCTGCGGTTGCCGGGCTGGGCGTGTTGGCGCCCCTCGTGTTCGTGGTCTCCTTCGTGGTGATCGCCATGGCACTGTCCAAGCGGCGGCATGTGACGTTCTACGGCGGACAGGATGCACGAGCGCCCAAGGTGTTGGAGATCATACAGGATCACAAGGTGCGCATCCGCAACATGACCTACACGGTGCGTGATGCCAGCGGCAAAACACTGGGTGTGCTGCGCAAGAACTATTTGTACAACTTCTTTCGCAAACAATGGTTCATCTCGGACCCGAGAGGCCGGCCGCTCTGCATCGTAAAAGAAGATTCCATCATCCTGTCGCTGCTGCGGCGAGTGCTGGGTCCGTTGTTCGGGCTTTTGCGCACGAACTTCCTGTTCGTCCAGTTTGGCAGCGAGCGCGAACTGGGTGAGTTCAAGCGCAAGTTCACCATCCTGGATCGTTATGTGCTGGACCTGAAGAGCGATCGCGTACGCTGGCTCAACCGCAGATTGGCCGTGGCCGCGGCGGTCATGCTGGACACGGGCGAGCGCCGTTAATGGCCGAGCCGGAGCGGCCGCCCATCCTGATCACGCCCGACATGCTGGTGCCGGCGGCGGCTCCGGATCCGCACGCCGGCCGCATCGACTTCGAGCGGCGCATGTCCTATGCGCCGCCCATCACGCTCGGTCTGCTCGCCATATTGCTCATTGTTTTCGTTTGGCAGATAGCGAGTGGCGCGCTGACTAGCGAAGCAGGCATTGTCAATGCCGGCGCGCTGGTTCGGTCGCGCGTGTTGGCCGGGGAATGGTGGCGGCTTGCCTCGGCAACTTTTCTGCACGGTGGTCCGGACCATCTCATTGGCAATTCGATTTCACTGTACATCCTCGGAATGGCCTGCGAACATGCGTTCGGCCGTGACCGGTTTGCCGGTATCTACGCGGCCAGCGGCCTGGCCGGATCAGTCTTGAGCATGATGATCTCGCACGGACCGTCGGTCGGTGCGTCGGGCGCCATCTTCGGCATCATGGGCGCGTTGATTGCCCACCTCATCAAGCATCAAAACGAGTTCTACCTGCGCGATAAACGGATCGGCATCGTGTTGCTGGCCTGGGCGGTTTATACGCTCCTCATCGGGTTTGTCACGCCTTACGTGGACAATGGGGCGCACCTGGGCGGGCTGCTGGCCGGCATTGTAGCCGGAGTGCTCGTGCCTTCACGGTTGCTGAGCCCAACGAGCGCTCGCCCGAATACGTGACAACGATCAAGCCACCCAGAGCAACCCGTAGTACGGCCGGTCCCCCCAGGCGAGAGAGTGGGTTCCGGAAATTCTGGCCCTCGAATTCCGGAAATTATGGCCACTTGTGCAATGAAATCGCGTCACACGCGGCGGGCATTGGCGAGATGCAATCGCTTGAAGAAGCGATCGAGCCGGCCAATTCTGCATTAGCGGTAAGAGCGATCCCCACAAAACTCGCCATACTGCCGAAACGATCTGCGAGATCTTGCCACTTGATCGCTTCCCCGAGACACGAGGCGCACCCTGGATGGAGCCGTCTTGACAATGACAATCTCACTCCTGCCTCCGAGATTCGGTGAGGTGGAAGGCGACCACTCGTGGGTACGGTTCGGTTGCATTGATATAGATAATTTTCCCATCGGGCGATGCCGTCATCGCACGCACCTTCCCAGGAAGCGGGATGGTTGCGGTCCCCAAATACTCGCCGCCAATTCGATACACATCGAGGTGGTGCACGAGCGGGGGTCGTGGACGGTTAGCTTCTGCCTCTTCCGCTACGTAGTAGACGATGCCGAACCGATCACCATGCAGTGAAATCAATCCTCTCGTACCACCCGGCGAGACACGAAGTGGCCCCTGTGCAGTGGCAATGTCACCTGGGAGCCGGTTGGGAATTAGGTCGGTACCGCGCCTGGGTCCCCGGTTGCGAATGACACATCCATCCATGTACTCGGCTGGCCCGTAGCGTAAATCACGCGACCGTGAATATGCGCCAGCGCTCCGGCTTCTCCGCTGTCCGCGAACTTACGGTCGCGTTCGTTCAGCCTAACCGCGTCTCGTATTTTCCGTCCGGATTCGTCCAGCACGAAACAGCCATGTCACTCCGCGCGAAAGCTCTCGACATCCATAGCTCGTTATCCTTCACGGGCAATACTCGCCCAACTCTCTCCGATGATCTTATCGTTTCAAGAAATTGTCCGGTCCTCGCGAAGAACGAGATGCGCTGGTTTGCATAGTCAAGGACTGCCAGTCGGTGGCCGTCTGGCATGAGCCTTAAGTCGAATGGCAGTACAAACTCACCTGGTCCTTCGCCGTATCCTCCCAGGATGACGTTCTTTACCCGGCCATCAGGTGCGAACACAACGATCTTCTTGTAATCCTGATCGAGCACGTAAACGGCCCCTCCGCTGTCAACTTGGACGGAGCTTACGGCCGAGAGGGCCCGCCACCGGCCTTGACTTGTTTCGGCGTCAAACCGGGGGAAGTCTCCGTTGGCGGTTCAGCCAGGCCAAAACTGGCCACAGGCTTGAGCGAATACTCGAAAGTCGCAACACGACGCTGAGAACAAACCGGATCAGCATCCAGCAACAAAGCGATAACAGCCGTTGCCAGAACCAGAGCAGAGCGCGTTGCGTCCTTTCGCAAGCGTGACGAAGTCATGGTAACGGGCGCCCTTCCATTCTTGTTCGAGGTCATGGTTTTTGCATTTCTGACAGCCATTCGGCTGCACGTCCGTTCGTGCCAACACGCTTGCGCTGCTTTATGTTGCTGGTCGCGAATGCATGAATGCCTACGACTGATGATAATGCGCTTAAAGTGGCCGCGCATGGGACATTTCTTCCCGGAACGAATCTTCCTCGGAAGAATCTTCCCGGGATGAACCTTCCATTAGCGATAGCCGGACGAACGACCTACTTAGCGCGTCCCGGCACGTCGGGCCTTACTGTGGACTTCATGTCTGGACGAAACACCCAGCTTAAGCATGACTCGTTCAACATGATGACGCGCGGTGGCTTCGGTGATAACCAGGATTTGGCTGATCTGACGGCTGGTTCGCCCATGCATGAGCAGGCGCGCGACGAGTTCCTCGCTCGGCGTGAGGCGGAATGCTCGGTCAAGGAAGAACTCTGAAGATTCCAGACCGATCTGTATCTCGTAATTGGTCAGCCACTTCCTTCGGCTTTCCTCAGTCACATGTCACCGAGTCGCGAACGGGCGGAGCAGTGCGGCTGCGCACGGTGTCCGCCGCAACCCTGTGATCACGGGCGGGGCCAAGGGGGCGGCGCCGAGCGCCATCCTCCCAAGTAGTCAGCCCTCACTCTGGTAATTACCACCTCACGCCGGGGCCAGCCTCAGCAGCAGGATGGCTCCCGTCTGCCGTTTTAGCCACGTCCGGAATCGAATTCCGACCATTTTATCAAGCGAGTGTGCGCGTGATCTCTTGCCTCCACATTGTTCCCCCATCTACCATGCACGCAGTGTAGATCCGTCCTTTGGAGGCGTGCGCATGAAACGACTCGGACTCACGCTGTTGCTGCCTCTCTGCTTGCCGATGGCCGGCGCTGCAGCGCAAAAGCTGCCCGATACTGTTTTCCTGGAAGAGCTCACCTGGGATGAGGTTCGCGATCTGATCGGGCAGGGCAAGACATCCGTGATCATCGCCACAGCCGGCACCGAGCAGAAGGGTCCGCACATGGCGATCGGCGAGCACAAGTTTGTGCTGGAGTACACCGCCAACAGAATAGCGCGTGCACTGGGCAATGTTCTGGTCGCACCGATCATCACGTACGTCCCGGAAGGCAGCTGGGAGAATCCGCAGGGGCACATGACCAAGGCGGGCACCATTACGCTGCCCAACGACCGTTTCATGGAGCTTCTCGAGCACTCGGCCAGAAGTTTGAAAGCGGGCGGCTTCAAGGACATTCTGTTTATCGGCGACTCGGGCGGGAATCAGAATGGCATGAGGGATGTAAGTGCGAAGCTCAATGCAGAGTGGAAAGGCATCGGATTTCGCGCCCATTTCATCGGTGACTACTACACGAAATCGGCTGCCGATGCGCGCCGGTATCTCACCGAGCAGTTGCGTTTCCCGATCGACCAGATCGGCAACCACGCAGGCATGGTGGACACCTCGGAGCTGATGTTCGTCAACCCGAGCCACGTGCGCCTGGCCAAGCGTGCACCAGGCGGCGGCTCCCCCGACAGCGGTGTGAGCGGCGATCCCACCAAAGCCACGGCCGAGATCGGCAAGTCAATTCTGCAGATCAAGATCGACAATGCGGTAGCACAGATCAAAACCAGCCTGTCAGCGCGGCCGGAGTCGATACCATGAAAACTATGAGAATCGTTCTGCCTGCACTCGCGCTGCTGATCGTGACTGACACAACGCGCGCACAAACCACCGGGGCGCCCATTCTGGAACAGATGACCTGGGATGAAGTGCGCGATGCCGTGAAGGCCGGCAAGACTGCGATCATCATCCCGATCGGTGGCACCGAACAAAACGGACCGCACATGGTCCTGGGCAAACACAACTACATCGTCACATTCGCTGCGCGCTTGATGGCTGAACGACTGGGCAACGCGCTGGTCGCGCCCACCATCCAGTACGTACCCGAGGGCAATTACAACTCGCCCAACTTTGGACAGAAACCTGGTGTCATCTCCAACCCATCACCCAGCTACGAAAATCTGCTGGACGCGGCCGCGCGCAGCTTCAAGGTGCACGGCTTCACCGACATACTGTTCATTGGTGACAGCGGCGGCAATCAAGCCGGCATGACCAGTGTGGCAACCAAACTGAATCAGGAATGGCTGGGCAGCGGCGTCAGGGTCTACGCACTCACCGACTATTATCGCAAAGGCGCGGATGACTTTCGGGCCTGGATGCTCGAGAAGTTTGGCTACGACGCAGCCACCGTGGGCAGCCACGCCGGCACCGCAGACACATCACAACTGCTCTACGTTCATCCTGGCGGAATACGCAAGGACAAGATCCTGCCCGGCGGCGGCGGTCCCGATTCGGGAGTGCGCGGCGATCCGAGCAAGGCCACCGCGGAGATCGGCAAGATGGGCATCGATTTCAAGGTGAATGCAGGAATCGCGCAGTATCGTGCGTTGAGTACCCGTTGAACAATTTGTACTAATCCTAATCCTCACCTTAATCCTAATCCTGAGCCCTCTCCTCCTCCTGCCACACGACAGGAGAAGGAGAGGGCTCAGGACTAGGATTAAGGTGAGGATCAGGATTAGGAACGAGATTCCATTAACACGACATGCACCGATGATTGTTCGTCGAGCCGAGACTCTCCAGCAATGCCACGGTATCGAGGAACGGTGAGATTCGCTGTACCGGCCCATTGGCCATGTCAGCCGTAGTCTGACCGGATCGCGCCACGGCTTTGACATCGGCGCCCTTGGAAACCAGGTAGCGAATCATCTCGTTGTCGCCTCTGGCGGCTGCGTTGTGCAGCGGCGAGTACCCACTGTGGTCTCTGGCATTCACATCAGCGCCCAACGCTTCCAGCAGGAACTTCACCGCGGGCAGCCAGCCATCCTGGACGTGTCGGTGATCGTTGGCTGCGTAACCCTGGCCATAGCCGACACCGGATGCCGCGTGGATCGGCCAAACACCCGGTCCGCCATTGGGCACCTGCGGCAGGCCGGAAGGATCCGTGCGTGTACCTCCGGTTTGACCGCCAGCGCCGCCGCCGCGTTGACGGCCGGCCGGTTTTATGGTTGGGATGTTGGGGTCTGCGCCGTGTGCCAGCAGCAGCTTCATGGCCGTTACATCGGTTGCGTAGGCAGCGCGCCAAAATGGTGTTGCACCCCGGAAGTCCACGCGCAAGTTGTCGCGGTTGTACGTGGTGTACCACAGGCTTCTCTGCAGCCGTGCGTTTGGATCGGCGCCAGCCTTCAGCAGCACTTCCATCAGCTCCAGGTAGGTCGTTTTCTGCTGCAGGTGAAAGGCGGGCTGTGGTGTGCGCGAGCTGGGTGCCCATTCCTTGTTGATCACGGCATATAGTGGAGTGGCGCCTGCATCGCTGGCCAGCTTGGGATTGGCACCGCGATCCAGAAGCAGCCTGGCCAGGTCGTAATGGCCGTTGATGCTAGCGAGCAGCAGAGG
>JBOHRF010000088.1:0-17407 GCA_050732575.1 Longimicrobiales bacterium
GATCTGGCTGACCTTCTGGGTCGGCCGATACGACAGAAACACGTGAACATGGTCGCGTGCTACCTTGCCGGAGATAATCTCGATTTCGTGCTCCGAGGCTATCCGGCGCACGAGTTCGCGCACACGACCAAGTTACACGAACCTTTGCTTCGCCTAAAAAGGCGAGGGGTTTAGACCCCGAAGGGGACACTAAGCCGAGGTATTCGCCGAGACTCGCGCGATCTCCAGCAAGCAGGATCGTGAAGAACGCTTTCTGGAGGGCAACGAGCATTTGTGTGATGGAATCCTCCGCGCGCAGGGCCGCCGGGACCAACAACGCCTGGTTCCCACCAAAGCCCTGATCATCACGGGGCCGATCGCGAGAAATGGATATCGAGAGAGTTTCAGGACTAATACGATGGTCTCGGCACCGGCCTGCGAGGTCGCGCTCCCAAGCTGAGCATCGGCTTCGCGCAGCTTGCGAATGATTTCTTCCGGTGTGTGTCTCTTGCTTTTCATGAGCGTCCTTCTGCCTGGCTTCGGGCGGTTGAATCTCACATTGCCCGGATCAAGTTTAGGGAGTCATCCCAGACCTGCCTGCGCTGATTCGAACCAAACGGGTCGCAGGTCGGCCGCGCGGCTAGCAGGTCTGACGCAAGCGTCAATCGCCTACGCGGGACGTTCCTGACGCTCCTTACCCTTTGCGCGTCGCGCGCGCGCCGGACCGAACCCACTTTGCAGTCGAGGACTTCTGTTGGCGCTTTCCCTGGAACATGTTCCTTGACGCAGGGCGTGCCGTAGCCCATTTTGTGGCTAAATGTAGCCACAGTGGCTACATAACCTACACAGCAGACAGGTCAACGTGCGATTCCTGGGCACGCGCATACTGCGCAACAATCCGAGCCAGCTTTGGGACGCGCTGGACCACGGCGAAACGATCGTACTCACGGCGGACGGCAAGCCGCGGGGCATCATCCTGGCTACATCCGAAGGGGAATTCGAGCAGAGCATAGAGATCGTGCGGCGAGTGCAGTATCAGCTGGCGCTGGAACGGGCGTGGGCTTCCGCACGGGCGAGCGGGGCGGAGCGCATCACTGACGCGGAGATGGAAAAGGAGATTGCTGCCGCTCGACGCACACGTGCCCGGCGTGCCTCGTGATGCGTGTCGTGCTGGATACAAACGTGATTGTGTCCGGCTTGTTGCGACCTGCGAGCGTCCCGGCTCTTGTTCTCTCTCTGCTTGCAACAGCCCGCGTGCAGGCCGTTGTAGACGCACGAATCCTGGAGGAATATCGAGACGTGCTGAGCCGTCCGCGTTTGAAGATCCCGGATCAGATTGCCAGGGAATTCCTGAACCGTTTTGCGAGTTCGGCGGAGCACATCATGGTCGACGCCGACGTGGTATCAGGGCTGGGCCGATTGACTCTCAAAGATCCGGACGACCGACTCTTCATGGAAGTGGCGATTAGTGGTGGGGTTGGTGCAATCGTGACCGGTAACGTGAATCACTTCCCGCGGTCAGCTCTCAAGCCGATTCGTGTGCTCACCCCTCGCCAGCTACTCGATGAGCTGGACCAGGCTGGAGAGACATAGGTTGGTTCCTGAAAACGCGCTGCATTCAATCATCGCCAGGGTGAGACTTTCTTGACGTCGGCCTTTGGCTCTGCCGCGCGCTTCTTGGCCGCGACTTTGCCATTGGCTTTCGACGGCACTTCTGCAACCTCCACCGTCTTGCGTGCGGCGGCGGGCTTCTTCTTCAGCGACCATCAGTGATGCGCCGTGTTGACGACGGACGCAGCGTCTTCTTCGCGCTACGCACCGAGCCGTAGCCATGCTGCAGACGTTGCGGCCGAAGTGAGTCGAGCCCCAACGCCATAGTGCAATTCTCGAGTTTCCTGGTGAGCATGTGCCGCCTATTATTCCACGTATGGGGCAACAGCCAGAGCCACGGCATGAGCCGCCGTTTGTTGATCCGGTCGTGGAAGCGTACAAACGCGACATCGATCGCACGCTGCTACGTCAGAACCTCCGCAAAACGGTGGAGGAGCGCGTACTCGCCCTGATGGAGCTGCAGCGGTTGGCCGAAGAGGCGCGCCGCGCCGGGCGCGCGCTCGAGCACGGCCCGTGACCGATTTTTCCACGCTTATCCGAGTGTTGGCAAATGCCAGGGTTGAATTCATCATCGTCGGCGGCCTGGCCGCGACCATCCATGGCTCGAGCCGGTTGACTCAGGATATCGATGTGGTTTACGACCGGTCAGCAGGCAATCTGGATCGGCTCACCCGGGCGCTGGCGCCTTACGAACCCTATCTACGCGGCGCGCCACCAGGCCTCCCCTTCGAGTGGTCGGCAAAGTCTCTCAGAAGCGGCCTCAACTTCACGCTGACCACGTCATTGGGGGACATCGATCTGTTGGGCGAGATCACGGGCGGTGGCGGATACAATGATCTGCTGCCGAACTCGACCGAGGTAACGCTGTTCGGTCTGACCGCCCGTGTTTTGGATCTGCACACGCTGATCCGAACCAAGCGCGCCGCGGGTCGTCCACGTGACCTGGAAGTGCTGGCAGAACTCGAAGCGCTACAGCAGGAAATCGATCGGTCCCGTTGAACCGTAAGGGAGATGCGGCGATGTGATCTCCCTGATCCCCCTTTTCTCCCCTGCAGCGCGAGACATTCTCCCGCGCGCGGCGCTTCGGCCGATTCGGGTGCACACGCCTGGGCAAATGCTCGACGAGCCGACGAGGAAGGCAGTTGACGCGATCAACGCACTACTTGTACATTGTACACATGAAGCGTGTAACGGCTTCCGAGGCCCGACGCGACTGGTTCCGGCTGCTCGACGAAGTGGTGAACGGCGAAGTCGTGGTGATTGAGCGCAAGGGGCAGCGCATCGTGCTCCGTCGCGAACCGAGCTCGCGCCGAGCGCGTGAGAGGTTTCCCGACTACCGCCGGCTGATTCAGGCACAGGACGCATCCGCTGCGGACACCTGGAGCTGGGAATGGCTGGAGCCGGAGTCCGAGCTTGGATTTCGTGACCGTTCACAATCATGAAGTGCATTCTGGACACGCACTTCCTTCTTTGGATTGTGCTCGATGTGCCGCGGCTCCAGGAGTTTCCCTGGCTCGACGATTATCGGCCGTGGGGTGTTTCCCCGGTCTCGCTTCTGGAAACGCAGTTCCTGTCCGATGTCGGCAAGCTGCAACTCAAATCCGCTGAATTCGTCGATGCCATTGTGCAGGACCCAAGATTCTTGATCGATGAGCCACCGCTGCTGCATCTGGTGCGCCACTCGTTGCCACTCAACTGGACTCGTGACCCGTTTGACCGGTTGCTGGCCGCGCACAGCTCGGCACGGCGTGTCCCTCTGTGCACGCTCGATCGCGTCATCTTGCGGGAGCACGGATTGATTCTTCCCGAACTGGTCCCCAATTCGTGAGCGCCGTATGGTCAACGTCTTCACGGGGATTCGGGGGATGGAGGATGATCGGGAGATAGCCTGATACTACGTTATCTCCATCATCTCCGTTCGATCTCCACATCCCCTTCTGATGGTGGAGTGGTCGGATCCGATGTGTTAGCTGGCCTTCCGCTTCGCCTTACCCGCTGCCGATGTACTCTTGGCCGCAAGCTTCTTCTTGGCTGCCGTCCTGGGTGCGCTGACTTTCTTGGGCGCGGGTTTTTCCGCTTTCAGCGCCGGAGCGCGTTTTTTTGCCGCGGCCTTGCCATTGCGCTTGACCGGCGTCTCCTCTTCAGCCTCTTCCTTCACCGCCTTGCGGGCGGCTGCGGACTTCTTCTTGAACGCGGGCGCCTTGCGCGGCTTGCCCGGGCCACTGGCCTGCCCTGATGCGGCAAATTCGAGCGCGCCATCTTCGGCACGGGTGAACTCCGTGCTGCACTGCGGGCACTTGATGTACTCGCCGCGCGTCTTGGTGCTCTTCTGCACCAGGATGGGTGACTTGCACTCGGGGCACGGGCCGGCCGTGGGCCGATCCCACACGGACCAGTCGCATTCCGGATAGCGCGTGCAACCCCAGAACGACTTGCCGCGGCGCGTGCGCTTTTCGCCGATCTCACCCTGACTGCATTGCGGGCAGATGAGACCGGGAATGGTCTTGGGCCGCGTGTACTTGCACGTGGGATAGTTGCTGCACGCTACAAAGGGGCCGTAGCGGCCCTGGCGCTCCACCAGGTCGTTGCCGCAGTTGGGGCAGGGCTCGCCCAGTGACTTTACTTCCCTGCGCTCTTTCTCATCGACGGGCTGGGTGTGCCGGCACTCGGGATAACCGGAGCAGCCCAGGAAGCGGCCAAAGCGGTTCCAGCGCACGATCATGGGGCGCGCGCAAGTGGGGCAGGCCACGGCATCGGCGGACACCGCCTCGCGCACCAGCTCCTCGCCCGCTTTCTTGCCTTCTTTCAGCTGGCGCTGGAACGGCTTGTAGAAGTCGTTCAGCACGCCGCGCCATTCCAGCTCGCCTTCTTCAATGCGATCCAGCTCGGCTTCCATCTCGCTGGTGAACGTCACCTCGAAGATGTCGGGGAAGATGCGCACGAGTACATGCGCGACTGTTTCACCGAGTGGTGTGGGCTCGAAGCGCTTCTGCTCGAGCTTCACGTACTCGCGGTCGACCAGGGTCGAGATGATCGATGCGTAGGTGGACGGCCGGCCAATACCGAGCCGCTCCAGCTCCTTGACCAGGCTGGCTTCCGTGAAGCGCGGCGGCGGCTGCGTGAAGTGCTGCCCGGGTGTCATGGATAGCAGCTTGCAACGTTCGCCCTTGTCGAGCTGGGGCAGCGGCGCCAGGTCATCGAGCGTCTTGTGGTCGCCTTCCTCGCGCGCCTCCTGGTAAAGCCGTGTGAAGCCATCGAACTTCACGATAGACCCGGTGGCGCGGAACAGGTATTTGCGGCCGCTCTTGCCCTCGAGGTCGAAATCGACTGTGGTCGTGTCGTACACGGCCGATGCCATCTGGCCGGCCACGAAGCGCAGCCAGATCAGCTCGTAGAGACGCAGCTGATCGCGCTCCAGGTACGACTCCACATCTTCGGGCCGGCGGTGCGCATCGGTTGGGCGGATGGCTTCGTGTGCTTCCTGCGCGCCTTTCTGCTGTTTGCCGCCCCACAGGCGCGGCCCGCCTTCGGCCAGGTACTTCTTGCCGAAACTCTCTTCCACCCAGCTTTGCGCGTGTTCGGCTGCGGCACTGGATACGCGCGTGGAGTCGGTACGCATGTAGGTGATGAGACCGACCGCGCCCTCGGCGCCCAGGTCCACACCTTCATACAACTGCTGCGCGGTGCGCATGGTGCGCTGCGCGGAGAAGCCCAACCGCTTGGCCGCTTCCTGCTGCAACGTGGATGTAGTGAAAGGCGCAGGTGCGTTCTTGAGCCGCTCGCGCCGCTTGATGTCGGTGATCTCGAAGGGCAAACCGCGCACATCGGTGAGCACATCCTGCGCGGATGTTTCATTCTCGATGCGGAAGGCTTTGCCATCGATGTGATGGAGCTTGGCCTCGAATTGCTTCTGCTGCTTCTCGAGCAGCGCCGTGATGCTCCAGTATTCTTCCGGCTTGAAGGCGCGGATTTCATCTTCGCGCTCGGCAATCAGGCGCAGGGCAACGGTCTGCACACGACCGGCCGACAATCCCGGCCGGATGGGTTTCCAGAGCAGCGGGCTGGCTTGATATCCAACCAGGCGATCGAGGATGCGGCGCGCCTGCTGCGCCTCCACCTTGCGCATGTCGATGGTGCTGGGATGTTCGAGTGCGCGGTGCACGGCATCACGCGTGATCTCGTGGAACAACACGCGGCGGAAGATCGGTCCGCGTTTGCCATTGTCGGGATCGAAGCCCAGCTGCTCGGCCACGTGGTAGGCAATCGCCTCGCCTTCACGATCGGGGTCGGTGGCGAGCAGCACTTCGCTCACATTCTCCGCTTCCTTGCGCAGCTCCTGGATGATCTTGCCCTTGCCACGGATGGTGACGTAGGTCGGCTCGAAGCCTTTTTCGATGTCGACCCCCAGCTCACGTTCGGGCAGATCGCGGATATGACCCACCGATGCCCTGACGCGGTAGCCCGCGCCCAGGTACTTGCCGATGGTTTTCGCCTTGGCCGGCGATTCGACGACGATCAGTCGTTGTTTTTGTTTGCGTTCAGCCATTCGTTCTTTGCGGGGCGCGTGCATTCATGATGCGCGTGCCGAGGTTGCTCATGATATCCTGTACGATCTCGGACGGCGTTCGGTTCACGGTCTCTACCGGCACGCCGAGTCGTTCGTATGCGTGTGTACGTTCCTGCGCCAGCCGCTGCGCTGCGGCCAGTGGATCATTCACTTGTAGCAATGGTCGCACCGTGCCATCCTGCTGCACGCGCCGCACGGCTTCTTCGGGCGTGACCTGCAGCCAGAACAGGGCGGTGTTATTGGCCAGTTGCGCAACTGCGATGGGTTGAGTTACCCAGCCACCGCCCGGTGCCAGGACCACACGATCCCTCGAAGCTAGCTCACCCGTCAATTGCTGTTCGAGACGACGGAATGTAACCTCGCCGTCATCCTCAAAGATCTGGGACACGCTTTTGCGCGCGCCCGCCTCGATTTCCGCATCCAGGTCCAGGAAGGTCCAGCCGAGCCGCTGGGCCAACAGCTGGCCAACCGTAGTTTTCCCGGCACCCATCAGCCCGATCAGTACGATCCGGCGCACCTGCTCGGGCAACTCAGCCATTTCTTGCTTACTCTCTTACTCTCTTACTCCCTTACGGAAGTTCTCCGTCCGTTCCGCCAGACCATCCATATACGCCGCATGGTTCCGTTTGACTTCGGCCACGGAGTCGCCGCCAAACTTTTCCAGGAACGCGTCGGCCAGCACGATGGCGACCATGGCCTCACCCACCACACCGGCAGCGGCCAGGGCAACGACATCGCTCCTTTCGCGCACGGCTTCGGCCGGATCACCCGTGCGCAGGTCCACACTCTTGAGCGGCTGCATGAGCGTGGACAACGGTTTCATGGCCACGCGCACGACCAGGGGCTCACCGGTGGTCATGCCACCTTCCAGGCCGCCTGCGCGATTGGACGAGCGGCGAAAGCCGCCCGGTCCCGCGTGGGCCGGATCGCGCTCGATTTCATCGTGCACTTCAGATCCGGGTCTGCGTGCGGCCTCGAAGCCCAATCCGATCTCCACACCCTTCATGGCCTGAATGGATAACAGCGCCTGGCCCAGCCGGCCATCGAGTCGCCGGTCCCAGCTCACGTGGCTGCCCAGGCCAACGGGCAGTCCTTGCGCAATGACTTCGAACCAGCCGCCCAACGTATTGCCCGCTGCTTTGGCCGCATCGATCGCGGCGATCATCTTCTTTTCAGCTTCGGGATCCAGCGTACGCAAGGGCGATGCATCGGCTACTGCATTGATGTCGGCGGGCCATTCTTCGGGTGCGCTTGCATCGATGCCACCCAACATGACGATGTGACTGCCGATCGTTACCCCGAACTCGGCCAACAGTCGTTTGGCCACCGCACCCGCGGCGACACGCGCCGTAGTTTCACGCGCGGATGCGCGCTCCAGGATATCCCGCGCGTCGGTCCGGTCGTACTTGAGTATACCAACCAGGTCCGCATGCCCCGGCCGCGGCAAATGCACGCGCTTGAGCGCCCGATCCTCGGCTTCACTGCTGCTCTTCCCATCTTCCTCGCTTCCGGTGTTTCTTCCGGTAGTTCTTGGCTCATACGCCATTGCGGTCTGCCAGTTTTGCCAGTCGCGATTCCAGATCAACATGGCGATAGGCGAGCCGAGTGTTTCTCCGTGGCGCACACCAGAAATGAACTCGATTTCATCCTGCTCGATGCGCATGCGGCCACCGCGGCCGTAGCCACCCTGACGTCGCTTCAAATCCGGGTTGATATCGCGCGCGGCCACCAGCTCCAGGCCGGCCGGCACGCCCTCGACCAGTGCGATCAATCCTCGCCCGTGTGATTCACCTGCGGTGCGAAACTGGAAATGCATGACCCCCTCAAGGCAAAGAGCCCGGCAGTTGCCGGGCCCTTTCGAACCGATAGCCCCGTCAACCGTGCACAGAGCGTCTGCTAGCCTGTGTGCGCGTTGACGATAACGTCCAGACCGCGCTGGGTCACGCGCGGCCTGTATCACTGGAGCCGAGGTATTGCCGTTACCGTATCGGTGGCCGTGTTGGTGACGCCCAGTTTGTCCAGCACGCTCACGGCCACGATCATGACCGGGTCGGCGAACAGGTCAGGCATGCGATAGCGAAATACGGGCGAGACGGATGCGGCGCCTTCTGGCACCATGTACGTAGTGTCGCGGATGAGCGGACCGGTAATGTGCAGTTCGATGCGATCGAGTCCGTGCGGTGCGCGCGCGTCCACGCGTACGGACAGCGTGTCACCGGCCAGCACTTCGGATGGCAGCTCGAGGGTCAGGCTGGGCCGGGTGGCCGAGTTGGTGCCGCTGAACAGGTTGTCGCCATCACATGCAGCACCGAAAAACAGAGTCAGTGCCAGCACGCCCGCACCCAGCAGAAACCGGCGTGCGCGGTGGGTCGGCCCTGCTCGATTCAGGTCGCGAAAGGTTTTCAAAGTGCCTCCGGATGGATGTGCTGCTACCGGGTGATGGCAGCAGCCGTGTCCGCGGAAATGGTGCTGCTCACACCCGTGCGGTCGGTCACGCGCGCCTGCACGATCATGGCCTGGGCAAGGAAGGCGGACGGTGCGCGGAACCTCAGGACCGACGTGGCCGTCTTCAAGAAGCTGCTGCCCGATATGATTACAGTCGTGTCTTTGTAGAACGCCTCGAAGATGGAAACATCGATGTGCGATATGCCACGCGCCGCCTCGGAGAGCACCTGGACCTGGAACTCGTCACCGGTCACCACCAACGATGGCGCGAATACGCTTGCCCGCGGCTGGATGGCCGTGCTGTCGCCCGAAAACATGTTGTCACCCTGACACGCAAACACGAATGGCGTGACCAGGATGAACAGCCTGGCCTGGAGACGGAAGCGGCGCGCGCCTTCCGGCCGAGCCGCTTCCCGAGTCGCTTCCGCCTGACCGGCCAGCCCTGTCGCACGCATGCGCACAGGCGGCCGAATCAGGCGCGTCGCGAATAGCTGCATCACTGCGTCGGTTCCCGAATGATGTGCGGTGTGACCATGATCAGCAGGTCACGCTTCTGCTCGCGCTCGGACGTCTGGCGGAAGAGTGCGCCCACGATCGGAATATCCATCAAGATCGGAATGCCGGCCCGGATCTTCAGTTTCTCGATCAGAGTCAGACCGCCGATCACGGCTGTCTCACCGTTTTCTACCAATACCTGCGTATCGGCTTCCTGCGTGTTGAAGACCGCACCAATGTCCGCTGGTGCCAGTCCGATGTTGGAGCGCTCGGCATGGATATCCAGCAGAACATGATTGCCGGTAATGGTCGGTGTAACGCGCAAGATGATACCGGTCTGCTCCAGTCGAACCGAGGCGCGGGCCACGGCCTGACCACCACCACCGCCGCCACCACCGCCGGTCCCGGCATCGATCACGCGGATGGGCGTGCGCTCACCGACCTGAATGCGGGCTTCGCGGTTGGCAATCGTGGTCACGACGGGCGAGGCCTGCACATCACTGACCTGTACCTGGGAAAGCGCCTCAATGAAGGTGAACAGCGAGTGGCGTCCCATGACCAGCGAGGTCAACACCTGCAACGCGGGCGTGGTCAGTCGATAGTTGGCGTTGGCCAGGGCGGCCACCGAGTTCCCGCCCAGCAGCACTACGTTGTTGTCGGTCTGCTCGTCCGGCTCGAAGATGCCGTTGTTGTTGGCGTCCAGGAAGCCAGGAATCACGCGGTTCAGCTGGTTGCCGCGCGAATCCTTGAGGTCATACACGAAGCCCAGTTCCTGCAGCGCAGTGCGATCGACGAACACGATCTTGGCCGCAATGGAAACCTGCGGCTGGCGCACGTCGAGCTGCCGGATGATAGGACCAATGCGATGTACGGTGGAGCGTGTGTCCGTGACCAGCAGCGAGTTGCCGGCCGGATTGACCGCCACTTTGCCCGATGCTGTGAGCAGCGACTGCACGGTCATGATCATGGAGTCCGCGCTCATGAAGTTGATGCGGTACTCCTGCGTGACTACCGGTTCCGTCGCCGTGCGCTTGGCCACTTCGGCCATAGACTCGACGATCAGGATGCCGCCTTCGTTCTCGGTCACCACCATGCCGTAGGCGCTCAGGATCGAGGCCAACGCCAGGTCCCAGGGTTTGTCCCTGATTTCCGCCGTGACTGACTTGGTCACGACTTCCGGTGCCGGCACGATGCTGCGGCCGCTGATCTCCGAGAAAACCGCCAGCACATCAGTCAGCGGCTGATCGACAAACGCGAACGTGAGCGGCGCTTCCTGCTGTTGGGCCGGCGTACGCGTTTCACGCACAGGTGCGGTCACGGCCGGTGTGGTCCTGGTGGCCACAGGCGGCGCCACGGGTGTGCGCGCTGCTTCGACTGGAGGTGCGGACGCGGCTACACCGTTCAGTCCCATGCTCCACGGTTCGAAGGTCGAGCCGGGATTGGGGAACGAGACGCGAATCTCGCCCGTGCCGCGGTTCACCTCGTATTTGACCGGCCGGGCCAGCTCAACGACCACGCGCACCACCTGCGGCTTGAACTGGTCGATGCGCATGCCGCGCACGCCACCCCGGTCAATGTCCGAGAAGTCCAGCCGCAGACCCTGCTTCGCGCCCGTGAGATCCAGCACCAGGCGATTGCCCTGGGCCAGGAAGAAGTGTTTTACGGTCACGTCACCCGCTACCTGGATGACGACTTCGGTTCGATCGGTCGCAGGCATGACGCTGAGCGCCCTGACTTCCGCGACCGGAGGCGTAACTGCTGCCAACCACAGTAGGATGAGTGACATCATCTCGGTGACTCCCGGCTACCTTTCGAGGTTCATCGGCCTGGGGGGCGGGGCCGCCGACGTATCCCGCCGGACCGGCGGGGTGGTGACACGCGTGCTATCCGTGCGCGTTTGCAACGTCCGAATCAATTCCTGCCCGAGCAGTCGACTGATGTCGGCTTCCCGACTGGCGGCCTGTTGTTGCTGCTGCTGTTGTGCCGCCCTCAGCTCCTGAATGCTCTTACGCGGCGCTTTGCTCATGATCTCTTGCCGCGTAATGCCGAAGCTGGTCACGGCAAAGCGTACGCGATCCTTTTCGATGGCCGTGACGCGCGCATTACCTATGCGTTCGCCCACGCGCAGCTTGTACAGCTTCTTGGTGCCATCGTTGATGGCCACCACGCTGTTGGCCGCTACGGGCGACCAGACAATGCCGCGCAATACCAGGTCTTCGAACATGGGACCCAGTGCGTCATCGCCGCCCAGCGGCCGGAACGGATCGCGACGGCCCTCACCCGGATAGGTGAAAACCTCCCGATCGAATGCCAGCTTGGGCTCGACGAACGGCCTGGGCGGCGCTGTCGGTTGCGTGCCTTCCGGCACGCCGGTAGGCGGCGTTTGCCCGGCCGCCGAAGAAGCGACCACGAGCGCCGCACTTACGATTGGGAATAGCAGCTTAGCCCGCATTGGTCCGTTGGGTTGGTGTGGTTCCCGGCGGCGCACTCAGCGAGTCCGGCACCGGAATGATGTACGTCTGCATCTTGAAATCAGCCTGCAAACGCAGACCCTGTACGCGATTCAACTGCGCATTACCGGGTACGATGATGGTGACCTGAGTGGGCGTGATGATGCGCGGCAGCGAGCCGATCTGGGCGAAGAATCGACCGATCGCGTGATAGCTGCCGATCACCTGCATGGTATAGGTCTGTTGCGTGTAGAACTCGCCCGGCTCTTCACCTTCGGGTTTGATCAGAGCATGATCGACGCCCGATTCCTGCGCCCGCTCGGTCACGTTGTACAACAGCTCGGGCACCTGCTCGCGCAGCGGAATCAGCTGCTCCAGGCGCTTCATGTGCTGCTCGTACACGACCAACTTCTCTTGCAGACTCTTAATGGTCTCGGGGTTCGAGCGCGTGCGCGCGACCTCGTTCTTGGTCTGCAGTTCCTCATAACGCTCGTTCAGCGTCGTGATCTCTTCCGCCGTCTTCTTGTGGAAGAACTGGAAGTAGGCGCCCGCCACCAACAACGGCAGCGCTCCGATCAGGAACCGCTTCTGACCCGCCGGATCCTTTGGTATGCCCAACATTATCTCGGCTCCTGCGTACGTGGCTTGGCAGCCGTCGTGTTCCGACCTGCGGCCGAGCGCGCATTGGGCGCCGCATTCGGCGTTGCGCCTCGTCCTGCGTTGGGCGCTGTGCGCCCCGCGTTGGGCGCTGCATTGCGCGCTCCGCCGGCCCCTCCGGTGTTGGGCGCGCCACCCGTGTCCGCTGCGTCCAGGTTGCTGGCAAAGAGCGGCTCGGTCTGAATCAGATCGGGCGATGGCATCTCATAGTCAGCATCGAGCATGAACGCGTAAACGAGTTTCTCGTTTTCCCGAATCAACTGACTCTGCTTCAGCCGGACCTGACGAATGAAAGGCGAGGCCTCGAGCTGCTGCAGGTATTTGGTGAGCGCGAAGTTGTTGCCGGTCCGTCCTTCCACCGTGAACTTCGGGTACTTCACTCCCGAGTCCGCAGGCAGGTTGCTCAAACGCACGAACCAGGTGTGCTCGGGCAGCGCCCGCGCCAGCTCATCCAGGATGTGCGGCCAGACAAACCGGCTGGCGTCGACTTCCTGCACCACGCTCAGCTTGCCGGACACGGCGCGCATCCGTTCATTGAGCGCTTCCGTAGTCTTGATGATTTCGGCCAGGCGCGCGGAATCGAGCACGGCCGCTTCGATCTCGGTCTTCAACTCGTCTTTGCGCGTCATGCCGCCCATGACCATCCAGGCCAGCAGGACAATGCCGCCTCCCCAGCTCACCGCCGAGAATACCAACCCGCGATTGAACTTGGGCAGGCTGGGCCCTTTGCTGGGACCGCTCGGCGCCGGCGCGCCCAACTTGGGCATGCCGCGCTTGCGTGCGCGTTTGCCCGAACCAGGCAGAAGATTGACTTCAATCAATGTGGCCTCCTCAATGCTTCCGCAGGGCGAGCCCGACCGGCAGCATCAGCATGGGCGCGAACTCGTCGAGTGACACGGATTGCATGACCTCGGGTCGGACGCCCACGCGCTGCAGCGGGCTGGCTACATCGGTGCGCACGCCCAGTCGGTTCGCCAACCCCTGAACCAGACCTGGCACGCACGCACCGCCACCCGAAACGAATACGCGACCGATCCCTTCCCCACCGTTCTGCGACTGAATGAATGCCGCAGCGCGCTCTACACCAACCGCCAGCTCGTCCACGCGGTCTTCCACCATCACGCGCAGATCCATGTTCTCATCTTTGCCCTGCAGCGCGGCTTCTGCGGCATCTGCGGTCAGGCCACGCTCCCGCTGCAATGATTCGCGCAGACGCCGCGAACCGAAGGGAATGTCACGCACCAGAATCGGTACGGCGTCTTCCAGCATGTTCACGTTAGTCGTCTCGTGGCCCACATTGACCAGTGCTACCAGGCCGGTCAGCGAGCCCGGATAGTTGTGCTCGAACGCGTTGTGCAAAGCGAACGCATCTACGTCAATGGCCGCCAGTGACAAGCCCGCATCGGCCAACAGGTTCATCCGGTTCTCGATCAGCTCGCGTTTCGCTGCCACCAGCAACACCTGCATTTGTGGCTTCGTACCATCCGGATCCAGGATCTGGAAATCGAGCTGCACATTCTCCATGTCGAACGGCACGTGTTGCTCGGCCTCCCAACGAATGACTTCGCGCGCATCCGCTTCCGTCATCCGATCCATCGGAATTTTTTTTATGATCACGTCGTGGCCACCCACGGCGCACACAACGTCCTTAGCTTTCACGCCGCTGCTTTCAACCACGGAGCGGACCGTTTCGGCAACCAGGACTGGATCCATCACTTCGCCCTCCACAATGGCATCGGGCACCAGTGGACTGGTTGCGACCTGAACGATCTCGGGTTCCGATTTCGAATGGTCGATGACAACGAGCTTGACGAAGCCACTGCCGATATCGAGACCAGCAGAGACTTTGTTACGGCCAAAAAGTCCCATCACGGACCGCACGAGTTTTTAGGGGGAAGGCCTTGAAGGCGGTCATCCATGGTATGAACCGCACCACACAGTGTCAAGACCTTTTTCATCAGAATGATCCATCCATCATGTTGCATGTAACATGCTGTATCATTTTGTTCGATCCCATTTTCAAGTGTTGACAACGCTCTGCGTGCAGCCACGAAAAATGCTTGCATCGTGCAAGAACAAGCTGACAAGAAAACTGGATTCGACCCGGCGAGCAGCTCAGCGCTGCAGCGTGCGCGCCGATTGAAGCAACGAGTGTCGAGAAGCGGCGTAGAATCCGACGGTTACCAGTGCACCGGCCAACATCATGGCCACCATGGTCGCGATCAGGGCTACGCTTCGGAACTGATGCGCAGAATGCCTGGACTCAACACCTTACGATTCGTCATCACTGCAGACTGTCTGTCACAATCTTTCACACGTTGCCACTTCGAGATCCATGCCGGTCAAAATGTCTAGGTGCGAGTTGGACTCATGCGGCGACTTGCACACTTGTTAGCGAAATGTTTGCTGGCCGCGGAAACATTTTCGGTGTGGATTGTTGAATCAAAACACAGGAATCCAGGATCGTGGGGCGCGCCGCTCGAGTCGGTTCAGGGCAGGAGGCCGCGTGAGCGCGCGCAGGACAGCGCAGGTCGAGCCGCGCACACGGCCACTGGCCAGGACCGTTGGACCGGCCTGCGAGCGCGCCAGCAGCGCGCCTTCCAGCACGGCACCCGATTCCAGGCGGGCACTGCCACGGACCAGGGCAACGCCATAGAAGCGGGCGCCTGCGGCCAGGGTCAGATCGCCCTCCACCACGAGCAGGCCCTGCCCCGCGCCCGCGGACAGCACCAGGCTGCCCGCCGCATGAATGAGCGGGAGATAGTCGGCGCACGGATGGTCCGACTCGAGCGGCGCACCCCAGTTGCCGGGTGCATCCGTGCGGCAGGCTGTGGCTGACGCGGCCGGGCTCAATTCCAACAACCCCGACTCGTGGCGATCGGCCCGCTCTGCGAGTTGCGCCAGTGACCAACCGCCCAGCTGGTCGAATGCGCTACTGCCGCTCAGCGCTGTGTGCTCATGAATGGGGGGCGCACCGCTCAAGCGCGCGCCTTCGCTCACCTCGACCTGCGCACCGGGTATCACGGCCAGCCCGCCCAATGCGTCAGGCAGCGCCAGCCAGGTCGAACAGCGGGCGGCGGACCACCCATTCGGCGCGAGCGCCGCGTTACTGCCATCAACCTGGCTCGTGCCCTCGAGCAGGACGTTGCCACCCAGGTTGATGGCAGCCGGCAGCTGCGCCAGTGCAAGCTGCGGGTCGAAGCTCACCAGAAGCAGAGCCGCGTTGGCCCGGGCCGCGCGCTGGACCGGACCCGATTCCGTGCTGGCCCGCGCCAGGAACAAGCCCGGAGCCAGGCGCTCCAGGTCTGCGATAACACGAGTGCCCAGCGAATCCGTCTCATCAACCACGCTCATACGATCGCCGGGTGCCAGTGCCTGCACGCTGTCGTGCCGCGCTGCCGTGATCTTTGCCAGTGCCGAGCGACCGGCCAGTTGCGCGTGTACGGCCCACACACGCTGGTCGGAAACAGCACGTTCCTGGTGGGCCGCGCTTATGATGGCAACGGCCAGCAGCTCAATCAGCACCAGCACGCCGATCACCACCGGCAGGACGATCCCGGCTCGCGCTTCGAATCGTGTCATGGTTGCTGATTCAGAAAGGGGAGGCGCACGCGCATGGACTCTGTGCCAGCGCGCGCAGCGCCTGCAGCCAGCACGGCTGTTCCACCCGTGGCGCCGGGCGCGAAGAACGTGCGACGTGTATCCAGCGTCTCACCCGTCAACGGCTGCCGGCCCTCGCGGCCCAGCCGATAACGCAGTGCACGTTCACTCAGATAATACGCGCCGGCCTCGAAGATCAGAACCAGATCTCCGGGAAGCAGCGGTACACTGGTGAGCACCCGGTAGGTCTGTGTGCGCCCGTTACAACCGTTCGTGCGGCGCTCTGCATTGAGCAGATCGGCGCCCAGTTCCTGATCAGCGCCACGCAGGATGAGCACCGAGTCCTTGGCCGGATCGGGCGCGCGCAATGCATCCACACCCAGCAGCACGCTGCCATCCGTGTTCTGCACGCATACGGTACCGGATGCGCGGAGCGCGCGCAGCGCCAGGGAATCCGCCGCCCATGCCCGCACATCGCGCAACGGATGCAGCCAGCGCGTTTCTGCGCGCAGCACTTCCGCCACCACGCGCAGCGTTTCACTGCGCAGCGTGCGCGCATTGGTGGCACGCGCCAGGCTGGTCATGCCGTGCAACAGCCCCACGGCCGCCGTCAACACGATCGCGCCCAGGGTGAGCGCAACCAGCAACTCGAGCAGGGAATGACCGGTGCGGACGCTCATGGTTGCCTGGACGCGAGGACAATCCGGTAGGCAGCCGAGTGCGATGCATTTCCGTCTGCGTACGAAACGGCAACATCGAGTTGCTGCAGGCCTGACGAATCCGGACTCACTCGCCAGGAAATGTGGAATCGGTCCGTGCTCCGTTCTCCCGAGGACGGCGTGCTCGTCTGAGCCAGGGAATCGATCACTTGCAGCGCCTCCATTGCGCCGCGCTCGCTCGCCTCAGCCTGACGCAATAGCGTCCCGGCCAAAAGCGCCGAGCCGGCCACACCTAACAACGCAACACCGACCAGGGTCAACGCCACCACGACTTCGACCAGGCCGAAACCGCGCCGCGTTACCACGGGCGAGGCCTTCCATACGCGGAGAAGGTGACGGCGCCTTCCACCTCACCGCGCCGAACGCGCAGCGTGAGATTGGCCAGCCGGCCCACACCCAGTGCGTCATACTCGAGCAACGTGCTGGTGCGGGCCGAATTCTCGATCTCGAGCGCAATGCCATATCGATCGTGCAGGTCCCATGTGGCATGCACGCGCGTGCTGTCACGCGCCAACACATCAAGGGTTCCATTCTCCGTTACGCGCAGGAAGGCACCGCCCTGCGCCAGGGCCAGCGCACGCGTGCGCGTGGCCGCAGCAACGACCGCATCGCGAGCGGCCTGCACCGACAACACATGGAGCGCGCGCACGAAATTGGGTGCGGCCAGCCCGGCCAGCGCGCCCAGCAGCGTAAGGACGAGCAGCAGTTCGGGAGTGCTGAACGCTGGATTCCGATTCATGCTGCCAGGGTAACCCTGTAGCCGGGGCACAACCATGGCTGGTTGGGGCGTGACGGGCGTGACGGGCGTGACGGGCGTGACGGCCGTGACGGGCGTGACGGGCGTGACGGGCGTGACGGCCGTGACGGGCGTGACGGGCGTGACG
>JBOHRF010000089.1:0-17350 GCA_050732575.1 Longimicrobiales bacterium
AGTGACGTAGTATGGCCGTTGATGCACATGGTGCGCGTGAAGTTGTGGTGCAACCACTGTTTCCATTCGGCACCCCAGCTGGGCGCATTCGGCTGGCGCAAGAACAACGCAAACGACATGGGGCCGTAGAATTGCCGGCCGTCCAGTCCGCCACCGCCATAGAAGCCGCGCCTGGGATCTGCATCGTAGAAATCGTGGACGATGCGTGTGACCTGCACGCTCTTGTGCTCGTTGAGCGGATGCTCGAACGTGCCCCAGGCCGTGGGGTTGGTGTTGAACATGAGATACTTGCCAACGTTCCCGCTCGAGTTGGCAAGTCCGTTGGGGAAGCGAGACGAAGTTGACATGAGCAGCAGGCGCGGTGTTTCCGCGCCATTGCCGGAAAGGACTACGGCCCTCGCCTCCTGGTGTTGCTCCTGGCCGGCCCGATCGAGGTAGCGAGCGCCCGTCACACGGCCCGTGGCGTTGGTCGTGATCTCGACCACCGCAGAATGGGGACGAATCTCACATTTGCCACTGGCCAGTGCCTGCGGAATCATGGCGACCAGCGTGGACGATTTGGCGCCGAACTCACAACCGTATCCCATGCAATAGCCGCAGTGCTGACAGGCCGCACGTCCGTTGTGCGGCCGCGAGAGAATGGCCATGGGTGCGGGCTGCGGATGCAGACCGAGCTTGCGTGCACCGCGCTCGAACAACACGCCGGAAGATTTCACGGGCAAGGGCGGCATGGGGTATGGCCGCGAGCGGGGCGGGTCGAATGGACCGGGTGTACCCGAAACACCAATCTCCCAGTCCACTTTTGTGTAATAGGGCTCGAGGTCGGCGTATGTGATGGGCCAGTCGGCAAAGCCGGTGCCGGGAATGGCGCCCAGCACGCTGCGCTCAATGAAGTCGATTTCGTGAAAGCGCCAGAAATTGGCGGTAAAGTGCACGCTGCTGCCGCCCACACCGCGCGCGCAGAAGATGCGCGGTCCGTCCATGGGATCGAATGTCGCTTGCTCGGTGTCGCTCTTACGCCAGCTCACGGGATGATCGACCAACTCGCCGCCTAATTCGGCGTTGAACCAGACGCCCAGTTCATCGTGCGTGAATTCGTGGGACTGCCGAAACGGTCCTTGCTCTAGCACCACTACCTGAAAGCCGGCAACGGACAGCTCGCGGGCCATGACACCGCCGGCCGCGCCCGACCCGATGACCACGAAGTCCACGGGCTCGTTTTGCCGAAAGCGCACACTGTTCATACTTCATCGCCCGCCGGTCTACCGGCTTTTTCAGGCGAGTCGTAGTAGCCAAAGGGCGGTGCGTATACCGGTTGGTGCTGGAAATCCATGATGCGGGTGGCGGCGTTGGCGCGGTTACCGCCGTGTTTGGGATCGGCGAATACGCCCATGATCACGAGGGTGCGCAGCACGTTGAAGTACTGCTGTTCCTGTACATCCTTCATGACGCGGATTTGTTGCGCGGCGCTCAGATCGGCAAACGATTCGATCCGCGCATTGCGCGCGTGCGCGGCAGCGTCCAGTGCGCGCACGCCTTCCTGTACCACCGGCTTCAGCTGTCGAACCATGCTGCCCAGCGCGCCATCGATGAAATAGATGGCGCCGGCCTCACGGGCGCCCGGCGTCGCGTCGGTAGGCACGATCTGCTGGGCGAAGGCCGCTACCGTGCGGGCTTCGGCAGGGGACAGATTCTTGAGTTCCTGTCTGGCCTGCAACGCCGCTTGGGCGGCTGCGCCCAGCCCTTCGATTTCGGGCAAGTGCGCGGTCAGCCAGGCCGAGCTCAGCAGAGTCGACGAGGCAACCAGGAAATCCCGGCGTGAGGACCCGGTCATCGATTACTTCCTGAACGGAGGGCAGGGCAGCGACCCACACGGCCGCGTGCAATCTCTCAACGGGCCACTTACCAAACAAGTTCCCATGGGTGACGGTTCGGCCTTTACGCCGACCGGCCTGGGCGTAACTTCTTCAGTGGAACAGCGCAGGAGAAAAGGCATCCCGGCACCCATCGAAGTCGCGACACCGCAAGAACGCGCAATCCTGGTTGGCGCGCCGACCAAAGACGTGGCCACAGAGCTGGCGGCCGAGCACCTGAACGAGCTTGATCGATTGACCGATACGGCGGGCGGTGAGGTCGTGGCTCGGGTCCGGCAGCGGCTGGACCGGCCGCACCCGAAGTACTACATCGGCGAAGGCAAGGTTGAAGAACTGAAAGCGACGCTTCAGGAAAAACGAGGCACGCTGGTCATCTTCGACGAAGAGCTTTCCCCGGCACAGGGCAAGAATCTGGAGGATGAACTGCGCGCGCGAGTCATGGACCGTGCCGAGTTGATCCTGGACATATTCGCTACGCGCGCACGTTCTGCGGAAGCCCAAATGCAGGTCGAGTTGGCGCAGCTCGAGTACATGCTGCCCCGCCTCAAGCGCATGTGGACTCACCTCTCCCGCATTCGCGGCGGTATCGGGTTGCGTGGTCCTGGTGAAACACAGCTCGAGACGGACCGCCGTCTGATCAGCAAACGAATTCAGGATCTCAGGGACAAGCTGGAGACCGTGGCACGCCGGCGCGCCACGCAGCGTAAGGGGCGCGAAGCAGAATTCCGGGCCGCACTGGTGGGCTACACGAACGCCGGCAAGTCATCCGTCCTGCAATCACTCTCGGGCGCCGAACTCTTCGTGGAAGACCGGTTGTTTGCCACGCTCGATCCAGCCACACGCGCAGTCGAGCTGGCACCCAACACACGCATGCTCGTGACCGATACCGTAGGATTCATCCGCAAGCTGCCGCACCACCTGGTCGCGTCTTTCCGCTCCACGCTGGAAGAAGCCGGCAACGTGGACGTGCTGTTGCACGTGATCGACGCCGCGCATCCCGGCTGGCAGGAACAAAAGCAGGTCGTGGAAGAAGTGCTGGCGGAGCTGCAGTTGAGTGGTCGGCCAACCTTGCTCGTGTTCAACAAGATCGATCGGCTCACCCACGGTGAGGAAGAACAATTTCGGCAACTCGTGCAAGCACTGTTTGCCGAGCGGGCCGTGTTCGTTTCGGCCCTGGCCAGCGGCGGGCTCGAGCCGCTCCGGCAAGTTCTGCTCGAGGTGATGCACGAGCAGCGGCCCAAGGTCCACGTGAGCATCCCATCGTCGGACGGCGAGAGCCTGGCTGCAGTGTACCGCGAAGGCGAAGTAATTCAGCGCCAGGAACGGGATGGCACCATCGATTTGGTGGCGCGTTTGCCCCTGGCTGCGCTCGGTCGCTTACAACGACGCTCCGGCATAGAAGTCCGTTCGACGCGTGAGTGAAAACGTCGTTATTGTGGGGCCGGGCCGCATGGGGCTGGCTCTCGGTGCGGCGCTCCTGCAAGCGAGAGCCGTAGACCGCCTCATTTATTATGGACGCGGGCTGGAACCACCGCCCCACCCCATCTTCGAGCCGGGCGCGCTCACCGCGGAATACCGCGTCGGTCCTCACCCCATCCCAAGTGGCACAACCATTGTGATTCTGGCTGTGCCCGACACCGCGCTCGCGGAAGTATCCTACGACCTTGCGCATGCCGGTGTACCGCCCCTTGGCTGCGCCGTGTTTCACCTCTCCGGTGCGCTCTCCACCGAGGTGCTTTCTTCCGTGCACGCCGTGGGCTATACGGTCGGATCGTTGCATCCATTGCAGGCCGTGGCCGATCCCTGGTTGTCCGGCGATCGACTGATCGGCGCCGCCTTCGCAATTGCGGGGGAACCGGCCGCCATTGCCGCGGCGCGACGTTTGGTTGACTCTCTTTCCGGGCGCGCTTTGCTGGTACCGCCCGTGCGACGGCCCGTCTACCACGCGGCCGCCGTGGCCGCATCCAACTACCTGGTCGCGCTGGTATCGTTTGCCGTACGTCTGATGGATGAGGCAGGTATACCCGAGCAGGAAGCCGTGCCCGCACTGCTACCGTTGATTCGCGGCACGCTCGACAATCTGGAGCAGCTGGGCGTGCGGGCTGCGTTGACCGGTCCCATTCCGCGTGGTGATGTGGACACCGTGCGCTTGCATCTCGCGCGGTTGTCCGAGGAGGATCGCTCGTTATATTGCGCGCTCGGTCGCGAGCTGTTGCGCCTGGCAAAACTTGCCGGTCTGGATGAACAGAAAGTCGAAGAGCTGGAGACGCTGCTCGAAGAGCGCGCCTGACAGCATAGCCCAACATGACCCTGCGTCTGTACGTCAACGTTGACCATGTAGCCACCGTTCGGCAGGCTCGGCGCACCAACGAGCCCGATCCGGTTCGGGCCGCCGTCTTAGCCGAGTTGGGTGGTGCGGATGGCATCACGGTCCACTTGCGGGAAGATCGGCGTCACATCCAGGACCGCGATCTCCAGTTGCTCATGTCCACGGTGCGGACCGGAGTAAACCTGGAGCTGGCCACCGCCAGCGACGTGCTGGACCAGGCGCTCGCATTGCGGCCCATGGCCGTCACCATTGTACCGGAGCAGCGCCTGGAGATCACCACGGAGGGTGGTCTCGATTTGAGCGATGCCACTCAGCGCACGGCCATTGCCGCGGCTGTGCAACGTCTGCGCGATGTTTCGATTCGCACGTCACTGTTCGTCGATCCAGATGCCGGCGTCATACGCAACGCAGGCCATTTGGGCGCACATGCCGTGGAACTGCACACAGGTGAATTCGCCGAGGCCTGGAAAGCCGAGCGTGCGCCCCATGCGGCGGCATCCGTGCGCCAGCAGGTGGATCGACTGTGCCGGGCGGCCGAGTTGGCGCGCTCAGCCGGTATGGCCGTGCATGCCGGTCACGGTCTCACCTATGAAAACGTGAGCTGCGTGGCTGACCTGCACGCCATCGAAGAGCTCAATATTGGACACAGCATTGTTAGCCGCGCACTCCTGGTCGGCATGGAAGCCGCCGTGCGCGAGATGAAACGAATTGTGCTGCAGGCGCGCGCGCAGGCGCGCGCATTGCCGGAGTGATCCATGGCCACGCTGCGCGACTATTTCATCACGGAGTCCACGGAGCTGCTGACCCGCATCGATGCCGCACTGAGCCAACTCGACACTGCGGGCGGCGACGCCAGCGAGCTGGCGCGGCTGGCCAAAGGCCTGCGCGGCAGTGCGCACCTGGCGCGCGAAACACGCGTCTATCGCGCCGGGCTGGGACTGGAAGCGGCAGCCCGTGCGGTCGGCTCCGGCCGGGTGGCGTGGAACGCCGATGTGAGCGGACGGGCTCGCCGCACAGTGGAAGATTTGTACGCACTGGTACACGGCGCTGAACCCGACGATGAAGCGGAAGCGCGCGTACGCAGGGTGATCGAGCGTTGGCATGAAGCGGGCATCGAATTGCCCGCGCCCGTCATGCAAGCGGGACAGCCGGCCGGTGAACGCTCCCTGGCCAGCCGGCAATTCCGCGAATTCGCGGCGCACGAAGTGACCGGCATCACCACCGAAATTGATGTTGCACTGGCCCAATTGGCGCAGGATCCGCGCAGTCGCGACGCACTCAAGGCCATTGTGAGACGTCAGCGCGCACTGCTGGGCGCCGCTCGCCTGGATGAGATCAAGATGGTGGCGGAAGCATTGCGCGCCATCGAGGATTTGGCGCGCCTCGTGGTCAAGCTCAACGTGGCGGTCAAGGACGAGTGGTTCGCGGCGTTTCGGGCCGCGCGCGACGTGCTGAGCAGTTCCCTCGAGCCGTTGCGCCAGGGCACGGATCCCCAGCCCACCGCAGCGTTCAGTACGCTGCGCACTCTGCGCACGGAGCTGGTGGAGCGATACGGTGAAGGTGAGGCCATGCCGTTGACTGCGGGCGCGTCCGCGCCGCTGGCATCGATGGCTGCTTCAGCTTCGGCGAGTAGCGCGGCCGTGTCCCGTTCGTTCGCTCCCGACGAAACGGTGCCCATTGCCGACTTGTGCTACCGCGGTGAACGCGCGCTGCGGCGGGCGCTCGAGCTGCGCTCTCAAGTGGAAGGCCTGGCTGGCCATGACCAGACCGCTCGGGAAACGGTCGAGGAGCTTTTCGATTTGATCCGGCTCGGAATAGCGTGAAGGAGCCGCCCGGCAAACCAAGGAGCATTTTCGACTGGAAGGCCATACTGGGCATCCTGCTCAGTGCGGCATTGTTGTATTGGGCGATGCGCGGCGTTGATTTTAGCCAGGTCCTGGCCGAAGTGCGCCGCGCGAATATCGGCTTGTTACTGCTCAGCGTTGCGCTTGTCACCGCAGTCTTTCCCCTGCGCGCATGGCGCTGGAAGCCGCTGCTCGAGGTGGCGGCACCCAACTCACCGTTTCGCGCACGTTTCGCCGCCACCACCATTGGCTTCATGGGCAACAACCTGTTGCCCGCCCGCATCGGCGAGTTTGCCCGTGCGTACGCACTGGCCCGACAGCAGAACGCGTCGATGGTTGCGGCCTTTGCCTCGCTCATTGCTGAACGACTATTTGACGCAGTGGCTCTCGTGTCATTCCTGTTCCTGGCCATTGCGTTGCCCGGTTTTCCGCAGGTCAAGGAGCTGGCCGGCTACGACTTCTCCGGCATGGCCACCACGCTCGGGCTGATCGTCGGTGCGTTGATCCTGGTCTGTTTGCTGTTGGTGCTCTGGCCAACCCGCACCGTGCGCTTTGTCGAGCAGCGCATTGCGCCCGTTTTGCCCCGCGCTGTGCGCCGGCCGCTGGTCGATGCGCTGGCAGCATTTCTGGCCGGATTGGGCTCGCTCCGATCGCCCACACTCATGGCCACGCTTGCCTTTCAAACCGCGGTGATCTGGCTGGTCAATGGACTCGGCTTCTGGGTTGGGTTCATGGCTTTCCATATCGACGTTCCGTTTGCTGGTGCGCTCTTCATGCAGTCGGTGGTGGCGCTCGCGGTTTCACTGCCGTCTGCGCCTGGCTTCTTCGGCACGTTCGAATACGCCGCTCGCATTGTGTTGGTCGAGCTGTTCTTGATCGATGTCAACAAGGCGCTCGGTTTTGCCCTCGGTTTTCACATCGGCGGTTTCATCCCCGTTACCCTCATCGGCCTCTACTACGCCTGGCGCCTCGGCCTCTCCTGGCGTGAGGTGGAGCACAGCGAGGAAACCGTGGAAGCCGCCATCGAGCGCGAGCTGCCCGGTCGAGGTACAACGTGAGCCGCGCTCGCATCGAGCGCGCCATCGTGCGCCTGGCGGCACGCGCCAAGATCAACCTGCGCCTGCAGATCCTGGCGCGTGAAGAAACCGGCTACCATCAGATCGAAACCGTGTTTTGTGCCCTCGACTTTGCCGACGATGTCGAGATCACATTGGGAGGCAACCGGCTGCAACTCGATATCGAATGTGCGGACGGCATCCGCGTACCAACCGGGTCCCACAATCTGGTCCAGCGCGCCGCCGAACTTTTTTTTGCCCAGGCCAACAAGCCGCCAGGTGCTACGCTGCGCCTTAAAAAACGGATTCCGGTGGGTGCCGGATTGGGAGGCGGTTCGAGTGATGCGGCCAGCACGCTGAAGGGCCTGAACCTGCTGACGCACAATCCGCTGAGTGACGCGCAGCTGACCGAGCTCGGTGCTCAACTGGGCGCCGACGTGCCGTTCTTTCTGTGTGGCTCTTCGCTCGCTTTGGGCTGGGGACGCGGTCAACGCCTCCTGCCGCTGAGTCCGCTCCCTCCAATGCCCACGTTGTTGGTCGTGCCGCCCTTTGCCATCGAAACGCGCGCGGCCTATCAGGCCATCGAGTCGCTGGCCCTGGCCGCGCCTCACGTCATTAAGCCGATTCGGCTGGAAGGCTGGGATTCCGCCCAGCAGGACGCCCGCAACGACTTCGAGAACGTACTTTTTCCGCGTTATCCTGAGCTTCCGGAAATACGCGATGCGCTGAAAGAGGCCGGTGCCACTACCGCGCTGCTGGCCGGCAGTGGGTCCGCCCTTTTTGGCCTCTTTCCCCTTCGCCGACTGGCTGCGCGAGCGGCCAAAAACCTGCGCGAGATCAGGCCCGATCTGCGTACCATCGAAACGGTTACCACCGCCTGGACTTCCTACTGACCAACCGCCATACAACTGGGCCCGGACGCCTTGAATCGCTAAATTACCGGGCTCGCTCCCGGGTCGTCTAATGGCAGGACTGAGGACTTTGGATCCTCCAATGGTGGTTCGAATCCACCCCCGGGAATCGCACAGAGAGAAAAGTCCGCGCCCCACAAGGGGTTCTTTGTTGGGGGTACGGATTGGGTACCGTTTCGGGTGCTTTCATGCCCAGTTTCCCTTCTGTTCCTGCGCCGCGCGGCTGCGCTCGAGGTGTCCGAGGCGTACCCGCGACAGATAGATCTCTTCGACCGTTTCCCGACGGCTCCAGCCCCCGGCCGCAGTTACCACATCGAGGTCGGTCGAGGCGTGCGTGTAATCGCTCCACGCGCGTCGGATGCCGTGCCATTTGCGGCGCGCGATACGCGGCACGCCCGCCGCTTCCTCGGCCTCGCGCAGCCAGCGCAATGCCGTGTTGCCGCTCACCGGCTTCGACGTGGCGGCCATGCCGTCGCGTGAGAGGTGTCCGCCTGGCACCAGCGGGTAGTCTGCGCCCAGCGCGTTCCATTGACCCTCCAGCACGCTCAGAAAGCCGGGCACCCAGCGCACGCCGTTCCAGCGCATCCATGTCGCGCGCACGATCTCGATTCGCTGGCGCAGCGTGAGATACGTCAGCATGCGGGCCTGGCCCTTCAGCGCCGCCAGCAGTGCCCAGCCGAACGGTGCCTGCTCGGGCGAGGGCGGCACGTCCATCGACTCATCCACCATCGAGCGCCTGGCCGTGTACAGCGCGACAGAGCGGGCACCTGAGTCGTCGGCCAGTGCGAGCATGAGCGCGAACCGTGGATCCACTTCGTATCGCACGGTGAACAGTTTGCGCAGCTCCGCGGCCGAGTAGCGCGGCTGCCGAGGGGTGTAGCCTTGCCAGAGTCGATCGAAGTCGAACCCGCGCGTCGGGTTCTTCAGGCCCTCGATGTCTTTCCTGTCCATGAGCCAGCGCCACACCGTACGCAGGCACTTCACTCGTTTGTCGGCCGTCTGCACACGTCCCTGCTTTCCCAGCTCGAGTGCAGCCTGCTCGACGTCGGCGGGCGTGATGCGATTCCAGGGCGTGTCCTCGCTCAGCTCGGCGAGCCAAAACGTGCGCGCAGCCTTGTGGTGCACCTTCGCCGGTTTGCTGTCGGGCAGGCCGCCGGCGAAGTACTTCTCGTACGCCTGGGCCAGCGTCATGCGTGCCGGATCCGGCAATTCAGCGCGCGCGCGGGACAGCTGCAGTTCCGCGGCGCGGTCTTTCGCGAGCTGTTCGGCTCGAGTGATCGCGCCCGGGATGATCCGGCCATTGCGATCGCGCACGCGGATCCCGGTCGCCTCCGCACGATTCGCCTGCGAGTCGAGTACGACGGGCCCGCCGCGGCGCTTCTCCCGCGCGCGCACCGTGAAGCCGTGCTCACCGAATGGCCCGGAGCGCCAGAGACCGGATTCCGTCTCGTCCTTGCGGCGTCGTGGGTTCACGCCGACCTCGCACCCTTAGCAGGAATCGACGACACTCTGAACCGGTATCCATCCGGCGCCTTCGTGACCTCGAGCGACCGCCACGCGAATGGCAGCTTCTCGCCGGCCAGTTTGCGGCGGGCCCACTTCGTCAGCGTTGCTTCCTCCCAGCCCGTGATGCGCGCGGCATCGGACGTGGGCCGCCACAACTCGCAGGCGTCACGCATGCCTTTCTCGAATTCAGCCAGACACCAGCGCGCCGTGCGCACGGCAGAAGAATCCTCACCGTCCCACTTCACGTGCTCGGCGAGTTTCTCCTTGATTCGTTCCGTTGCCTGCTCAAGCGGTTCCGTCGCGAGCACGGGCGGCAAGTTCGATGTGTTCAGCGTTGCCCGTTTGTATAACTCATCGTCCACGCCGCCGGCCGAAACATGATCGCGTGAGCTCATGCAGCACGATTCCTCCGCGCCGTGATCTGCCGGAACTCGACCTCGTCGAGCCCAAACGCATCCATCAGTACCTCGGGCGCGCAGCCTGATGCAGCGCACATCCGGATCTCGCGCTCATCCTCGATCGAGAGCACGGGCGCCGGCGGCACGAAGATCGGCGCGACGCGCCCGCTCACCAGGTTGACGAAGGCGCCGCGGTGCAAGGTCTCACCTTTCAGGAACAGCCGCGATAGCAGCGCGAGCGCGTGATTGGCCAGCACCTGGTTGATGAACGGGCCCTGCCGCGTCAGCGCCTCGAGCGCGCTGCAGCTGGGCAGCGTGTCATCGTCGAGCTTCGGGTCGAGCAGCTCTGGCCACTCCTCCGCGATCGTGCGGAGCCGGCGCGAATCCGGAGCCGTGCCCGGCGGCTGGCCCAGCAAGAACTGGCCATCGTCTGCGCGGTTGCCGAGGTCCAGCCAGTAGTTGACCTCCTGTGCGCGCGTGACCTGCTCGATCGTTCTGCGTGCTGCTCGCGTGTCGACGCAGCCGATGACGATGTGCGCCTCGATGCCGCTGTTCGCGACCAGGTGGAAATCCTCGGCGTGCCAGTCCAGGCCCCAGAACGCATTGATGCGCGTGACCAGCAGCACCGCCTTGTTCAGGCCGATGTCCGACACGCTGAACGGCTGGCGCACGCAGTTGGCTGCAGTGATCACGTCGCCATCCTGCACCGTCACACGCAGCCCGTGCGGATGCCCGCGCGCGATCAATGCGTGATGCAGATACACGAGCCCGCTCGCGATCGCGGATCCCGTACCGCCACAACCCACCACCAGAACGCGGATCTTGTCCTCCAGGAAATATTCGGGCAGCCTATGCATAGCGATCGCCGTCGTCCTTGCCCGCGACGAACTGCTCGAGCGTCTGCTTCGCCGGCACCAGCGTATCGACCGGGAACGGCTTACGGTTGCCGCGCGGTCCGGCCAGTGAGCGCCAAAGCTCGATGATGCCGCCCTTGAACGCCGTGGCATCCTTCGCGCTGAACTGGTCGAACACGTGCGTGAACTCGGCCGCGAAATAGCCATCCTCCCATTCGGTCAGCACGCCGGCGTTGAGCCGCTCCGGCTTTTTCATGCTGCCTTGGCACACGAGTCCTTCCTTGTTCGTGTTCCAGAATGGTGCTTTGTAGAGCGGCGTTCGGGCGCCGGGTCGCTCGCAGGCCTGCAACGCGCGGATGTGCAGCTCGCGGCCGGACGCGCGCCACACGAGAGCAGGCACCGGGAAGTGTTTGCCGCTGACCTTGCCGAGCTCCGAGTCATGGCGGAAGAACAGCGGCCGCGTGCACGCCGGCGTCCACCACGCGACCACGTGCGGCGTTCTGCACAGCACGTTCGGCGGCAGCACTTCGGGCTGCAGGCCCTCGCCGAGTCCCTTTGCGAGCTCCTGCAAGAACGACATCGTAACGAGCTGGCCGGCGGCTAGCCGCGGCCTCTTGCCGTCCTCTGACAGCACGTCGTGCGTGAGCGCGAAAGAGCTGCTGCCGTCCCACGCCGCCTGATAGACGAACACCGCATGGCGCAAGTGGAACTCGCGCGAGCGGCCGATCTGCACAAGCGCGTTCATCCGTGCACCACGATGTTCACGAGGGCGCGCGGATCGGCCACGGCCGGCAACGTATCGACCAGCTGCTTGATCATTCCCAGGATCCGGCACGCTCGGACGAGCAGCTCGCGGGCCCGGCGGACCGAATCGAGATCCGTCACGTCGATCCGGAACACGAGACACGGCGCCGCCTCCATGCCGTAGTTGTCCCGGTCGAAACACTCCTGCTCAAAGACACCGGCCAGGTGGTCGTTTGCCGTGAACCCGAGGAAGAACGCCGGCCAGGGCGCCATGAGATCGTCCTGGATCTCCTGTAGTGACTCCCACGCCTCGCGCCAGTCCTCGCGCCAGCGCATGAGGCGCGTCTCGTTCAGGATGGCCAGTAGGTCAGTGAACAGCCGAAGCGCGGCCGGCTGAGTCGTGCGGCAGAGGCGATCGCGCAACTGGCGCACGCTGTACGGCTTCCTGTGCAGGTACGCCGGCAGCACGGCCTTCGCGAGCTCATCGAGCTCCTTCCAGTCCAGCTCCTCGATCTCGATCACATACTCGTCGGCGCGCTCGGCTTCGGGACGGCTCAGGTGCAAGAGCAGCTGCGCGGACCACTCGTCACCGAGCGCGTCGTGCCAGCAGTAGACCTCGCTGACCGAACTCATCGCGCTGAGCAGCAGCTCGTGGAACGTCACCGGGAAGCGCGGATCCGCGGCCTCGAGTACTCGCATCGCCGCGTCCAGGTGCACCGGGATATACGAGTTGGCGGCGACAATCACGTGGTAACACGCGGGCTCCTCTGCCGATTCACTGTGGCCGTACACTTCGGCCAGGCCATGCACCAGCCCGGCATCGAGTGTAGTCACACGCGGCAGATCGCCGTAGCCCTCATCGATCCACGCTTCAAGCGTGCGCTGCAGGTACTTGTGCGCGTCGCGTTTCGCGCGCAGCCAGTGATCGGGGTCGGCAGCGCCGGCCAGAGTCAACGCGCGCGCACAGCGGATGTGTGCGGGCTCGTTGTGCGTGATCCGGATCCGGCTCGCCACGCCGTCGAGCGAGGGCAGCGCTAGACCGGTGGCAGGAGCGATCCCGCAGGCGGCATTATGTGCGTCTTGTCCTGGCCGAATCGGTTTCGCAGACCGAGCGCCTTCGCGAGGACCCCTGCCGCCTTTGGCGGCTCTTGCTGCGATTGCCATTCCGTGATCAGCGTCCGCCTGGCCGTGGTGCCGAGCCCGGCTTCCGCGCGGTCGAGATCGTCGAGTACTCGCAGCGTCGCATCGTCAACCCTTTGCGCCGACGGCGCGCGCGAAGGTCCAGATCTGGTCTTCGCCCGATTTCCTCGGGCCCGTGACACTGGCATTGGCGAGCTCCGGGTGTGTTACGGAATGGAGGTCGCGCACCTGCTCCACACTCATCTGCGGATCCGGATCGACGAGCTCCATGCCGTGGTAGATGAACTTGCGTGGCATCTATTCGTCCTCCTGTCTGCGCGCAGCACGGATGCCGCTCCTGGCTTGCGCAAGGGCATACTTCTCCGCCTGCTCTTTCGAGATTTCGCTAACGGCATTCTCGCTGTACCGAGGTTGCTCGCACTTGCAGGCATATGCATGTTCGAGCTTCTGCACGCCTACGTTGAGGTACTTCCTGCAGGTCAGGCACACGATTCCGTAGCTCATGGCGCCTCCTGTGCCGCGGGCGTCTCGCCGAGCAAGTTGGTAATGTAGGCAGGCAACTTCGCGAGCAGTTCGGCCTCGATCGCCGCGGCCTCACCGCTCAAGGTGAGCGGCGCGATCTGGTGCTTGTGGCCGATGCGTTTCGGAGTGACGATGATGCAGATCGTTTCGCTGGGCTGGACCAGGCGCGCGATGGCCAGCGTAATGGTGCAGTCATCGAGCAGCGGCAGCAGCGCACCCACCAGGCCGCCGGGCGGCTCAGGCGCGGGTTCCGCGGAATCTTCCTGGAATGCCTCCGGAATATTTTCCGGCTGATTTTCCTGCGCCGGCGGTCCGAAGAGATGCGCATCCAGCTTCGCTTTCGCCGCCTCCGGATTCTCCGCGCAGGCGCTGCACACGCCCAGCTTGCGGTCCGGGTCCGTCGCAAGCCAGCCACAGCCGCCCTCACACGCGTTCATATCGGTGCAGCCGCAGAACACGCACGTATGCACGGTGTCGGTGTGGATCCGGTGTATGGCCTCGTCGGACGGGGACATCATGTGCTGCTGGCGCGGCGGTTGGTCTGCCTGCGCCTCGATGTCTTCCTGCTTCGTGCGCTTCGCCGCAGGCTTCTTCTTTTTCGCGGACGCGCGCCGCGCGGCCTGCAATTCTTTCAGCCGCTTCTCGATCGCTGCGACGCGTTTCTTCTGACCCATCTTCGTGCGCACCACCTTCAACACTGCCTGGCAGTCGTCGATCGACGCGTTGTTCAGCGCGCCCTTGAAGCTGGAGGCCTCGATCTTGTGGTTCGTGAGCGCGTTGATCGTGTTCGTTGCCGACGGCTTTGGCGCCGGCTTGGGCGCACTCTTCGCCGCGCTGGCTGCCGGTTCCCCCTTCGTCGCAGCCACGGCCGCAGGCGCCGGAGCACACGTCACGTAGATCTCGGCCAGCTTCGTCACGACGGGCGACAGCCACACGCGCGTCACGACATCCTTCGGGTCCGGCCGGGCCGCGATGTATGTCAGCAGTGCGCGGAAGAACCGGTCACGGATGCCGGCCTCTTCCTTCGCCCAGCGCACCAGCTGGTCACGCGCGAGCGACCACGCGATGATGCCGTCATTGATCAGCTCGCGCACCTCGTCCGGCAGCTGCAGCAGACCCAGCATGCTCGCGATGTGCGACTGGTCCTTGCCGACGCGGCGCGCGATCACGACCTGCGTGATCTCCGGCTCGTACTCGCGGTACTTCGCGTAGCCGGCCGCTTCCTCGAGTGCGGTCAGGTCATTGCGGCCGAGATTCTCGATCAGGCTGATCGTGAGACACTGCGCGGGAGTGAGGTCGACCAGGCGCACAGGCAGGCGCGCACCGGGCACGCGGGACGCAGCTCTCCACCTGCTTTCCCCAGACACAATAAGCGCGGGGCCGCCGTTGTCCGGGCGCTGCGCGACCAAATTTTGCAAGACGCCGACCTCGGCGATCGATCTGGCCAGCTCGGCGATCTTCGTCTCGACGAAGCTGCGCCGCGGCTGCCACGGCCCGGGCGCGAGCTGCCCGGGGTCGTGCATCACGATCCCGCTGTCATCCGTCCGCTCCCAGTCCAACATCAGCTGACTCATGAATGGCTCCGTTAACTATTCCGATGGGAAACGTGGTGCATTGTCGGCCACGTCCGCACCCCTTCGTTATGGAGCGCGCGAGCGACATTCCTGGTCTCGGGCGTCATGAACGCCTGGCGCATGACCCACTCGAGCAGCCCGAGATCTTCGACCGCGGGCAGGCCGCGGCTCTTGCCGAAGTTGAAGACCACCACGCCATCCGCGCGGCGCAGGAACTTGCCGTCTCGATCGACAGCACCTTCCGGTACGCTGAGCGAGACCAGCTGGTCTACGTTCCCAGCATCGAGCCCGAACTCGCTGCACATCCCGAGCAATGTGTCCGGCAGGACGGCCGTGTCCGAATCAGCAGAGTGAGCCGCATCCTCGGTCAGCTCGCGCTTGCCGAAGCGCCGCGCCGCGGTGACCAGCTTGCGGTCCTCATGTCGCACCCAGAGCTGAAACAGGTCGATCTCCGGGTGCACGATCAGGCCTTCGTCATCCGTCTGCAGGCCAGGCAAGCCAGCACGGCGCAGCTCCTCGTGCAGCAGCACTGTATCGAAGCGCCGGCACGAGTAGCCGCACAGCACGGCTCCCAAGACCAGCGCCTGTAGGTCCGCCGCGTAGTGCTCGAACTTCGGGCACGCGGCCACATCCGCATCCGAGATCCCGTGAATGGCCGTGGCTTCAGCCGGGACCGGCACGCCCGGGTTTACTCTGCCGGCGCGCACAATGCCGTGCGTTGGCTGTAGGCAGAATTCGACAATACGATCGGTGTACGGATCGACCCCCGTACTCTCGAAATCAAAAAACAGGATCGGGCGATTCGGGACCGGCAGTGTCATGAACACGCCTCTCTGAATATGGCCTTCGCTTCTACTGAAGCTGGCAATGGTGTGCGCGCCTCGATTGAGTCGCGCAGGTGCGGCTTGTAAAACGGCATGCCGCACAGCCGAAAGAAATCCTCCTCGGACTCGACCAGCACATCGCGCTTTGTGCGCGTGTCAATGATCCGGCCGCCGTCGTGCACCATGCCAAATCGCTGCAAGTGAGTGACGCACACATGCCCGAGCGCAGCTGGACCGGTGCGGATGGCGAGGATACTCCAGAAGTTGGCCGGGGGTGTGACCACGAACACGTCACAGGTGAGCTGCGCGTAGCCGAGCACGTGCGTCACCTGCATATACTTGCCAGGGCTCTTGTCCGTGCAGCCCTTCACCGGCTCGCCCCACTCGATGACCTTCGCGCGAATCGACTCGACGTCAGGCGCTGGCACGTTGCCCAGCAGATCAGGAACGCCAGCCCGCGGCATTACAACCAGCTCGAGGTCCTTCACAGTTGCCCGGCGCCGGCGCAGCGAGCCCGCAACCTTGCAGAGCTCGACAACGGGTCGCAGGTCTTCGACCAGATTCAGCGCGATGTCACGCGCCTGGGCAAACAGGAATTCGGGGCCGGTGGCCATTGGCTCAGGGCGCCGCGTCTTTCGGCAGGTCGCCGGTCTCCAATGCCTTAACGGCCTTCGTCACTTCCTTGGCCGTCAATTCAGCGACTGCCCTCTTGCCGACCAAGTAGTTCAACCACGACGCAACACGCGGCTCGTCCAGCTCGAAGCCGTGCCGCCCGAGGGAGTCGGTCAGCAGCCGGTGCGCTGCAACCTTGGCTTTGTCCTCTTTCGAATCGGGAGTTGCCGGTCCATCAGTAGACGCTGGCTTCTGCTGCTCCTGCTTCTTGTCGGCGATGCGCTCTTTGAGATTCTCGAGCGACTCACGCGTGGCATGCGCAGCTTGAGCCTCACTCGGATTGTCGAAGGCTTCCTCGACTGTGATGTTGCCATCCTGAATCGAGGTCTTGAGTCCCGTGAGCGTTTCAAGGTCCTCCTGCGTGATCTCGTCCACCGTTTTGACGCCGAGCAGGTTGAGCACGCGGGCCTGGTCAGCGCCCACTTTGGCGAACCAGGCCAGCGCTTTCTGCCGGCGCGCTTCGATCGGCTGGGCACCACCGGTCGCGAGCTGCTTGGCCGCCGACTCGACACTCTTGGTCAGCGCGGGCGGTACCACGGCAAACAGCGCATTGCGCAGCGCGATGCTGGCAGCAGCATTGCCCGTCTGCTGGATCATGTCCTCGCTGTAACGGCCGCCCTTGCGATTGCCGCGGTCACTATAGGTGATGCGGCGCTTGACCTCCGCCCGGCCGCCGATGTTGCGCTCGAGGTCCATGACGGTGGCCTGGGCCGTCACATACTTCTCGTCGATGCTCACGATCCGCTTTTCAAAGCGCAGGTTCTGCCAGGAATAGGCGATGATCTCCGCGAATCGGATCGTGGGCCCCGTGATGAAAACCTTCTCGCCATCCTGCTTTCGCGGAAGCGCGTAGTGCATGGACGCGGCGACATCCTCATCCATGCACGCGAGCAATTTTGCTTCACGTACCGACTTGGCCACGTCGCGCGGATACTTTTTCGCGGTCGCGATCTGGATATCGATCTGTGCGCGATCGCCAGCCGTCAGCGCGATCGAGTCCGTCAGCGGGACGAGTTCGGCTTCAACCGTCTCAACGTCCTGGTCGGCCGCCGCAGCCACCCCGCCATTGCCATTCACCATTTAGTCCTCCATTGCACGCAGCA
>JBOHRF010000090.1:0-17006 GCA_050732575.1 Longimicrobiales bacterium
CGCGCGGCGCGTGGAAGTCTCGACCGCCGCTCGGCATTGTCGATGTCAACGGCCGCACGGTGAGTGCCAGTGGAGCGCTGCCCTGACATGACTGGAAATCCGCGCTCTGCCGCCAAACGGCATAATTTGTGCGTCGCGAACGGCGCCAATGTTCTGTACCGCCGTGATCCGTTCCGCTGTACTGCTTTCGGCGTTCGCCTTCGCGCCTGCCGCGTCGGGCCAACAGGTGCCGCAGTGCACGCAACCAACAGGCAGCGATCCCAACCGGGCGTTCCCCGTGTGCGCTGTGCGGCCGGTCATCACGCGGGGCCCGTATCTCTCCGCGCCCACGGATACATCTGCGACCATTACCTGGATGACCGATATTCCTTCGCACTCCAAAGTTCTGTATGGCGCGGGTGGCTCGCTCGATAAGGAGCAGGTACCGGCCAGGGACGGGTTGACGCCGGTGGGTACACTTCACTCCGTTCGGCTCACCGGTTTGCAGCCCGGACACACCTACCACTACCGTGTGGTGTCGACGCCTGTGCTCGAGCTGAATACCTACTGGCCGAAGAAGGGGCAGGAGTTGCAAAGCGAGACATATACGTTCACCACGTTCGACCGACGCAAGTCGACCACATCGTTTGTATCGATCTCGGACACACACGAAAGCAGCGCGCGCATTGACTCGATCGCACAGAAGATCGATTGGTCGAAGACCGAGTTCCTGGTGCACACCGGTGATGCGTTCAACGGCGTCACATCGGAAACGCAGGTCTGGGAGAGTTGGCTCTCGCCGCTGATCCGGGGCGGGCTCGGACCCTCGAAGCCCCTGGTATTTGCCCGTGGCAATCATGACACGCGCGGTCCGTTTGCACGCGAGCTGGCTCGCTACGTGCCCATTGAAGAAGGACGGTTCTACTACACGCGCGATGTGGGCCCCGTGCACCTGATCGTGATCGACACGGGCGAAGACAAACACGACAGCACGCAGGTCTATGCACGTCTCAATCGCATGGAAGAGTACCGGGCGCAGGAATTAGCCTGGCTCCGGCAGCACATCGGCAGCAGTTCTCGCCTCAGGGAAGCGCCCTTCCGCATCCTGGTAATGCATCAGCCGTATTGGGGCTGGCTGGGCAACGACAACACGGCGGCCCGGGCCGCATGGACGGCGGCCGCCAATCACGCGCGTGTCGACCTGGTGATTGCCGGCCATCGTCATCGATACTCGCTGACGCCCGCAGGCAGCGAGCAGGGCTACAATTATCCGATTCTCGTGGTCGGTCAAGGACAGGTTGCCCAGGTCGCTGTCAGTGCCAGTGAAATCCGCGTGACCGTGACCGGCAAGGATGGCCCGGTCGGCGCTCTGACCATACCACGGCCGCCCAGGTGAATCCCCATACGCCTGACCGTGTGATTCAGGCAGTCGACGCGCACGCGTGCGGCGAACCCGGCCGCGTCATCGTGGGTGGCGTACCCGATGTGCCAGGCCGCACGATGTACGAGAAGATGTGCCATCTGCGCGATCACGCCGACCATCTGCGGCGGCGCATGTTGCGCGAGCCGCGCGGTTATCCCGCAGCCAACTGCAATCTGATCCTGCCGCCCACCCATCCGGACGCCGATGCTGGCTTCGTCATCATGGAGCAGGTCGAATACCCCGGCATGTCCGGCACCAATACCCTGTGCGTCGTGACCGTCCTGCTGGAGACCGGCATGGTGCCCATGATCGAGCCGGTAACCGAACTGACGCTGGAGACGCCGGCGGGCCTGATTCGCGTGCGTGCCGACTGCGCGGATGGCAAAGTGCAGCGCGTCACGTTCCGCAACGTGCCGGCCTTCGCCGCGTACCTCGATCGCACCATCGACGTGCCCCACCTCGGTAGGGTCACGGTGGACGTCGGCTACGGCGGGATGTTCTACGTGATTGCCGATGCAGAGCCGTTTGGCTTGCGGCTCACACCCGACGAAGGCCGGGACATTGTCCGCATGGGCGAGATGATCAAGGCCGCCGCGCGCGAGCAGCTACCGGTCGTGCACCCCGAGCAGCCCGGCTTCCAGGGCATCTCGATCGCACAACTTTCCGGACCGCCGTCAGGACCTCATGCGGATCGACGGAACGCGGTCATCGTGTCTACCGGTCAGCTCGACTGGAGCAGGCCGTCGACCTGGACGGGCGCCATCGATCGTTCCCCTTGTGGCACCGGCACGTGCGCGAAGATGGCCGTGCTCCATGCCAAAGGGCAACTCGGTTTGCAGCAGGATTTCCGACACGAGGGCATCCTCGGCACCGTATTCAATGGCCGCTTGCTCGAGGAAACTCGCGTCGGTCAGCACACCGCCGTCGTACCGGCCTTGAGCGGCCAGGCGTGGATCACGGGAATGGCCAGCTACGTGCTCGATCCGTCCGATCCGTTTCCAGAAGGATTTACGGTCGGCGACATCTGGTGAGTCGGTGACACATGCTCCCCACCACACCGCAACAACAGTCGGTACCCGAACATTACGCCCGCTCCGGTATCAAACCACGGGCGCGGCCCAGCCGCACCAGCTGCGTCAGGCGATGCAGCTCGGCACGCGCTACGGCAATACCCAACGGTGTGATGCGATAATACCGGCGCCGTTCGTCATCGTAGATGCGCGCCGGGCGCACGCGCGGCTCCGTGATCAACCCCTGCTCCAGCATGCGCTGGATGGAGCGGTACAACGTCCCCGCGCTCAGACGCAGCTCACCCTCCGTGCGTTCCTCCACATCCTGGATGATGGCGTAGCCGTGCCGATCCTCTTCGGCCAGCGACATCAGGATGTGCAGCGTGGCGGGCGGCAGTGGCAACAGCTCTGCGATTTCGTCTCGATTGGTGGTCATGCGCCATTATAGCCACTGTGGATATACTGTCAATGGCTATAAGGGCGCGGAAACCCGCGCCGGGCACTGCGTGGGCGCCGCTGCGCCGTGGCCGGCCGTCGGGGCTTACTTCTTCGCGGTGATGGAGCGCAGCTCGATGCGGGATACCAGGGTGGCGTGGGGTGGGATGGCGCCGTTGCCGGCGCCGTCGGCGCCGTAGCCAAGGTGAGGAGGGATGACGAGCAGACGACGGCCACCGGAACGCATACCGATCAGACCTTCATCCCAGCCGCGGATCACCAGGCCGGCGCCCAGGTTGGGGATGTCCACGGGTTCTCTGCCCGCGCCCGAATGGAACGCCCGCCCGTCGTGCAGCCAACCGCTGTAAATCACGCTTAGCGAAGCGCCTTTGCGGGCGGGAGCCCCGCTGCCTGGCACTTCATCCAGAAAGTAGAGGCCCGCTGTTGGTACGCGTCATTTCGGCCGGGCGCACACCGAGCTCGGGTGCGAAGATGAGCTCTCGCGGGTCTGCGGGCGGTCTCATACTGCTGCACGCGGCAAGAAACAGCAAAGCAGCCGGGATGAGCGAGGCGAAGCGGTTGTAGGGGCGCGTATACTTGCCAGTACGCCTGAAGGAAGGCAGCCCGGGAACGCGGGGCAAGCTCGCGCCCGGCGAGAGCGGTCGCAAGTGTGCAATGGGCCTCGCGCCGCCTCTCCAGAGTGGCCATGTTGTACGGGTGCTGACCTGTACAATCTGCGGAGCGCATGCGTATGAGTATTGCCGAAACTTGGCTACCCGAATTCGATCAGGAGATGGCGACCACGCGCAGGCTGCTGGAGCGCGTGCCCAGCGAGAAGGCACAATGGAAGCCGCATGCCAAGTCGTTTGCCCTTGGGCATCTGGCACAACTGGTGTCGTGGATGCCGGGCTGGATCACGAACGCGCTTCGGGAAACGGAGTTGAATCTGGCCAGTGCGGGCGGCTACAGCTTCGAGACCACGGAAGCGCTGGTGGCCGGGTTCGACCAGAATGTACGTGACTCACGCACGGCCCTGGCGTCATCAAAAGACGCGGACTATGCTGTGATCTGGTCACTGAAGCGTGGGGACCAGGTGCTGTTCAGTGCACCCCGGGCGAGGGTCGTGCGCCAGCACATCAATCACCTCATCCACCATCGAGGGCAGCTCACCGTATATCTGCGCCTGGTCGACGTGCCCTTGCCATCGATCTACGGTCCCACGGCCGATGAAAAATGGTGAGGTTATACAACTTACACTCTTTCCCTTACTCTTTTCCGGACTTTCCGAGGAGGTCCCGATGATTCGTCGATTCAGCCTGGCCGTGCTGGCAGTGCTGGTGGCCGCGCCACTGGCAGCGCAATCGCCGCAGGGGTGGAAGGTGCGTGCCGATCGCAGCGCATCGGCAACGGACCCGGACGCAGCGGGAGAAATCAAGTTCGCGTCCATGGGTAACGGCTTCCATGCCACGAATCCGCAGGCCGCGGTATACTGGAATCCGTCCAATACGGCTACCGGCACGTACACGGTGAAGGCGAACTTCACGCTGACCAAGCCCAGCGATCACACGAACTACTACGGGTTGGTGTTTGGCGGCGCCGATCTGGATGCGGCGGGCCAGAACTACCTGTACTTCATGATCGCACAGGATGGCTCATGGTTGGTGAAACATCGCGCGGGTGATGCCACCCACAACGTGTCGAGCAAAACAGCGAACGATGCGGTGAAGAAGCCCGATGCCAGCGGCAAATCCACGAACGCGCTGGAAGTCCGGGTGTTGGCCGAAAAGATCGACTTCGTGGTCAATGGCACGGTGGTCCACTCGGCGCCCAAGCAGGGCATGGCGGCGCGCACGGATGGCATCTACGGCATTCGCGTAAACCACCGTCTCGACGTGCACGTGGACGGATTCACCAAGTCGTAGCCGTTAGATCCAGGCGATAGGCGGTAACCAGTTCCGCGCCGGGCGGCTGAAAATCGTACGCGGGTGCGCGCACGAAGCCTATGCGTTCGTACAACTGAATCGCCACCCGCATACTGGCCGAAGTATGCAAGCCGAGCTGTAGCGCTCCAGCCCGGCGAGCGCGACGCGCACACTCACGCACCAGGGCAGCGCCGACGCCCTGGCCGCGTGCGGTGTGCGCCACAGCCAGCAGCCGCAGTTCCGGGCAGCTCCCCTGCGCCACCGCGCCTGCGTACGCGTCCGCCTGGGCCGAGTACAACATCACGCTCCCCACCAACGTTGGGCCGCGTAGCGCGACCATGCGCTCCACGGGCTCGGTCGTGTCCAATGACTGGTCAACGGCATGCGCCAGAGCGGCCCACGCGGAAGGTGTCATGACTTCCTCGTACTCCGCGTACGCGGTCGTGGTGAGCTGACGGATAGCAGCCCGCTCGCCGTTGCGCGCGTCCCGGATATGGATCTGGTTTGCCAGATTCATGGCGAATTCCGCAAAGAAGTCCAGTGCCTGGGGATCACTCAAGGAAGCAGCATTGACCACGCGCTCGGGCGGTTCCCCGGTCAGGATGCGCTTGATGGGCACTTCCACCTTCTTGCCACTCAGTGTGCGGGGCAGCGCGTCCACGCGAATGATGTCGTCAGGCACGTGTCGCGGTGTGAAGTTGGAGCGGATCTGCTGGCGAATCCGCTCGCGCAATGGTTCGTCCAGTTCTCTGCTCTCGCGCAATACTACGAACAGTGGCATGTAGTACTGGCCGCCCGTTCGCTCCAGTCCGATCACCAGGCTGTCCACTACCTCGGGCAGCGCTTCGACGGCACGATAGATTTCGCTCGTGCCAATGCGCACGCCCTGTCGGTTCAGTGTCGAGTCGGAGCGACCATAGATGACGGCGCCGCCCTGTTTCGTGAAGCGGACCCAATCGCCGTGCCGCCAGACACCCGGATACATCTCGAAATAACTTTCGCGATATCGAGCGTCCCCGGGATCGTTCCAGAAGAAGAGCGGCATGGATGGCATGGGTTGCGTAATGACCAACTCGCCAACTTCACCCACAACCGGGCGGCCCGCCGCATCGAAGGCACAGGCACTGACTCCCAGTTGCGGACCCTGCATCTCGCCCTCGCGCACGGGCTGGAACGGGCAGGCACCCACAAACGACGAGCAGACATCGGTGCCGCCACTGGTAGGCGCCAGCCATACATCACGCTTGACTGCATCATAGATCCAGGGGAACGCGTCCGGTGGCAGGGGTGACCCGGTGGAGCCCACAGCGCGCAGGTCACGAAGATCGAAATGGTCTGCCGGGCGCAGACCCGCTTTCATGCAGGTGGTGAAATAGCCGGCACTGCCACCGAAGCGCGTGATGCGTGCATCCTGCGCCAACTGCCAGAGCACATTCAGATGGGGAAAAGCGGGACTGCCATCGTAGAGCACCACGGTGCAACCCACCAGCAATCCACCGATCAGCAGATTCCACATCATCCAGCCCGTGGTGGTGAACCAGAAGAAGCGGTCCTCCGGGCGCATGTCGTTCTGTAACGCGAGTGCTTTCAAGTGTTCGAGCAGAATGCCGCCGTGCCCGTGCACGATCGCCTTGGGCAACCCGGTCGTGCCGGAGGAATAGAGCACCCACAGCGGATGCTCGAAGGGCAACGGCTCGAACGTCAACTCTTCCTGGCGTTCGACCAGGTCCGGCCAGGCGCGGGCACCCTCCAATCGTGTGCTGCTATCGAGGTACGGCACCAGTACCGTGTGCTGTAGTGAAGGCAATTCCTGCCGAAGTCGCGTGATGACGCCGCGCCGATCCAACCGTTGACCGCCGTACGAATAACCATCCACAGCGAACAGCACGCGCGGTTCGATCTGCTGGAACCGCTCGATGACACCCTGCGCGCCGAAGTCAGGCGAGCAGCTCGACCAAACCGCACCTATACTCGCGCAGGCCAGTAGGCCGATCACGGCCTCGGGAATATTGGGCAGGTAGGCGGCAACGCGATCACCCGGCCGCACGCCCATCGCGCGCAGCGAAGCGCTCAGCGCGCCCACCCGGCGGTGCAGTTCGTCCCACGCGATGGCTTGCAGCGGACGCAACTCGGACGAAAAGAGCAGCGCGGGCCGCTGGTTGGTCTGGTTGCGAAAGACGTGTTGCGCGTAATTCAGGCGCGCACCCGGAAACCAGTGTGTGCCGGGTATTTGCCGGCCTGTCAGTACGGCCTCATAGGGTTGCGAGGACTTCACCTGGAAGAAGTCCCATAGCGAAGCCCAGAACTCATCCGGCGCCGCGCAAGACCATGCCCAGGCGTCGCGATAGGTGGAAAAATGCAGGCCGCGCCCGCGCTCCAGCCCGGCCAGATAGCGCGCAAAGTTGGACCTGCGGTTGAAGTCAGCCGACGGCTGCCACAACACGCGCGCCATCCCCAGCTCCACCTCACTCGCCAAATCGACATCTCCCTCGGCCCATGCAACATTGGTGGCCCGCCATTCGAGTGGTAAAATTACCCACGCAAAACCGGGTGCTTCACGCGCTGGGCGCGTTCACCGCCCGGCTGTCAGAGGATGCAACGTAACCGGTCCGTTTGGCGCCTATCAAATAGGTTGACCTCTACTCATCACAGGATGCACCGTGGCTGAAGCGCTCAAGTTACAGTTTGGACCCGAAGTTCCGTCAACCATTGCCCGGATGATAAGCACAGTACATCCCGCCTTCTCCGCTCAGGCATTCATTGCCGACGCATTGAACGGGTACGAGGCGCTCGACCTGGTGGCGCGCGGCAGACACATCGCGGAAACCCTTCATCGTCATCTGCCCAACGACTACTCGAGGGCTACCGAGATCCTCCTGGCTTCACTGGGCCCCAAGCTGGAGCGCACCGAGAACTTTGGGATGGCGCCCTTTCTCTACTTGCCGCACGTGATTTACGTGGCGACCTATGGTATTGAACACTTCGAGATATCGATGCACGCGCAGTACGAACTGACCCAGCGTTTTTCGGCCGAGTTTAGCATTCGCCGTTTTCTGGAGCGTTACCCGGAAGCGACTCTGGCGCGCCTGAGACTCTGGACCACGGACTCGAGCCCACACGTGCGCCGTCTGGTTTCGGAAGGGACCCGGCCGCGCCTGCCCTGGGCGCCGAGACTGCGCGCATTCCAGGCCGATCCCCGACCCGTTCTGGATTTGCTCGAGCGTTTGAAAGACGACCCCGTACTCTACGTGCGCCGATCGGTGGCCAACAATCTGAACGATATCGGCAAGGACCACCCCGATCTGCTGGTGCAGACGGCACGCCGCTGGCTGGTCGATGCGAGTACCGAGCGACGCTGGCTCGTGCAGCACGCCTTGCGCTCCGCGCTCAGGCGGGCCGAAAAGCCGGCGCTCGATGTGTTGGGAATTAGCGGTAAGAAGGTGTCGATTCGGGAGGCACGCATCTCACCCAAGCGCGCCCGCGTGGGTGAGTCGGTATCCATCACGTTCCAGGTGGCAAATACGGATGCAAAAGCGCAGCACGTGCGGATCGATTGTCGCATCTTCTTCGTCAAGGCCAACGGCAGCACCAGTCCCAAAGTCTTTACCCTGAAAGACACGACCCTGGGTCCGCGCGAGTCTGTTACCGTGCGCAAGAAGATCTCACTGGCACAGCTGACCACCCGCAAACATTACCCGGGCACGCACCGTGTGGATGTCGTGGTGAACGGCCACACCCGCCCACTGGGCAGCTTCGAGCTAGCCAACCCAGGGAAGGCGCGGCGATGACGACCTGGCGCAGCGCACGCTGTTGCCTGGCATGCGCCTGGCCTGCCCTTCTCTTGCTGGTGCCGGCGTGCGACGATGCAACCACGCCCGGTTCCGATCCACTATCGCAGACGCTGACGTCCGCGCACTACGTCTACCATCTTGCGCAGGGGGATGCGGTGGACACTACCTGGCAGGAGCGGTACCTCGCCTGGTTGATGCCGGCGCTCGACCTGCAGTTCAACAGCAGATTGGATTACTTCAAGTATCGCAATCGCTCCCACATTACGGCGCTCACCGGTCGCGCTACCAATGGTTATGCCGAACCCGGCACCACGCGCTTTCATACCATCTGGCCCACGGACAATCATGAAGCCGTACATGCGCTGGTCATACTTCTGATGGGTCACCCGCCCGCGCTGTTCAACGAAGGCGTGGCCGTGGCCCATCAGACGCTTCCGCCCTCTGGTATTCTGACACCGCGCTGGAGCGGCCAGGATGTGCACGTCCTGGCGCGTCAGTTCGATGCCACGGGCCGCTTGCCTTCCCTTGACCAGCTCGTGGCCAGCACCAGCTTTTTCCAGTTCGATACCAACGTCACATATCCCATGGCCGGCTCGTTTGTTCGGTATCTGATCGATACACACGGGCTCGCGACGTTCAAGGTTTTCCTGCGCAACTCCCGATTCGATGCCGCACCTACACAAACCGAATCCGCCTTTCAAACTGCGTATGGACGGTCCATTTCGGCTGTGTGGACCGAATGGCGCAGCTGGCTCCGAGGTCCATGAAATGATGCGTTTTCACCGACACCTTTCCCTTGCGATCTACTTCGCCATGGGCGCGCTCGGCGCGAACCCGGCCGCCGCGCAGACCTCGCCCGCACTGGCGCTGGCGCGGGAAGTGGAACGCTTGGCGCGCGCGGGTCCGCTCTGGCCTGAATACGATCCCCTGATCATTCCGCTGGCCGTGTATGATGGCACGCGCACATTTCTGTTTCGTCACCCCGCGCCACCGCCAGGATTCACACCGTTGGCCGATGCGCGACCGGCTGCCTTCGTATTTGCCGGACGGCATCCAGCGCTGACCTCGAATTCGAGCGCGGACCTTGGTGGGACCATGACCGCTACCGTGCTGGCTGATGGCGCGCGTGGGCAACAACCCCCAGCCGAACTGGCAGCCGTGGCGCTCCACGAGGCGTTCCACGTCTTCCAGCGCCGGGAGCATCCGCGTTGGTCGGGCAACGAAGTGGACCTGATGCGTTATCCGATCGCGGATGCGAGCCTGCTGGCACTGCGGCGCCAGGAATCGGCGGCATTGGTGCGCGCATTGGCCAGCCCGAACGCGGAGGGCGCAATGTGTTGGGCGCAACGCGCACTTGGCCATCGCAACGATCGGTTTGCGCGTCTGGACTCGGCGTTCACCAACTACGAACGATTGTCGGAACTGAACGAGGGTGTGGCCACTTATGTTCAGCTGCGCGCGTTGAACCGCCGCACAGTGGAGATCCCCGCGCGCGAGTTCCGCCCGGCCGACGTTCGGCTGCGCACCTACGCCAGCGGGCCCGCACTGGCGTTGCTCCTCGATCGCTTCAGTCCCGGCTGGCAGGCGACGCTGCAACGTGACGACCGCAATAATCTGGATGCCATGTTGCAGGGCGCGCTGCGCAACGGAAGCGGTGCCGGCTGTGGGTTCAGTGCCAGTGAAAGAGCCGATTTCGAGCGGACCGCGCGCTCGGATAGCGCCGCGCTCGTGCTCGGCTGGACGGAGCGTCAACGCGCGTTCGACGCCCGTCCAGGCTGGCGCGTGATCGTGCAGGCCGCCGGCGGGCAACCGCTCTGGCCGCAAAACTTCGATCCGCTCAACCTGGAGCGCATAGCGGGCGGCATGCTGCACACGCGCTGGATCAGTTTGGGCAATGATGCCGGGCAGGTGCGCGTCATCGATGAAGCGGGCGTCGATCTCGAATCGGTCACCGAGGGCATTGGACCCCATCCGCTCTTCAATGGCGTGCGTCGCGTGGTGATTGCAGGATTGCCCAAACCGACAGTGGAAACGGCCACTGCGCGCGTGGTCGTGCGCGCCACTGGTTTGACCCTCACCTTCACCAACGCCACCGTGCGTGAGCGCGGCAATGAGATCGTGATCGAGCTGCAGCGGCGGTGAGTGCGGAGACGTCACGCCCGATACGCCCGATCACGATGTACTGATGATCACGCTGTCGTAGTCGCCTCCCGGCTGATACAGCACCTGGACGGGCGTACCGCGATCCCAACGCATGGCGATGACGGGCAGGACCAGGTCGGAATCACGGTGCGTCTGACCATCAGCCTCGAATTCGTAGCGCACCCGCGTGAGCTTGATTTCGAAAGGCGCCTTCTCCTCCGTCATGTCGAGTACTCGTCCGGCCGTCAGCTGCCCGGTCAAGAGGAAGCGCTTGATGATCTTTTTCCGAGCGCGATACATGCTCCAGACCACGGCCGGCAACACGCCTGCGGTGAGCACAGAGAACAACCCCAACAGGAAAACGTCGGCCACGCTCGCGCCCGCGCCGCCTTTTTCGGTCGAAGCCAGGATCCTGCCCGGACTGTAGACCACGGCGCGCAACAGTTCCTTCATCTGCGGGTCGAATGTACGCGGTGCCGGTGTAATCAGCGGAGATAACTTTGCGGCCGCGGCCATGGTGGTCACAGACGTGGACGACGTCGTTGGCGATAACGCTACCGCTGTGGCACCAATCCCACCCAGCAACGCATTGCGTGCGGCGCGCGCCGATGTAAATCGCTCCGCAGGCGCCGCCGCGAGCATGCGGGCCAGCACGCCCCGCAACGGTTCACCGCAGGAAAGATCCTTCGGTACTGCGAGCCGACCTGCCGGGGTCATGAATTCGGGTGGCGCTCGTCCGGTAATCAGCTGCAGAAAAGTCGCCGCCAGTGCGTACAGATCGCTGGACGGTACGGCCTGCCCCATCATCTGCTCGTACGGCATATAACCGTACGTGCCAACAATGGTCGAACCACTTTCGTCGGGACGGCGGAACACATTGCGCACCGCACCGAAGTCCACCAGCGCGGGCGAGCCATCCGGCCGCACGATCACGTTGGCGGGCTTGATGTCACGGTGCAGGATCGGCGGCACGCGCGTATGCAGGTAGTCGAGCACGCCGAGCATCTCGAGGAATAGTTGCAGCACTTCGGCCGGGTCCAAATGACGACGCTCTTCCATCAGCTGCGCCATGGAGACACCCTCCACGTATTCCATTACCAGGAAGGCCGCCTCCGTGCCGTCCCACTGGGCGCGCAGTGCTTCGTGCACGGCCGGAATGCCCTGGTGCCTGAGCCCCCGCAGGACCACGGCTTCGCGGTCGAACAAGTCGAAGGCCTTCCAGTCGGGGGCCGCGCGCGGATGCAGCACCTTCACGGCTACCAGGCGGTCGAGACTGGTATCGCGCGCCAGTAGCGTCTGGGCGAAGGAGCCCCGACCCAGCGGGCGAATCACCTCGTAGCGGTCGGCAATGAGTGTGGCTTCCATAGCCCCAATGGTCACGATCGATAGACAGGTGTGGCAAGAGTGTATTCTGCGTGCGGGTGGAACGGCAACGGGGTCTGATGGCGGACAACAGCGGACGACAGTTGCTTTCTTGCCATTCCCGGCTTGCCCGGGTTTGACCTCGCCACGGAGATTGACGAAGAATACAGGATCCACCAAACCAGCATGCGATTGGGGGACATGGGCATGCTCGAGCGGAGAATTTCCGCAAGAAAGCAACTGTCGTCCGCTGTTGGCGTGGCCCTGCGCCTGTCCGCCAGCCTCGCAATTGTCATCGTGGTGCTGGCTCTGGCGCTCATCCGGCGCTGCGCCGACGGTGGTGCCATGGCCGGCGTGTATCAGAGCTGCGACTGCCGAGGCTTCGAGTGGCAGCAGTACGACCGCACGGCCGCGGACGGCCCGCGCCGAACTTTTTGCCTCGGCCTGGTCCGATCGCGAACCTGCTACCAGTTCAGAAGCGGGCCCGAGACACCCTGCGCTTCCTGACTCAACTTGTCCGTGTTAGAGAAGGAGAAGACCCCATGAGTGAGTTGAAGACCCGGCCGACCTCTGCCAGCGTAGCTGAATTCCTGGAGAGTATCCCGGATGAAGCACGCCGCAAGGATTGCCAGGCCATTGCCAGGATGATGCAGGAAGCAACCAAAGCGGAGCCGAAGATGTGGGGCCCGAGCATCATTGGCTTTGGTGATTTCCGCTACCAGGGCGCGAGTGGCAGCACGGATTGGTTCGTAGCGGGCTTTTCACCGCGCAAACAAAACTTGACGCTCTACATCATGACCGGCTTTGCCCGCTACTCAACCCTCATGGCCAAACTCGGGAAACATTCGACCGGCAAATCCTGCCTGTATTTCAAGCGATTGGCCGATGTCGATCATGCGGTGCTGAAGACCTTGATCGAGGAGTCGGTCAAACACGTGGCCACGCTACGCGTTTGATGATCGTGAATCGAAACGAGCAGGTCCCTTCGTCGAGTTCTTTCGCTGACCAACGATTGCGACTGTACTCGGACCTGGCCAGCTGGTGGCCGCTCTTCTCGCCGCCCATTCACTACGTTGAGGAGGCGGCGGATATGTTGCCGCGCCTGCTGGCCGCGCCCGATGCACTGCCGCGCACGCTGCTCGAGCTGGGCAGTGGTGGCGGCAGCCTCGCCCATCATTTGAAGGCGCACCTGAAACTCACGCTCACCGATCGCTCGTCCGACATGCTTGCCGTCAGCCGAGCTGTGAACCCGGAATGTGAGCACTTGCAGGGCGACATGCGGTCCCTCGATCTGGGTAGACAATTCGATGTCGTGCTGGTCCACGACGCCATCATGTACGCCACCGACGCCCACTCGCTACGCGCCACCTTCGACACCGCCTACCGTCATTGCCGGCCGGGTGGTGCCGCCGTGCTCGCGCCCGATTGCGTGCTCGAGACGTTCGAGCCGGAGACCGAGTCGGGCGGCGAAGACGCACCCGATGGACGCGGCCTGCGTTACCTGGAGTGGAGCTGGGATCCCGATGTGAGTGACACCACGTTCGAGACTGCGTATGCTTTCCTGCTGCGCGATCGGGATGGCTCCGTACATGTAGACATGGATCGCCACAAGTTCGGGATTTTCCCGCGCGCAGCCTGGTTGAGCTGGCTGGAACAGGCGGGATTCACCGCCGGCTCGACCATCGATCCGTGGAAGCGTGACATCTTCGTGGCGCGTAAACCACGCACGTAGTGGTTGCAGCGTTACTTCAATTGTGAGTGAGGACCATTCGCTGTCATGTGCTGGCCAGATATCTCCCGAGCCCTGCGTGAGGCAAGCCATGAACTCATTCGGCTGAGCGAGGCCGCGCGCGATCTGGCCTGGCATCGCGAGTTCCGGCGCGTCGGGCTCAGCCTGGCTAACGCGGTGGGCATTCATGAATGGTGGGAATGGGATGCGGACGATGCCTGGTTGCCCAGGGATTGTCTGATGTCGTATGCGCGCGGTGAGGCTTTCTCGGCCGACCTGCTCCAACGCATCGGTCGCGCCATCGAGCAACACGCAGAGTTTCAGCGGCTGGACGCCTATGTGGCCGAACGCGTTCAGGGCGACCTGGGAACGGCGCGCTCGCCTATCGCGCGACCTCGACTCGAGCAACTGGTGCAGGCCGCGTTAGATCAGGGACGCGGTCGCATCCTGGGCCATGGTTTCGATTCCGAATTGCGAGCCGTGGTGGGCGCGATCCACGGACTGCGCGTGCGCGGCGTCACGGTCAGAACCTACAGCGACACGACATCGCCACGCGTACCCGATCATGGCGTGGTCTGGCAGGCCAGCACGGACGTCTCGGACGTCTACGACTTTGTGAACAACGTGCGATCGCCAAACCTGCGCGAGCTGAGAGACCGCTGGGCCAACATGATGCGGCTGCGCCGTTATGAAGCGTTCGCCCTGGATTACACGCAAGAGATGATGCTCGAATCGAGCGCCAGCAGACAGGCGGTCATCGCCTATTACTTTCATGCCTGCGAGTCGATCGGCATCTTCCGTCCGATCCCCTGGGTGGCACAGGCAAACTTGCGGCACGCGTGGGTGGGACTGCCCTACTGAACGGCTGTGACGGTGAGGTAGACGCTCGGCTATGATGACCCGTCGTAGTGGTCGCTCTCCTGGTGGTCACCGTCGCCGTTACCAGTTCCTGCCATAAGAACGAAGCGCCGGAGTTTTTTCTCCGGCGCTTCGTTCATGTGCCGTCAGTTTGGGTTACTCACGGGTCTGGTAGCGGGTCTCTTCAGCACATATTCGGCAAACCACTTCTCCTGCTCGACGTCCAGATGCAGCCGGTGCACGGGCTCCGTGATGCCGTGTCCTTCACGCGGGTAACGCAGGAACTCGACCGTCTTGCCCAGTTTCTTCAAAAGACGATAGTACTCGTCGGCCTGGGGAATCGGCACGCGCAGATCGTTTTCACCGTGCGTAATGAGTAACGGTGTTGTGACGCGCGCGGCGAACTCAATGGGCGACCAACGCTCGTACGTCGACTTGGATGCGGAGGGCAGTCCGCCAAAGCCGAACTCGAGCAGATTCGGAATGTCGGTCTGCCCGAAGAACGAGTACCAGTCGGAGATGCCGGCGTGACCGATGGCGGCCTTGAAGCGATTGGTTTGTGTCACCGTCCAGAAGGTCATGAAGCCACCGTAGCTGCCGCCCATCACGGCCAGCTTGTCGGCATCGGCAACACCGAGCGCGATCACGTGATCCACGCCTTTCATCAGATCCTGGAAATCCTTGCCGCCCCAGTCATTCTGATTGGCGTTGCTGAAGGCAAACGTGCGGCCCGAGCTGCCGCGCGGATTGCCTGACAATACCGCGTAGCCGCGCGCCGCCCAGATCTGCGCACCCTGGGCAAAGTTGGCGCTGAAGCGGCCATGCGGTCCGCCGTGCACGTTCAGGATCATGGGGTACCGCTGGCCGGGCTGATAGTTCAGTGGGTACGTCAATACGCCTTCGATCTCCCAGTTGTCTGCGCCCTTCCAGGTGATGGCTTCAGAGCGCGCCACGTTGAACTCATTCAACCGAGCGTGCTCTTCGAAGATGCGTTTGGGTTGACTGCCGTCTGCACCGGCCAGATACACGATGCCCGGCTCATCGAGCGTGCCACCGGTTACCAGCCACTTCGAGCCATCGGCTGTCGTATTGAAGTTACCGAACACGAAATTCTTGCCTAACGAGACTTCGATTGGCTTGCCGCCCGCGACCGCGATCTTGTACAGCTTCGATGTCAGGCCTTCGGCCGTCACGAAATACAGGAACTTGCCATCACTGGACCAGTCGATGTTGGAGACCGAGTAATCCAGATCGGCAGTCAGGTTGCGCGGCTGCCCACCCTGCACGCTGATGATTTTGAGATCGCTCTGGTCCGCCGAGTTGTTGCGCCGATCGCTCGAGCTGTACGCGATCCACTGACCATCGGGCGAGAAACTGGGCCCGTTGTCCGGTCCGGGATTGGTCGTCAGCTGGCGCGGCTCGCCACCGTCTGCGGAGACCATGAACAGCTCGTTGTTATTGCTCCAATTGGCATCGCGCGCAGTCGTGCCCGTGCGGTTGGACGTGAAAGCAATCCATTTTGCATCGGGTGAGAAGGCCGGACCCTGGTTGTCCGTGTTGCCGGTCGTGATCTGCTTCTTCTTCTTGGCCTCCAGGTCGTAGACCCAGATGTGCGTGTAGGTCAGCTTCTTCTCGGCGTAGTAACCATCATCACGCTTGCGGACCTTCTCGTCCCATTCTTTCTTGTCCGTGCGTTCGGTCTGCTCCGTGAAAACCAGCCGCTTGCCATCCAGCGAGAACGTCCCGCCCGTGGGCAAGCTGTCGCCGCCCTCGACCAGCTTGATCGCCTCGCCGCCGCCAGGCGAGATCGCGTACCACGCGTTGCGGCCGTCCCGGTTCGAGGTAAAGGCGACACGTCCATCCGGCATGAAGCGCGGGTTGCTTTCACCACGTTGCGAGCTGGTCAACTGGAATGTCCGGCCGTTGGACAGTTCGTGTAACCAGATGTGCGAGGTACTGGCCCAGTCTTTGGGATCACGCTCCGAACGCGTAAACAACACCTTTTGTCCGTCCGGCGAGATCTGATACCCGCCAAACGTCGGCAACGCCAGCATGTCTTTGAGGTTGATGTTCTTCTTTTGTGAGGGCTGCTGGGCCAGGCCGCCGGATACGGTCAGGGCGAGGAGCAGCAGTGCGGATGTGGTACCGCGTCGCATGGTCAACTCCCGGCTGATGGAAATGAGGCCGGCGGTGCGCTGCCGCCAGTCACTGTCAATTTCTAGTAGAAAACCCAAGATAGAAGCGGCTGCGTCGGCTCCGCCATAGCGGACCGCCTTTCACTTGTGACATTACCAAACCTCAAATCGTTAACCCGGCCCTTTCAACGAGGGAACACGATACTCCAACAGGCGCGCT
>JBOHRF010000091.1:0-16723 GCA_050732575.1 Longimicrobiales bacterium
GCTTCACAGTGGCAGCGGAAACCGGCAACCGAGTGCTGGTTGATGCGACCGATTTTTTGGTGCGTGATCCGGGCAACATTGCGCAGCGATTGCGACCGGGCTCGTTCCGATTGGATGCCACACGCAGCGCGCTGTACCGCGCGGGCACGTTGAATTTCCCGAAGAATACCGAGATGGAAGTCGAGCTGACCTTCATTGCGCAACCGGGCGGTGCAAGTGCACCTGCGGGAGCATTCTTTGAGGGTGTTGGTTCGGTTGCTGCTACGGGCGAATCGGTTAGCCTGCGGCTGCATCACTCGTTGGTCGAATTGCCGGAAGCTGGCTACCAGCCTCGCAAGTTCGATCCGCGCGCGGGATACTTTGGGTTTACGTTCCGCAACTACTCGGCGCCCATCACGGAATCGCAAACCGTGCGCTACATCTCGCGTCATCGGCTGGAAAAGCGGGATCCGCGCGCGCGCACCAGCGACCCGGTCAAGCCGATCGTGTACTACCTGGATCCGGGCACACCGGAGCCGATCCGTTCGGCTTTGCTGGACGGTGCGCGCTGGTGGAATCAAGCGTTCGAGGCAGCAGGCTATCGTGATGCTTTTCGGGTCGAGCTGCTGCCGGAAACCGCGCACCCCATGGACATCCGATACAACGTAATCAACTGGGTACACCGTTCAACGCGCGGCTGGAGCTACGGCTCTTCGGTCACGGATCCGCGCACGGGTGAGATCATCAAGGGAGTGGTGGCCTTGGGTTCGCTGCGGGTTCGGCAGGACTACATGATCGCCGAGGGTCTGTTATCGCCCTATCGCACAGGGACGGAAACGCCGCCCGAGCTTTCCGCGTGGGCGTTGGCGCGCATTCGGCAGCTATCAGCACACGAAGTTGGGCATACGCTTGGACTCTCGCACAACTATTACGACAGTCGTGCTGGCCGCATCTCGGTCATGGACTATCCGCACCCTCTGGTCACACTGAAGAGCGATGGTACGCTCGATCACTCGCAAGTTTACGAACGAGGGATCAGCGAGTGGGACTCGGTGGCAGTGGCGTACGGCTACCAGGACCTGCCTGATGGGGTGAATGAGGAGCAGGCCATTCAGAAGATCCTGGACGATGCCTGGGAACGTGACATCCGGTTCATGTCCAACCAGGATGTGGGCGCAAATCCGCGAGTGGACGTGTGGTCGAACGGCACAGATGCGGCCGCCGAGTTGACCCGCATGATGGAGGTTCGCGGCGCTGCTCTGGCTCGCTTTGGCGAGAATGCCATCAAGCGCGGTACGCCCATGGCCACCATGGAAGAAGTGCTGGTGCCGCTCTACCTGCATCACCGCTATCAAGTTGATGTAGCGGCATCGGCGATTGGCGGCATGCACTACATCTATGCCATGCGCGGTGATGGTCGCGAGGCGGTGCGTGCCGTGCCCGGCAGCGAGCAGCGCACGGCCTTGAACGCGCTGCTGGCAACCGTTCGGCCCAGTGCATTGCGACTGCCGCAGAGTGTGCTGCGCAACCTGCCGCCGCGGCCCATGGGCTACGGGCGCACGCGCGAGCTGTTCCCGCGGCATACCGGCCCAATGTTTGACATCATTTCGCCCGCATCGATCGCCGCTGACATGGTCATCGCGAATATCCTGGAAGGCCAGCGCGCCGCGCGCGTGGTCGAACAAAGCGCGCTGGATGCGTCCATACCGGGGCTGGATGCAGTAATCGATGCGATATTCGCGGCCACCTTCGGCGCGTCAGCAGCCGACGACTATGAGCGGGAAATCCAACGCGCCACGGAGCGCGTAGCGATCGAACGCCTGATTGCATTGGCCGCCAATGCCAGCATGCCGCAAGTGCGCGCCATTGCCCGCCACAAACTGCAAGAGAAGCAACGGCAGCTGCGTCAGGCAGAAACCAAAGCCGTAGCCGCCCAAGCCGCGCATGAATCGATGATTGCCGCCGACATTGAACGGGCGTTGACTCGCCCGGCCGCAGCCTATGCTGCGCCCGTCACACCCGAGGTGCCGCCCGGTGCACCGATTGGGGAGCCCGCCATGGACTGGTTGCGATTGATTTTCGATACGTGTTTTTACTTGCGATGAACCGGATGAAACGGATGGTTCGGATGAACCGGATTCGGATGACCGGATGAACCGGATTTAGTCGGGTGCGGCAGCGGCCAGGCGGCCCAGCTCGAGGGCGAAGAGAGCGTAACGTTGCAGGCCGCTAAAGGGGAAATGTTCCGACCATTCGTCGTCGGCTCGGTGATAGCGGTCCCAGCGTGCGCGCAGGGCGTCACGTTCGGCGCTGGAAAGGCCTTCCCAGCGGGAGCCGGGAATGATGAATACGGCGGGCACCGCGCGTTTGTGGAAGGGCCAGTAATCAGAATTGGGAGAGGCGGCGCCGAGATCGACACGCCAACCGTGTTGGCTGGCGATCTGTTGCGCGAGCGGGCCCAGACGGTTGCCCGCGCCGCCGGCCAGGCGCCATTCAACAGGCGGTGCGGGTGGTGCGCCCGCATCCAGATTGATTACGGCGGTCGTCCGATCGAGCGGTATCAGCGGGCTGGACGCGTAATAGGTGGAGCCGAGCAGTCCGCGTTCTTCACCGGTGAAGAACAGGAAGGCCACCGAACGTGCGGGCGGCGCGCGCATCATTTCCTGGGCGATGGCCAGGAGCATGGCCACGCCGGCCGCGTTATCAGAAAAGCCGTTGTAGATGGAATCACCGCGTGCATCGGGTGTGCTGATGCCGAGGTGATCGTAATGCGCGGTGTAGACTACGTATTGATCGCGCAGGCGCGCGTCGCGGCCCGGGATCACGCCCATGATGTTCTGCGCGCTAACTGTGTGTAGAGTGGTCTTCAATGTGAGCCGTAGATCCTTGCGGAGCCGCACGGGCGGAAAGGCTGCGTTGCGCGCTACGCTGGTGAGCACGGATCCAACGTCAGCAATAAGGCCACGCGCGAGCGCCGGACCGCCGATGATCATGGGCAGAGCTGATTGCCAGATCGGCTCGTCGACCGGCGCCGCAATGAAATAGCGGGTCTCACCGCGGCTGCGCTCAAAGAGTTGGAACTGTGCACTGTCGGGGATGAGCAAGATGACGCCCTGCACGCCTGCATTCAGCCAGCGCGGCACCAGCGTTTCGGCGTCGGCGCCCAGGGTACCCAACAAAACCAGGACATGACCGCTGATTGCGCCATCATTCAAAGAGCGCGCATGCTCTGCCGTGCCCACCAACAACGTGGGACCGGCAAATCCCTGCAACGCGCGCTCGCCCCCCGTGTTGATCAGGAAATCCGGGTTAGCGAATACGGTCGAATCGGCGCCGCCGCGCAACACTATACGTGCGGAATCAATGCTGGCCTGGCGCAGGGGAACGGGTTGCCGGTAACTGCCAGTGCCCGCGGGCTGCACGCCGAGGATGCGCAGTTGGGATTCTATGTAGCGGGCGGCAATCTGTTCGCCGCGGGTACCGGTACCGCGCCCCATGAGCGAATCATGGGACAGGAAGCGCGTGTGCGCGCGCAAGGCGAGGGTATCGATCAGCTGCGCAGGTGAAGCCGCAGGCAGAAGCAAAAGAAGAGACAGGGCGATCACCGGCCAAAGAATAGCGGGACCGCCCTGTAAGTAACAATTGGTCTGGCCGTCGTTGTGTCCCAGTTCAGGCACCACTCAAAACATTAGCCATCGATGACCTTGCGGGCGTACCCGTTGTCGGGGTTGCCTCCGCGTTTCAGTATCCGGTCAACCGTACCGGGCCCGCGGTTGTAAGCCAACAAGGCCAGCTTGGTGTCGCCCCCGTATTTGTCGATCAGCTGATTCAAGTAGCGGAACCCGAGGTTGAGGTTCAGCTTGCGATCGTACAGGTCATTGGCGGCCGTACCTGGCATCAACCAACGCGCCGTGCGGGGCATGACCTGTGTGAGGCCACGGGCTCCTACATGACTGATGGCATCATGCCGAAAGGCACTTTCGGTCTTGACCAACCCGTAGGCCAATTTGGGTTCAATGCCGTGGCGAGTGGCCGCGTCGTAAATGTCTTCGGCCAGGTCCTGCGAAATACCATAACGGTCAATGGCGTAGCGCACGGTGTCATTGCGCACTTCAGTGGCGCGCGTTTCCGCAATACGGCCCGCAATCTTGTCCTCGAGGTCGGCGCCTTTTTCGGGCGCGCCAACTTCTGCCGCCTTCCGCTCGTCTTCCGCTTCGGACGCAGGCTCTGGAGGTTGCTCAACGGCTTTGTCCGAGGCAGCCAGAGGCGCTGCCACGCCAGCCATGCCGAGCCCGAGCAGAGGGTGCCTGAAACGATGGAAGAAATCGCGGGCGCTACGCTTGCGCCGGGGTTCGGCCTGGTCTGTGGCCTTGGGAGTCTGGGGTTCGTCTTCGCTCTTGTCCTGGGCGCGACGACGCGGTTCATCAGTCATTCTACCCTCCTGGCGCTGCAACGCAGGGTACAAGAGTGCACCATTTATGCCCGGACCGCAGAGTGATGAGAGGCTCAGAATTCGCACGACAAACCACTTGAAGGCATGTACGCCCTGGGTCTACGTTGCGGTCGAGGTGCAGTCATGATCCTGACGGCGCAGCACAGGCTCGCCATGGTTGCCGCCTGGTGTGTGCTCGTTCCGTACGTAACGCATGCACAGGAAGCGCGACGACTGGAAAGCGCTCAGGGCGTACCACGCTTCGCGCTGGAGGCGTCCGGCCTAAGCGCGACCGGCACAGTACGGCCGTGGGCGTACCTGAGTGATGCGGGTCAGCGTGCGGCTGCGTTCGGTACGGAAGCCGGTGTGTTCGAGGTTTGGACGTGGCCACTGCGCCTGGTGCGCGATCTGCGCTTCAGCTTCAAAATCCCCACACAGGACCTGCCCATGGCCGGCGCCGACGTCGCTCGCCGGGTCGTGGTGCGGCCGGAAGGCAGCACGATCGTTTATTCGCATCCCGGCTTTACGGTGCGACAGCACGTGCTCGTGCCTGTGCGTGAGCCTGTGGTGCTCATGTTGTTGGAAGTGGAGACAACCCAACGGCTCGAAATCATGGTGCGCATGCGCGCCGACTTCGGTCCGATCTGGTCGGGCCTCATGGGCGGTGGCTCCATAACATGGCAGCCGGAAGCGCGCCGCTTTCACATCACGCAAGGTGGTGTGCAACTCTTCCACGCGCTGATCGGCTCTCCACTGGCCAGTGAGGGCATTGCGCAAAGCGCGCACGATGCAGCGCATGCAACTTCGCAGTTCGTACTACGCCTGGATCCGGCCATGGCTGCCGCCTCGTACATACCGATCGTGATAGCGGGAGGCTCAATCCAGCAGGACAGCACCGAACAGGCGTACGCGCGGGCGATCGGGCAGGCACAACAGTATTGGAGGGACAACGTCGAACACTACCGTCGCAGCGCACAGGACCAACTGAGCGTCGTGACGCCAGACGCGGCCTTCGATCGAGCCCTGGAATGGTCGAAGGTGAACCTGGATCAGCAGGTGCGCGGCTTTGCCGCATTCAATGCAATTGCCTTGAGCGCAGTTGGTCAGCTGGATCGCGTGCGTGAGGAATTGCGCCAGCTGGCACGCCTGCAGACTGCCGATGGCCGTATTCCGCAGGATGCGCCCGCAACGATGCGCTTGCCGAGGCTGACTGGCGCGGCCGCGGGTTTTTCGCTGGATGATGCCACCCCATTCTGGGTCCTCGGTTGCCACAACTACTGGGCAGCCAGTGGCGATGATTCGTTCATTCGCGAGCAGCGGTCGAGCCTGTTGAAGGCGTTTCGTCACATCACGGCCGCTGCCACAAGCGCGCCGGACCTGTACCAGGCGGGACTGCTGGCCGCGGCGCTGGAGCGCATCCCGGCCATGGCGCAACGAATGGGTGATATGGCGGCGGCGGCCGAGGCCTCGGCCTGGTTCGATCGACTGCAGCGTACCATGGAACGTCAGTACTGGCTGGAGCAGCCGGGGATCTATGCGGCTGGAGTGGTCGGCCAGGAGCACAACGCAGGCGAGGTGTTGACGGCGTATCCGACCATGGCCCTGGCCTTTGGACTGCTGGACGATGTGCGCTCGAATCGAGCGTTGCGCGAGATGGGATCGAGCGCACTCACGGCCGACTGGGGAATACGCGCTTTCTCCAGCTACCACCGAATGTACGATGCGCGAGCACCCGACCGAGGCGCGGTTCGGCCTGATCTGAGCGCAGACGCAGCCATGGCCCACTATCGGTATCACCGCAGTTGGGCCGCCTATGATTTGATGCAAGATCTGACGCGCGTGTCATTCGATTTTGCGCGCGGCCGAACACCGGAATCACTCTCCGGCGCATTTTACAACCTTGCCGATGTTGCGTTGCACACGCAGCTCTCCACCTCGGCGCCACTGGTGACGCCCCTTGTGAGCGGCCTGCTCGGCTTGCAAGTGGACGCGCCCAATCGCGCACTTTCACTCGAGCCGCACCTGCCGGCCGAATGGGGGAACGTCACCATCAATTCGATTCGATTGGGCCGCGAGCGCATTAGCATTGAGATCCGCCGAGACCCGGGTCACTATGCCATCGCATTGAGGCGGGAGGGTGGCGGTGCCACCCTGTTTGTGCGGCTTGCGCCCGCGTTGCCGCTGGGCGCACGCGTGGAACGGGTGCGGGTCAACGATTCCGATGCACCCATCCAGGTGGAAGAATCAGCGCACGACTTGCACGCCGTGGTCGAGGTCCCGCTGATCGCGGAAGCCGAAATCGAGATCGAGTATCGCGGCGGATTTGAAGTAATTGCCGGTAACGAGCCCTACGATATTGGCGACCCATCGAACACACTCAGAGTGCTAGACTTCCGTCGTGATGCTGCAGAGCTGGTGGTCCTGGTGGAAGGCGTGCCTGCAGCCACCTATCTGCTGCGCTTGCGCGCAGAAACGCGGGTGCGCTCGGTCACGGGAGCCGAAATCGTTGAACAGACCGGTGATCGGCTGCAACTGCGCGTTCGATTTGGCGCCGCCATGACGCCGTTTGCACGCCGTGAGATCCGCATTCGAACCGGATGAATCGGAGTCAGGCGGGTTGAACCGGAGCGAAACGGGTTGAATCGTGAAACAGGTTGAACCGTGTAAACAGGTCAAGCCGGTTGGGCGCGGTTGAGCGGAGCGAGGTATGCGTGGCGAGGCATGATGAGATTGATGGGCTGAATAGGAAATCCGGCACCCGCTGTCCCCAAATCAAAACCGCTCCCGCCACCGATCAACCCGATGCATCCGGTTCATCCGTTTCATGACGCTCAAAGAGTGCACGCAACCCGAGAAATCGGCGCATTACCCTCGCCGAATCCTTTTTCGCTGAGCAGCAGGATCGTGCCGTCAGCGCGGATATCAACGCCTTCGCCCTGGAATTCGCGCAGGACCTGCAAATCCAGGCCAGGGGACGGCAGTGCGGGCTCGAGTTGTCCTGATGACAGGCGGTATAACTGCGCGGTCGTATATGTACGCAGGACTACCCACTCACCGTCGGGCGAGGCACCGGCTCCCGTGATCATGTCGGGCAGCTGCACGAACGACGGGCTGAGCTGCTGAACGAGCTCGAGCGTGACCACGCTGTCGGCGAAGAGCGGACCGGGATAGCGATACACGCTGATGGGCTCACTGCGACCTTTGGTAACCACGAAGAGTCGTTCACCGGGCAAGACAAAAAGAGCCTCTGTATCATGTGCACCGTCCGGGAAGCGAAACTCGAACTGGTCGGCAGGTGCGGTGCTATCCTGGGCAAGTTGGGGCTCGGGGACGCGGAACACGCGCAGGGCTTGCCGATTGCGCAAGTTGTCACCGATATCCCCAATGTACAGGCAGGTGCCGGAAGCACAGGTAGCGGAAGCCAGCGACTCCCAATCATGCTTGCGGGCCGCACGAACGTGCACGCGGGCCAGGATGGCGCCGCTGGAATCGAGCGCGAATAACACGGGCGGCCCGCCATCGCTGATGGCCCATGCGGGAACCGCGTCCGAGCCGGTTGCAATACCGCTGGCCTCGGCGAGCTCGGGCGGCAAACTCCCGGTGACGTGAGGCGAGTCGCAGACCACTGGCCGGTCCGGCACACTCGCCTCGGGCGCACAGGCAAGAAGAAACGCCGGAAGCGTGTACCACAGGAAGCGCTGCAATATGCGGCGTGATGGGGATTGCAACGTGGTAAGTCGGGGCATGCGCGAAGTGGCAGGGGTCTGGACCATGAAGGCGTAGATTGCGCGAAACGGTGAGCATGAGCAAGCAGAAAGAGAATGCAGGCGAGCGCGTAGGCGTGGTCTTTGTATGTCTGGGCAACATCTGCCGATCGCCGCTGGCGGAGGGTGTGTTCCGGCATCTGGTGAAGGAGCACGGGCTGCTGCATCGTTTCGAGATCGATTCCGCCGGCACATCCTCCTACCACGAGGGCGATCCGCCCGATGCGCGCAGTGCCGAGGTGGCGCGGCGACGCGGCATTGAGCTAACCGGCCGCGCGCGACCGCTGCGCCGACCCGACCTGGAACGTTTCGATTTCATCATGGTCATGGACCAGGAGAACCACGCGGCCGTGGCCCGCCTGTCGGCCGGCCGTACTCTGAAGGGCCGCCTTCACCTGTTGCGCGAGTTCGACCCGGATGCGGACGGGAATCTGGATGTGCCCGATCCATACTACGGTGGCGCGAGCGGATTCGAGCGCGTGCACGACATGGTGGAACGCGCCTGCACACAGCTGCTGCACACGATCCGGGAAGAACGTGGCTGGTGATCTGCCGGAGGCCATACAGGCCGAGATCCAGTCTGCACTGAACGACGCGATCGCGACCAGCACACGCGTCAGTGGAGGCTGCATCAGCCCCGCCGCATGCGTGCAGACACGAGCCAGGCAGACGTACTTCGTGAAATGGGCGGAGCGGCGCGGGGGAGTATTTGCCGCCGAAGCGTATTCGCTGGAACGCATTGCGGAAACGCAGACCGTGCGCGTGCCGGGCGTTGTTGCGTACGGCCGGCAATGGTTGTTATTGGAGTGGATCGAGCCGGGTGACCCGGGCCGCCGCGCCTGGAGCGATTTCGGTACGGCGCTGGCCCGGCTGCACCGCGCGCGCGGCGAGTCCTTTGGCTGGCCCCAGCCCAATTACATTGGCGCCCTGCCGCAGCAAAACCTACCCGGCACCGAATGGGCGGAATTCTGGCGCAATCAGCGTCTGGAACCGCAGTTGAGCCACGCAGTGGATGGTGGATTGCTGGGCAGATCCGATGTGCAACGCTTTGAGCAATTGTTTGCACGGTTGGAAGACTTGCTGGCCACGGGCAACCAGGAGGGCGCATCGCTTTTGCACGGCGACCTGTGGAGTGGCAATGCTCACCCCGCGCGTGAGGGCATAGTAGCCATAGATCCCTCCGCCTACTACGGACATCGTGAAGTGGACCTGGCCATGGCCGATCTGTTTGGCGGATTCCCCAGCGCGTTCAGGGAAGCGTACGAAAAGGAGTGGCCGCTGCGCCCTGTCGGACGCGAGCAGCGGCGCGCCGCCTATCAGATCTACTACCTGCTGGTGCACGTAAATCTGTTCGGCGGCGGATACGTGGCGCGCGTGCGTGATGCGCTGCGCAGCGCGTTGGCGTGACCTGTGATGCTCAGGACCTGGGCCGTCGATCAAACATGATGCGGCCACCGACCATGGTCAGCAGGATCTTCAGGTCCTTGAGTTGGGCCGGCTGCACGCGGAACGGATCGCGATCCACGACCACGAGGTCTGCAAGTTTGCCCGCCTTGAGTGTGCCCTTGATGAGCTCCTCGCCGGCGGCGAATGCGTTGTTGACGGTGTAGGCTTCGAGCGCGGTGTGCAGATCGACGCGCTCTTGCGGGAACCAGCCGCCTGCTGGTTTGCCATCGAGAGTTTGGCGAGTGACAGCAGCGTACATTCCGGTGAGCGGGCTGGCCGTATACCAGGAGGCATTGGTGCCCGGCCAATCACTGCCAAAGGACAAACGCACACCCGCATCCTGCAGGGTCTTGAACGCGTAGGCCCAGCGTGCGCGCGGTCCAATGCGCTCTTCCATCCAGCGCATGTCATCAATGGCGTGGTAAGGTTGCACTTCAGCAATGAGGCCGAGCCGGGCCATGCGCTGGGCCACCTCGGCATTGCGTATGACCTGCGTATGAATCACGCGCCAACGGCGTTCCTTGGGACCATTCGTGCGCATCACCTTTTCAAACATGGTGATCAAGGTGTCGATCGCTTCATCGCCAATGGCGTGCACCTGTGGCCAGTGACCAGCCGAGTCAGCGCCGAAGATGAGACGCTCGATACCGGGTGCATTGGTGACCATGTCGCGCCAGGATCCGCGCACGCCGGTCGTGACATAGGGTTCGTAGAAGCGCGCCGACGAGTTGCCCATGATGCCATCGATGAAACCTTTGAGTCCGCCGATCTTGAGCCATTCGCCGCCGTAGCCGTGGCGAATGCCGGCCGCACGCAGCTCATCCCACTTGTCGAGCGTGGGCCGAGCGTATACGCGCACCGACAACTCACTGCGGCGCAGCAGCTCCTGGTAGACCTCCATCTGCTCGGGCGATGTGTTGTCGTGAATAGTGGTGACGCCCAATTCGGCAAGGTGTTTGAGCGCGGCGCGTGACTCTGCCAGTCGCTGCTCCAATGACTTGGGCGGCATCACGCTGCGCACGCGATTTACAGCTGCACCTGACAAACGTCCGGTCAGCACGCCATTCTCACACTCGACGCCATCCTGCCCGCAAGCCAGCCCGGCCAGTGTGATGGCGCGCGCATTGGCCAGATACGCGCTGCGATCCCATTTGGAGAGAAGCACGGGCGAGTTGGGCGTGATCGAGTCGATCAATGCGCGCTGTGGCCGAAACTCACTGCGTTGCGTCTGAGCGGAGCCGGGCTGGCCCGTGCCGCCTTGCGCCCACGATTCGTAGGCGCCCCAATCACCACCCGTCAGCCACGTGCCGGCCGGCAGTCGATCACGGGCGGCCCGGACTTCACGGACCAAACCTGCGGCATCGGCCACGGCCAGCAAATTCGCGCCCAGCAGAAGCGCACCGGCATTACTGAAGTGGGTGTGATTGTCGATGAAGCCAGGGGCTATGAAGCGACCCGCGACGTCGAATACTTGCGTTCGCGAGCCGCGGTGTGCCAACACGGAAGTCCGCGACCCGACCGCCAGGATGCGATCGCCACGAATGGCGACGGCCTCGGCCCAGGGCGCCTCACGTTCACCCGTCCAGACGCGCGCACCGATCAGGATAAGGTCGGCATCCTGCGCGGATAGGTCAGCAGAAAACCCGGAAGGAAAAACGGCAGAGAGTAAGAATAGAAACGAAAAAAGCAAGAATGAGCGGCTGCGAGTGTTCATAGAGCTACCAGGGCAGAAGGGTCAGGCGCGAGCCGTGGCGTGCAGCAGAGCGCCCATTCGATGCACGGCTTCCTCGAGTGCGGCATTGGGTGCGGCAATGGAAAGCCGGGCAAAGGCATCGTCGCCAAAGGCAGAACCCGGGACGAGCGCCACGTCGGTCTCTTCGAGCAGCCAACGGCAGAAGGCGTTGGAGTCGCGTGCGCGCTCAGAGAAATACTGGTCCACGCGAACAAAGAGGTAAAAGGCGCCGTCGGGCGGAAAGCAGTACATCTCGGGCGCGTGCTCACGCAGCTGTTCCAGCACATTGTCACGACGCACGCGGAAGACACTGGCCATGGCGCGGGCAGCAGCATCGGCCAGGGCAATATCCTGATAGGCAGCCGTTGCGGCGTACTGCGCAGGCGAGGATGCGCCCGAGGTGATCTGACTTTGCAGCGCCGTGAGCTTATCGGCCAATGCCCGAGAGGTGTAACTGAATCCCAGTCGCCAGCCGGTCATGGCGTAGGTTTTGGAAGCGCCATTCACGACTACAGACAGATCGAGCGAATCGACCACATCGAGCAGGCTGGCGGCACGCGGCGCCGTGAAACAGATGCGCCCGTAAATCTCATCGCTGATGATCCAGATGCCGCGTTGCGCCGCCCAGGCCGCAATGGTCGCCAGCTCCTCGCGCGTGTAAACAGCACCAGTCGGATTGGAAGGCGAGTTCAGAATCAGCCCGCGCACACGCGGCGAGTTGGCCCGCTCCAGATCGGATACCGTGACCTTGAACCCCTGTTGCGCCGTGGTCACCACGAACCGCGGCTCCGCGCGCGCCAGCTTGATCAACGCCGGGTAACTCGTCCAGTACGGCACCGGCAGCAAAACCTCGTCACCCGGACCAAACAGCGTGAAGCAAACATTGAAGAGCGCTTGCTTGGCGCCGGAAGTCACGACGACGCCTGCCGGATCCACACGCTTCCCCACGGCGGAAGCCAGCGCATGGGCAATCGCGTCACGCAGAGCGGGGATGCCCGCTACCGGCGTGTATTGGGTCATGCCCTCCTCAATGGACGCAATACCGGCTTGCGCGATGAACTCAGGCGTTCGGAAGTCGGGTTCACCCACCCCGAGATCGATCACATCACGACCCTTGGCGCGCAGCTCTCGACACAGAGCAGCAATGGCAAGTGTGGATGAACCTTCGATCTGTCGGACGTTCTCGCTGACTTGCATGGGAACCACTTATGAGGGGAAACGGCGTAAGCAAATATGTTTGTACGCTGGTCGCCCGACAAGGAACGACAGCAATAACAACGGACATATCGGGCGTGCGGGCGCAGCGGACGTATCGGGAACAGCGCCGGACGACTTGCGTGGCGAGGTGCGGGCGAATCGGAACGACGATGGTCGCTTGCTTCGGGGAGATGTGGGCGGGCAGATTATGCAGGGCGATCTGCTGGAGGAACAAATGGCGAGTTACGAACGGGTCACGGCCGCAACTGTACGCGACATCTTGCGGGAAGCCGAAACCGTGTTGACCGGGCGGCTGCCGCTCGTGAAAACCGAGCAGGATCATCATTCGATTACGCTGACCGGTCCCGATGGCACCGTGACGCTCAGAGCTCACCGGCACGGTCTGGATACGGTCGTGCTGGCCAATACGGACCAGCTGGGCACATCGAGGCTGGATCTCGATACCCAATACTTCATGGGACTTCTGCCCTACCAACCTGGGGACCATAACCTGCGGTACGGTTGAGGCCTCCGGAAGAAACTACGGAAGGAACTACGGCAGAAACGTCGGAAGAAACTTAGGCAGAGAGAAAAACGAAACGGCAGGATGGATTGGCCGCGTGTGATCCGTGTGGTTGTGACGTTCGGGGAAGAGCTGGGGCCGGTGTCTGAAAATCGGGGTGTGTTGTGATGACGTTTGAGGAGTTGGGCCTGGGGGAAGAATTACTGGCGGTGGTGCGGCTGCTCGGGTACGAGCGGCCAACGGCTGTGCAGCGAGCGGCGATACCGGTGCTGCGTCGAGGCGCAAATGTCCTGCTGCACGCGGCCAGCGGCGCGGGCGCGACTGCGGCCTACGGATTGGCATTGGCGGAGCGGTTGGGCGCTGCTGAAGACGAAGCTGCGGTTATGGCCTTGATCGTGACGCCGTCAGCCGAGCGCGCGACGGCCATTGCGCTCGAGCTAGGCCAGCTTGGACGAGCCACGGGTGTCACGGCGGGTGTGCACGCCACCGGTTGGCAGAGCAATACGCGCATCGTAGTACTTCCGGTCCAGCGTGTCCTGGCACTACTGCAGGTGTCACAGCTCAAGCTGGACGCACTGAAGACGCTGGTGTTGCACGATGTGTCAGCGCTGCTGGCACTGGAGCCGCGGGCAACACTGGATACGCTATTGGGCGTAGTTCCGCGCGAGGCGCAGCGTGTGCTCGTCACGAGCGAGTTGACAGCCGACACCGAGAAGCTGGCGGAAGCACACGCTCGCAAAGCGCTGCATGTGCCCGCCCGACCGGCGGTACCCGACCAGACAGGACCAGTCGAGTCGGTAGCCATTGCATACCAGGTTTTGCGCGGAGCAGAGGCTCGCCAGGCACTGGCGGAATCGATCGACCAGGGCAAACAGCCGGCCGTGGTATTCTGTCGCCGACAGGTTGACTGCGATCACGTGCGTGAAGAGCTGGCACTGCGCGGGCTGCGTGCGGCCATCCGAATGTATGGTGCCAGCGCGACCGCCGGTGACAACGCGTTGGGCTGGGGCGCGCCTCCCGATGCGGAATCCATGATTGGTGCGTTTGCCAAGGGTGGCCGCATCGTGCTCGAGGCGGCGCAGCTCACGCACCTGCGCAACCTTGCCCGGCAAAGCCGAATGAGTCTGCGCGCTGCGCCTGCCCATGATGCCATGGACACCTCAGGGCTGGACCGTTTTCGGGACATCATCCGGCGCGCGCTGCACGAGGAAGATGTAGGGGCTCAACTGCTGGTGATCGCGCCGTTGCTGGCCGAATTTTCGGCGGCCGAGGTGGCTGCCGCTGCGAGCGCGCTCCTGCGCAAACGCACACCGCTGCCTGGTCCGGCATCGGCCACCACACCGGCCGCGCCTGCACCGCCCAGTTTTGCCAAATTGTTCCTGAGCGTGGGTCAGCGCGATGCCATTGCAGCGCGCGAGGTGGTAGGGGCAATCACAGGTGAGGCAGGAATCAGTGGCGATCAGATCGGTCGGGTCGAAATCCGCGATACGTTCTCCATCGTAGAAGTGGCAGCTGAGGTAGCGGAGCGAGTCATTCGCGCTCTGAATGGGACGAGTCTGCGTGGTCGCAGCCTGCGCGTGGATTTTGACCGCAAACCGGGACCGAGCAAACACTCCATGCCGGCGCGACGCGCACGCCCAAGGCAATAAGAAGGCCGTGTCGCCCGGCGACACGGCCTCGAGTTGTATCGGAATCCTCCACGACGGTTGGGCTATTCCGGCGGCTTGACCGCTTCCTTCAATGCCTTGCCCGGTCGAAACGAAGCGCTCACAGTCGGACCAATTCGGATTTCGGTACCGGTGCGCGGGTTGCGACCGGTGCGCGCTTTACGTTGTTTGGTCTCGAACGTACCGAATCCAGAGATCTGCACCTTCTCACCGCGCTTGAGAGCGTCCAGGATCAAGCCGTCATCCGTGCTGAAGAGTGACTCGATGGCCCGCAAGGCCTGGGTCTTGTTCAGCTCGGCTTTCTCGGAAAGGGCCTGGACCAGATCGGACTTGTTCATGCGCTTCGCTCCTCAGTGATTATGACGGCGCCCGGCGGCGCAATGCGGCGATTGCGAATCGAGTTGCTGAATCCGCTGCGGGACGAAGCTCGTCGTGCGATTCGTGCAGCACGTGCTCAGTCCGCCCTTGCGCCACCCGGAACGCTCGACCAACTTGCGACGCGGCACGCAGTTGGACAGCTCTCCGGACGTTTCATGCGTCGCGTGCCAGGGCACGCGGCGCGCAGGCGGGGATTACAGTAGGCCGGGTGCCGGAAAGCGTCAAGAGAGACGGCTGCGCAGTGCAAGCCGAGACGGCGCGGGAGACAGGTGTCCTCCGAACGAGCAACACGCACCAAACAGACAGAGGCAAGCCAGCAACGTGAGCTGGAACTCGTGCGAGATATCGCCGAGGCGTTTTTCCACGCGCATACTCCCATCGAAGTGTATCGACTCGCGCTGGCGCGCGTTACACCCCTGGTCAGTGCGTCCTTCAGTTCCGTGTTCCTGCGCGATGAAAACGAGCCCGACTTATTGCGCCTGGTTTGCGCCAACAACTGGCCACAGGCATCGGCCCGCTACCTGAGTCAGCTCCGCATTCGGGTGGGACGCGGGCCGACCGGTCGTGCGGTAGCCGAGGCCAGGGCCATCGAAGTGGACGACGTGTTTGCCGATCTCTCACTGCGCGACTGGTGGGAGCCTGCGCGCGAGCTGGGATTTGCCGGCCTGATTTCACTGCCACTCGAGCGCGCCGGCCAATGCATGGGTGCGGTCAGCTTCTACTATGAAGCGACACATGAGTTCAACCCGGAAGAGCGAGCACTGCTGGCGCTAATTGCGCGGCAGCTCTCTTTGACCGGGGAACGCGCCCACAAGCTGGAAGATCTGCGGCTGGTCAACGAACGACTGCGCGACCAGGTCGAGCGACTCTCCGCGCAGGTCGGACAATCAGCGGAAGTTCAACGAATGAAAACGGAGTTCCTGGCCAACATGAGCCACGAACTGCGCACGCCCCTCACTTCGATACTTGGCTACACGTATTTGTTGCAGCAGGAGCAGCCCGGCCCACTCACACCCCAGCAGGCTGATTCGCTGGAAAAAATCAATGCGTCCGGCACCGTGCTGCTGCAGCTGATCAATGATCTGCTGGCGCTGACCGAGCTTCGGTTGGGCCGGGTGGACGTGACCAACAGCACGGGTGACGCCGTGCTCATGGCGCGGGGCGTGGGGGCCGCCATCGAGCCACCGGAAAACGTGAAGTTCTCGATAGAATCTGCAGAAGAACGGGTAACCGTGGTTACCGATGTCGAGAAAGTGCACAAGGTGCTGGAGAACCTGCTGTCCAATGCCTTCAAGTTCACGCGCCAGGGCGAAGTCGTGCTGAGCGTGCGGCGCCTGGGATTCGGGGAGCTGGAGCGTGTGGAATGGTCAGTGCGCGATTCGGGTGTAGGTATCACGCGCGAACAACTGCCCACGGTTTTCGATGAGTTCCGTCAGGTCGATGGATCTTCCACTCGCCTCTACGGCGGCACGGGATTGGGCCTTGCGCTTTCTTTGCAACTAGCGCAACACCTGGGCGGCGAGATCCTGGTGGAGAGTGAAGTGGGCCGCGGTTCGACGTTCACGTTACGACTGCCTGCGCGACCCGTACACACCTCATAGCGCC
>JBOHRF010000092.1:0-16663 GCA_050732575.1 Longimicrobiales bacterium
CCCCGAAACCGCGAGCGAAGCGACGCGCGCCCCGAAACCGCGAGCGAAGCGACGCGCGCCCCGAAACCGCGAGCGAAGCGAAGCGCGCCCCGAAACCGCGAGCGAAGCGAAGCGCGCCCGGGAGCGCAGCGAACCGCGCCCGGGCACAACGTGCCCGCGCCCGAGCATCGCGCCCCTGGTGCTCGCCCACACGCACGCTACCAGACAATACAAACTCCGAGCACCAGGTCGTAATAACGGCACTGCTCATCCGGCGCGACCACGACGCCGCCCGCGGTGGGCGCGGGCGCGATCTCGTATTCGCGCGGCGGTGTTGCGCCCATCAGGTGCATGACGAAATAGTCCCAGCGCCGGCGGATGAAATACGGCTCGTTCAGGCCGTGGTTGCGGTTGGGCGCCCAGACCAGATCGAAGTCCTTGTTGGCCTTGATCAGCTCATCCACAACCTGGACGGTCATGGCCGGATGTACGTTGTCATCCATATCACCATGCATCAGGAGCAGCTTGCCCTTGAGCTGCTTCACGTAGGTCTTGTTGGCCGAGTTGGCAAAGTTGTCCGTAGCGCGTAGTGTGTCCTTCTTCATCAACCCCTGGTATTTCTCGGCCCAGTAGATGTTATAGCTGCGATTGTCGTGGTTGCCCGCGCCTGACACGGCCACCTTGTAGAACTCAGGATAACGCAGGATCGCGTCGGTCGAGGCGAAACCGCCGCCCGAGTGACCGTAAATGCCCACACGATCCAGGTCGATGAAGGAATAACGTGCAGCCAGCTGCTTGACCGCCGTCACGTGGTCGGGCAATCCATTGTCAATGAAATTCCCGTAGTAGACGTCATGGAACGCCTTGGAACGGAGCGGCGTGCCCATGTGATCGATCTGCACGACCACGAAGCCCAGCTCCGCCAGCGACTTGTTTTCACCGCCTGCGCTCCAGGCCCATTGACCCACACTGCCCACTTGTGGACCGGGGTAAATATTCTCGATGATCGGGTATTTCTTGGTGACATCCAGGTTGGCGGGCAACCACATCACACCATGGATGTCGGTAATGCCATCGCGTGCTTTGACCGTGAAGACCTGGCCGGGCTTCCAGCCAATGGCGGACAAGCGTGTGATGTCCGCTTCCTCGAGCTTGCGAATGACACTCCCGTCCACTGCGGAGCGCAGTACCGTGACGGGCGGCGCTTCGAACGTCGAGTAGGTGTCGACCATGAAACGACCACTGGGCGAGAACCGGATGTTGTGGTTGGCATCTTCGGGCGTGAGCAAGGTCAGGCCCGAACCATCAAAGCCTACGCGGTAGAGGCGCGCATTGTACCAGAGCCCGTTCTCGCGGCCGCGCCCGGTGAAGTAAATGAGCTTGCGCGTCTGATCGACGTAGTGGACGTCACCGGCGGACCAGGCGCCCGACGTGATCTGATTCTTGAGTTTGCCCGTGCGGGCATCGACGCGGTACAGATGTGGCCAGCCATCGCGCTCCGACCACCAGATCGCATCCAGGCCATCATCCGTGACCATCCAGCTGGGCCGCCCCTGCGGATTCGTTTCCACCCAGGTCCGGGCCGAATCGGCCGCCAGAATGCGCGTGGCGCCGGTTTCGGCATCGGCCTCCACCAGGTAGAGTCCCTTCGATCCGCGCGTGAGATAGCTGAAGTTGATTTTCTTCGAGTCCCGGGTCCACATCGAATCCAGCGGTGAGCCGCCCAGCTGCAGTTGGTTGGGTCGCGGCGTCAGCTTGAGCGGTGTGTTCTTCTTCGATGCAATGTCGATGATATGAATATTCGGCTGCGGCACGATGCTGTCGCCGGGCAGTGCGTAGGGCTGCGAGTAGTGACGTGGCCGCTGCGGCGTGTAGGTGATGTACGGCATGTGTTCCACGCGCCGCTCATCGGTACGGAAGACGGCCAGCCTCTTCGAGTCGGGTGACCAGCGTACCTGAGCGCGCGGTGGCGGTGGTGTTGTGCCGCGTTGCAACTGATTGGGCCGGAATTCTACATAGCCGTACGACCAGAATTTCTCGCCGTCCGTGGTCAGCTGTGTGGAATCCGTGGCGCCCTTTCGGCGCAGCCACAAATTGTAGTTCGAAGTAAAAACTTCCAACGTCGAGTCCGGCGAGCCCACGTAGCGCTGCACATTCTGCAGCGTGTCGCCGTGCGTGCACGCGTAGGTCGCGACATCGCAGCTCCAGCGGCGCCGGGATGCATTGAACTCGATCAGGTTGGGCTTGCCCTTGGCGTAATTGAACGTGGTGAAGGGCAACTTGTGGGGCTCATAGCTCGTGTCCTTCGCCACCGACATGGCGGAAGCCAAACGCGCATGATCGAACGCGGGACGGCGCGTGTTGGTCACGGGCTCGACCAGCATGAACTCCGAGCCGGCCCTGGTCTTGTTGCGATACCAGAAGCGGCTGCCATCCTCCAGCCACACCGGGTTGACCACATCGCCCGAAACCAGGGTGGACGTGTTCCAGTTGAGGAACTGCTCGGCCCGCCGGTAATCGGGCGTAGGCACCTGCTGTTGGCTGGTTGGATTGCCGAGTAGCGGCGGTGTTTGCGCGGAGGCGATCCCGGTACCCAGCAGTGTCAGCGCACCGAGCGCCCAGCGCCACGAGCTCTGCTTCATGGCGTTCTCCCGTGGTTGCAAATTCCGAAACAGCTGCGAGATGGAGTGGATGCGTAAAGTAAAGAAGTGCTATACGGCCGGCCAGTCGGAAGGCCCAAGAAAAAGCGAAGGAGAATCGAAAGAAAGCAGTGGGGACGGCGCGCGCATTGTCGGGCTGGCAGAGGGTCGCTCCGCCAGCCCGATCCGGGTGGTCAGGTCAATGAGGGGCAGCGGCCCGATGTATTGCCCGAAGTGTGCGAATTCAGATTCAATTCGGTCGTATTCAGCGGGAATTTGGTAGCCCGATTGGACCCCAGGTCACGGGCCAGATTGAACCGCGCCAGGTCATTGGCGCGATGACCCTCCAGGAACAGCTGCGAAAAACGCTCCCACAACAGGTAGCGCTGCACCTCGGCGGCCGTGGTCGCGCTCACCGCATTGAGTGTGGCATTGGCGCGCACCCGATTGATCAGCTGCAGGGCCAGCGTAAGGTTGTTCTGCCTGAGGGCAACCTCGGCTTCAATCAGGCGCATTTCCCAGCCATGCGTCAGCAGAATGTCGTCCGTGACGTTGGTAAACTTCTCTTCCGCAAAATGCGGCGTCGTACCATCGGCACCGCGCGCTCCGGCCGGATGCGAAACCTTCAATCGTCGGTCCAGCTGGTTGGTCCATGGATCGCGCGCAAAGCCCGCGATCGTATCGATCTTGCCCCAGTGCACCTGATCGAGGCCACCCGCCTTGAGGCGGCTCGGGTGCGTCAAGGTCACAATGGCATTCTGCGGACCGGGTGTGTCCGAGAATTTGGCCGTGTAGCTGAAATTGTCCGGAAGCGTGCGCGCGTCGGCTGCCGCGGCGTCCAGGTTGCCCGCCAGCAAATTGGCGCGCGCGCGTCCGGCCAGCGCCATCTGCTCGTAGGCCGGGGACTGGGCGGCGCGGGCAATTTCAATGGCGCGCGTAAAAATTGGGATCGATCTCCGGTACATTTCCACGTCCGAGACTGGCGCTTCGCCCGGCCCGGGCGGGCTCTCGCAGTTGTGCATGCCCAGCAGCAGGTTGCTCCAGGCCTCCGTCGCGATTACGCGCGCCATGATTTCCGTGCGGTTGGCCGAATCGCCCAGCACCGTCCGAAAACGCTCCTGTGCGCGCTGAGCGGCCGTCCGCCGCTGTACCATGGTGAGCTGGACGCCATAGTCGCTGCTGTTGCCCGGGCGGCCTTCGCCGTTGTCGATGGCCTCCCACTCCGTCCAGGTACCGGAGTGCATGTATTCGTCACTGAGCAACGCCTGGGCGAGCGCCATGTCATCGACCAGGGTCATCACATCATTCTCCACGCCATTGGCTACCGCTTCCAGCGCAATGGGCGTATTTAACGCTTCATCCGTGTAGCGGCCCGGATCGGCGACCTCCAGGAAGTCGCACGCAGCCAACAGGGTGGCGCTGGCCACGAGCACGCTGGCATTCTTCACGATCAATCTCGATATCCTGCGCATCGGTCTTCGGCCTCAGTTGATGGTCGATTCAATTTTCGAGCGCTGGGAGGGAGGCCTTTGTCTCCCTCCCACACGCATTTAGAATGACGTCCGGATGCTCAGCTTGAACTGACGCGGCTGCGGCGTGCCCAGATAACCGCTGGCAACACCATCATCATCACCGCCCTGGTAGTTCACGTTGGGATCCAGGCAATGACACCCGTCCCACCAGTGCAAGTTCTGGCCGGCCAGAGTGATCATGGTGCGGCTCAGACCGAGCTTGGCCGAGAGCGCTTCGGGCACAACGTAGCTGAGCGAAAGCTCGCGCAAGCGCACGTTGTCGCGCTTATCCTGCACCGCTATGGCACTGGCCCACTTGAACGTGGAATCGGAAGCCGCGGTCTCGCACAAACGACGTGCGGCATCGACGTAGCGAATGGGTGCCAGGCAGTTCGGACCGGTGGCATCACCCAGCAGCGAAAGATACTCGTCGTTGGTGCGGAACGTGATGCTCTGGTCGCGCGTGCCATTATTGAACCACGCGCCCTGCTCCAGGGAGAACAGCGCGTAGAAACGGAATGCGCCAAATGTGATCTCGTTACCCAGTGAGGCATTGAAGCCCGGCAGGTTGCGGCCAATCAAGACGGTCGTGTCCGTGAGCGTGAACGCGCGCGTGGTCGGGTTCCAGCCTGTCGTCTTGCGTGAGAACGAGTGCCGCACCGGTAGGCCCACACGGTAGTTGCCCAGCCTTTTGATGGCCGTGTCGGCCCGCGTGCCCAGATCCGTGATTTCGTTGTGATTGCCATCCACGCGCACATCGGCGCTCCAGCGCAGACGACTCGACTCGATGGGTGTTACACGCAGCGCAACTTCGTAGCCTTGGTCAAGAATTTCGCCCACATTGCGGCGCGGCTCACCCCCAAAGCGCAGCGAGGGCGGCAGCGCGACGTCCAGGATGGCGTCCTTGGTGACGCGCCGATACACGGTCAGGTCCAGGCCCACGCGCTCGTTCAGGAAGCCCGCTTCGAAGCCGGCCTCGATCTCCGTGGTCCGTTCCGGTCCCAGATCCGGATTGCCCGGGTCATTGGGTCGCACGCCGGATTCGTTCTCACCGGTCGTGAACGGCGTGAACGTCAGGAACTTGTCAAATGCGCCCGGTGCCAGGCCGGCTGTGCCCACCGCACCCCGGAAACGCAGATTACTGATCAAGCTCGGCTTCCAGCTGTCGTTGGATGCGTCATACGACATCTGCACGTTGGGATATACCTGGAACCCGTAGTTGTCGCCGAAGGCACTGTTGCCGTCCACTCGCACACCCGTGGTCAGGTACAGTCGATCGTAAAATGAGAACCGGTTCTGGCCGAAGAATCCAACCTGCACAATCTCTTCGAACAGCTCATCACCTGTGCGCGTACGACCACCGCGCACCGTTGTGACGCCCGGTGCCGCGTAGCCGTTACCTACCGCAAAGCTGTGACGAATCATGGTCTGGAATCCCTGCGCGCCAAATGAGATCCGGCTCGACAGGTTGGGTAGGATCTGATCGAACGCCAGCGTAGCCAGGTATTCCGCAGTCACCGACCGGAAATTGCGGTACCCAATGCCCTTCTCCCCTTCCGGTACGAACGTGTACGGATGACCGAACGGCTGCAAACGTGAACGCTCTTCGTTCAGCGCGTCCAGGCCCAGCTGGAATTTGTTGGTGAAGCGCGCGACCGGGTTGTAATTCAGGGTAACGCCACCGGTCCAGCGATTGACATCGTCCGTGGTCTCCATCTTTTCGATCGATGAAATCGGTACCCACGGCTCGCCGTACGGCCGCGCCGCTGACGCGTTGTAGGGGGTGCCGTACAGCGCGTTGCCCAGCAACGCCGTCCAGTTGTTGCCTGATTGCAATTCGAAAATTCGGTTGCGGGTATAAGCCGAGGTTACATCGAAGGACAACTTGTCGCCCTTCAGCCAGTGCAGATTCAGGCGCAGGTTGCCGCGCTTCATCCAGTTCGGCTGAATCGAACCCTGCTCACTGACATAGCCGCCCGACACGAAATACGTGGCTGTGCTGCTGCCGCCCTGTACCGTCATGTCAACGCCTGTGTATGGACCATTGTCCACTAGTGTCTCATTGGGATCCAGTGCGCGCGTGCCATCCTGGCCCGTAAACGTGGGGTACAGTTTGGTCGGGAAGTTCTGGCGATACCGTTGGAAGCCCGTCGTTGCCTGCGCGGTCCAGCGCGGTGCGCTGTCACTGCGTCCGCGCTTGGTGAAAATTTGGATCACGCCGTTAGTGGCCTCGGAACCGTAGAGCGTGCCCGCGGCCGCACCTTTGATGACTTCAATGCGATCGATGTCGTTGGGATTCAAATCGGATAGCCGGTCTACACCCGCGCCGCCGCTGAAGGAGCAGCAAGATGTGCCCATGCCACTGCCCCACTCCTGGCCGCGGTTGTCCACCTTCACGCCGTCGACGTACACAACCGGCCGCTGTCCCAGCTGCATACTCGAGGTGCCGCGGATGCGCAAGTCGCGCGACGCGCCTACGCCACCCACCGTACCCACCGAACGCACGCCTGGCAAACGCGATTGTAAGACCGTGCCCACATCCATCACCGGCATGCGTTCCTGAACGTTGGCCACACTCACCGTGGACACGGTTGCGCCCAACTGCTTCTTCTCCACCGCGCCCGCCGTTCCGGTGACCACCACTTCATCGAGCGAAACAGCACTCACGCCCATCTCAAAGTCCAGTGTGGCGGCCTGCGGGCCGGCCACCGCCACTTGCTGCGTTTCAGTGCGATAGCCGATGTAGGTGGCCCGCACGGTGTGCTGACCCAGAGCCACACCCGCAATCGTGTAACGTCCGCGTGCATCCGTGAGGCCACCACGCGTCGTCCCATCTACTGAAACCTGCACGCCATTCAGCGGCTGACGCCCGGCCTTGTCCACGACCGTGCCCGTTATGCTACCGGCCTGCTGGCCCGCCACTGGCAACGCCAGCGCCGCGGCCAGTATCAAGCCGGCCAGTTCGCTGCACCGCATCGCAGCGCGCCGTGTCGGAGCGTGAAGATGCATGGACACCCTCCTCATGTGATTGCCATCCCAGTTGTGATGTGAATTGACTTATGGGTAGAACGCATCAAGCAACGGCGGACTCACACGAATGGATGCAAACAGCGAGTTGGTGTACACGAACGACAGGGCACAACGGACGTGACAACAGATTTTGGTAGCAGCGTTGTGCAGTCTCATATTGCTCATCCTCACCACCCGGCTCATTACATTCGCAACTTCGCAGCAACGCTGTGCATGTTGTGCTACGGTGCTGACACCCACGGAATAGGTAGAAGCCTTTTTAAACTGCGGATGAGCCTCCGTTACATGAGGATGGAAAATTTCGAGGGCTTCTAGGTTGAATCAGTGAACGAAAGGACGGACGAGCACGAGAAAAAGCACGACTACGATCACGTCGACGACCCGACGACGAGGTGCGAATCGAATCGAACGCGTGCTCGAAGTCGTTCTTGCTCGTCCGTTATCTCGTTTTCGTGTAAAAAAAATCCGGCGGGAGCCTCACGACCCCCGCCGGATTAGCGGAACCCCAGACCGAATTACTTCCTGGGGAAGCAACGGCCCGTCAAACTGCCCTTCGTGTTCGGATTGAGATTGATCTCACCGCCGTCCAGCGGGTACTGCGTGGGCCACAGTCCGTCGGTCGCCTGGCTGGTGCCGAGCACCGTGCGCGCCAGATTGTAACGGTGGATGTCGTACAGGCGGTGACCTTCGAGATACATCTGCGAGAAGCGCTCCCACAGCAGATGTTCCTGCACCTTGGCAGGATCCGTCGCCGTGACCGCGTTGAGTTGCGCGTTGGCGCGTACCCGATTGATGAGCGTCATGGCCGGCCCCAGGTTGCCCTTCTTCATGTTGGCCTCGGCCTCGATCAGGCGCATCTCCCAGCCGCTGGTCAGGACGGCGTCATCGTCGACCGCGTCGAACTTTTCCTGGTTGTAGTACTGCGTCACACCATCCGCACCGCGCTCCTGTGGCAAATGCGTGATGACCAGGCGCCGGTCGTGCTGGTTGGTGTAGGGGTCACGAATGAAGCCCGCGACCGTGTCCACCTTGGCCCAGTGTCGGCGATCCAAGCCGGCGGCCTTGAGTCGTGTGCGATAGGCCAGCGAAGCGATCGTATGGCTCGAGTTTGTGGCATCGAACTTCGCCGTGAACACGAAGTTGTCCGGAACCAGCGCCGCATCGGCCAGGGCGCCGTCGAAATCACCGGAGAACAACTTGGCGCGCGCGCGGCCCGCGGTGGCCCACCGCTGGAAATCCTGGTTGTTAGCGCTCCGGGCGATGTCCGCAGCCTTTGTGAAGAGTGGGATGGACAGCTTGAGCGTTTCGATATCAGAAACGATGTCGCCGTTCGGACCTTTGGGGCTTTCGCAGTTATACATGCCCATGTAGAGGTTCGCCCACGCTTCGACGGCCACTACGCGCGCCATGAGCACCGAGCGGTTGGCCGTGTCTCCCATCACCTTGATAAGACGTTCCTGCGCGTTCTGGGAAGCCGTGCGGACGGCCAGCAGATTGCCCTGGAATCCACCGGTACCACCCAACGTGGAAGGTGTCCTCCCGGCATCCAGATCGAAATCGCCCTGCCATGTGCCCGTGTGCATGAACTCATCGCTGATGAGCCCAAAGGTCGAGCCAAAGTTGTCGGCCTGCTGGACCAGGTCGGCCTGTACACCGTTGGCAACGGCAACCAGCGCGAGCGGCGTATTGAGCGATTCGTCGGTGAACCGACCCGGGTCCTGCACGGTCAGGAAATCACTGCATGCGGATGTGCCCAGAATGGAAAGCGTCAAGACCACGCTGGCGCGCATCCTCGCGTTCAGTCTCCAGTTCATGATTCTTTCTCCTCTCTGACTGAGGCTGGATCGTGTTGGGCGCAGGGGCGGTGCCTTCTCCACCCCTGCGTCGCCAGCGTTAGAAAGTCGTCCGAATGCTGATCTTGAACATGCGCGGCTGCGGCTGCGCCAGGAAGCCGGAGACTTCACCGAAGTCAGAGCCGCCCTGGTACGTCATGTTCGGATCCACGCAGTGGCACTTGTCCCACCACTGAACGTTCTGCGCGGCCAGGCTGATCATGGTCCGGCTCAAGCCTAACTTCGCCGAAAGCGATTCCGGAACCTGATAGCCAATCGACACTTCGCGCAGGCGAATGTGGTCGCGCGGATCGTTGGACGAAATTGCCCGCCACTGATTGTAGATCGAATCGGATGCCGCGGTCTGACACCAATTGCGTGCCGTGTCGTCATAACGCACGCCCTGTGCACCCGACGGCCAGTTGGTGACGCACAACGGGCTTCCGGCCGGAGCGAGCTTGGACAAATACTCATCACCGGTGCGGAAGTTGGCTCGGTACGGACGATCCCCATTGCCCAGCCACGCGCCGCTCTCATGCGTGATCAAGCCATACAAACGGAACGCGCCGAACGTGATCTCGTTGCCCCAAGACAGGTTGAAGTCCGGCAGCGTCTTGCCGAAATACACGGTGGTGTCGGTGCGGCTAAACGTACGGGAAACAGGATTGTAGGCCACCGCCGTGGCACAGGACCCGTGCCTGGCGACGGTTCCGTCAGGATTCGTGATCTTGCGGTACTTCTCCTGGCAGAGATCGCGGGAAAAGACTGTGCGGACCGGGAAGCCGAGGCGCAGATTGCCGCGCCGCTTCACGATCGTGTCGGCATCCATGCCCAGGTCGATGACTTCGTTGTGGTTCGCATCCACGCGTATGTCTGTGCTCCAGCGAATTCGATTCGACTCGATGGGCGTGATGCGCAGCGTGGCCTCGTAACCCTCGTCGCGGATGCTGCCGACGTTCTGGAAGGGCGAACCACCGAAGGCCACCGAAGGCGCCTTGCCAATACGCTGGATCGCGTCCTTCGTTGTGCGGCGATACACCGTCACATCGAGACCTATGCGCTCTTTGAGGAAGCCCATCTCGAAGCCGGCTTCGAGCTCCGTGGTTCGTTCCGGCCCGAGCTCCGAGTTGCCTTCATCATCCACGCCCACCGCGGACGTGCCTTCACCCGTGGTGAACGGCTCGAAGGTCAGGAACTTGTCGAACGCGCCCGGAGCCAGACCTGCGGTGCCAACCGCGCCGCGCAAACGCAAATTGCTGATGAAGCCCGGCTTCCAGCTGTCGTTCGACGCGTCGTAGGACAACTGCACGTTCGGATAAACCTGGAATCCGTAGTCTTCACCGAACGCGCTGTGGCCGTCCACGCGCACGCCCGCCGTGAGGAAGATCTTGTCCAGGTAAGCAAAGCGGTTCTGACCGAAGAAGCCTACGTTGACTTCCTCTTCGAACGATTCCGTGCCGGTGCGGATGGTCGCGCCACCCACGGTGCTGACGCCCGGCGCGGCAAAGTCCTGACCAACCGCCATGTTGCGCTGGTCAACGGTCTGGAAGCCCTGCGCACCGAATGAAATCCGGGTCCCCAGATTGGGCAGAATCTGATCGAAGCTCAGCGTGCCCAGGTATTCCGCCGTGACCGACCGGAAATTCCGGTAACCTTTGTCCTTCTCGCCGTTGGGCCGATACGTGTACGGGTGTCCAAACGGTTGGTAGCGGGACCGCTCTTCATTGACCGCGTCGAGCCCCACCTGGAACTTGTTTGTAAAGTTCGCGCGCGGGTTGTAATTGGCGGTAACGCTGCCGGTCCACCGGTTCGCGTCGTCGAAGTTCTCCATCTTCTTGATCGAGGCCACCGGCACCCAGGGCTCGCCGTACGGTCGCGCGTGCCCGTCAACACACTGCGTGCACGCCGTGTGAGGGACACCGAGGATTGCGTTGCCCAGCAGTGACGTCCAGTTGTTGCCCGATTGCAAGTCGAACATGCGGTTGCGTGTGTATGCCGACGTGACGTCAAAGGAAAGCTTCTGGCCGGCCAGCCAGTGCAGATTGAGGCGCAGGTTGCCGCGCTTCATCCAGTTGGGCTGAATCGAGCCCTGTTCATCCGTGTAGCCGCCAGAAACGAAGTACGTCATGCTCTGGCCGCCGCCCTGGACCGTAACGTCCGCCCCCAGGTACGGACCGTTCTCGATCAGGGACTTGTTAGCGTCCAGTGCCTGCGTGCCATCCGGTCCTGTGAACCGCGGATACTCCTTGGTCTGGAAGTTCGGACGGTAACGCTGACCACCCGTCGTGAACTGCGCGCTCCAGCGGGGCGCGCTGTCGCTGCGTCCCTTCTTGGTGAAAATCTGAATCACGCCGTTGGTCGCTTCCGAGCCATACAACGTGCCGGCTGCAGCGCCCTTGATCACCTCAATGCGATCGATGTCATTCGGATTGAGGTCATTCAACCGGTCCATCCCCGCTCCACCGCTGTACGAGCAGCAGGAGGTGCCCATGCCGGTCCACTCGCGCTGGTTCGAGTCGATCTTCACACCGTCCACATAGATCACGGGACGCTGGCCCAGGCTGAAGCTGGAGGTGCCGCGAATGCGCAGGTCCTTCGATGCGCCCACGCCACCGACCGTGCCGATCGACCGAACGCCAGGAATCTGCGACTGTAGTATCGAACCCACGTCGGTGATCGGCGTCTGTTCCTGGCGGTTTGCAACGGAAACCGACGATATCGTCGCGCCCAGCTGCCTCTTCTCGACTGCGCCTGCCGTGCCCGTGACCACAACTTCATCCAGCGAGACCGCACTGACGCCCAGCTCGAAGTTGGCCGTCGCCGGTTGCCCCGCCGCCACGGTCACCGCTTGGGTCTCCGTGCGGTAGCCGATGTACGTCGCCCTTAGTGTGATTTGTCCGGCTGGAATGCCGGGGATACTAAATCGGCCCCTGCCATCGGTAAGCGTGCCCCGCTGCGTCCCCTCTATCGAAACTTGGACGCCGTTGAGCGGCTGCCGACCGGATTTGTCGACGACCGTGCCCGTAACACTGCCGGTCTGCTGCGCCGTGACCGGCAACGCTAGGAGCGCCGCCGCGACCAAGCTCCCAAGACTAAACTGCCAGCTCGGGAGTGCCCGTCGGGTTGGAGCTTGGAGATGCATGGCCACCTCTCCTCCAGGGTTGGGATGGAATTGCTCTACTCGGCAATACTTCAAGAACGCTTTAACCATGACATGTACGCACAGCCGGATACGAAGCCCGGCGGCTTCTACCATCATGGCCGGTGACGACAGATGTTTTTTCCTGATTGGACGAGTGCGATGGCAACGTACGGCCCGACACTTTCTGACCGCAAGTACGGACTCCTACTGAGTTTCGGGTTACGGATCCGACTCAGGCGCCCGCGACCACCGGGGCCGGTCGAATGGATGCGTAACGCTCCTGCAGGCTCTTCACCTCCCGCCGCCGGGAGCGAAGCGCGATGGCGGCATCGCAGGCCGCGGACGCGGCCGACATAGTCGTACAATAGGGGATCTTGTGGACGATGGCGGCGCGCCTCATGGCATAGTCGTCGAACTGGGATTTCTTGCCGAGCGGCGTATTGATCAGGAGCGCGATCTCGCCGCTGATGATGTGGTCGACAATGTTGGGCCGGCCTTCTCCCACCTTGAGGGCGAGGTCGACCGGGATGCCACGGGCGCGCAGGTAGCGCGCGGTGCCTATGGTAGCCAGGATGCGAAAGCCCAGGTCGTGAAAACGACGCACGATGGGGGTCACGGTGGCCTTGTCCCGGTCATTGACGGTAATCACGACCGTGCCATCGGCGGGCAGCGAATTGCCGGCCGAGAGCTCGGCTTTGGCAAAGGCCATCCCGAACGACTCATCCATGCCCATGACCTCGCCCGTACTGCGCATCTCGGGGCCGAGGATGATATCGACGTCGAACTTGTTGAACGGGAACACGGCCTCCTTGACGGAAACGCCGGCCGGCGGTGGCTCATCGGCCAGGTCGAGGTCGGCCAGACGTCGGCCGCCCGTGACGCTGGCGGCGAGTCGAGCAAAGGAGACGCCGGTCGCTTTGGAGACGAAGGGCACGGTTCGGGAGGCGCGTGGATTGACCTCGAGCACGTAGACCACACCGTCGCGGATGGCGTATTGCACGTTGATGAGACCCACCACCCCGAGTTCGCGGGCAAAACGGCGGGTGAGCGTGCGCATCTGCTCGACCTCATGGTCCTTGAGCAGATAGGGCGGGAGCACGCAGGCCGAATCGCCGGAGTGTACGCCGGCATCCTCGATATGTTGCATGACGCCGGAAATGACCACGCGGTCGCCATCGGCCAGGGCGTCGACATCGGCCTCGAACGCGTCTTCCAGGAAGCGATCGACCAGCACCGGGTGATCGGGTGAGGCCCGCACTGCGCGCTCGAAGTAATTGAGCAAAGAGCCTGGATCGTAGACGATTTCCATGGCCCGGCCGCCCAGGACGTAGGAGGGCCGGACCAGAACCGGATAGCCCACGGTCTGGGCCACCTGGAGCGCTTGCTCCGTACTGGTGGCAATGCCGTTGGGCGGCACGGTCGCGCCGATTTCGCGGCACAGTTCGGCAAAGCGGTCGCGATCTTCGGCACGGTCGATAGCATCTACGCTGGTGCCGAGGATGGGCACGCCCAGCTCGGCCAGTGGCTTGGCCAGCTTGAGCGGCGTTTGCCCGCCCAATTGCACGATCACGCCCAGGGGCTGCTCGCGGTGCACGATCTCGAGCACGTCCTCCAGGGTGAGGGGCTCGAAATAGAGCTTGTCCGAGATATCGAAGTCGGTGGAGACGGTCTCGGGATTCGAGTTCACCATGATGGTCTCGAACCCATCATCGCGCAGGGCGAGCGCGGCCTGCACACAGCAATAATCGAACTCTATGCCCTGACCAATGCGGTTGGGGCCGCTGCCCAGAATCACGATCTTCTGCCGATCGCTGGCCGGCGCCTCGCTCTCATCCTCATAAGCGGAATAGAGATAGGGCGTGGCGGCGGGGAACTCACCCGCGCAGGTGTCTACCATGTGGAACGTGGGCCGCACGCCGAGCTGGTGGCGCCGTTCGCGCATCTGGCGTTCGTTCTCGCCCCGCAGTTTGGCCAGCTGCTTGTCGCTGAAGCCATGGCGTTTCATGCGCCGCATGGCATCAGCATCCACGCGCTCGCGCGCGCGGAAATCCTGTTCCGCCACAATCAGCCCGTGCAGCTGCTGCAGGAACCAGGGGTCGATGGCGGTCAGGTCGGCGATTTCCTGCACGGAGAAGCCGGCCTCGAATCCGCGCTTGATCTGGAAGGGTCGTTCCGCGGTCGGCCGGCGCAACGCCGTACGCAGAGTATCGAGTGAGTCATCGGCCAGTCCATCGTCGGCCAGGCGCGCCGCGGTCTCCCAACCGGGGCGGTCGATCTCGAGGCCACGAAACCCTTTTTGCCAGGCTTGCTTGAAGGTTCTGCCAATTGCCATCGCCTCGCCCACAGCTTTCATCTGCACGCCCAGCGTGGGATCCGCGGTGGGGAACTTCTCGAACGCAAAACGCGGGACCTTGACCACCACGTAGTCCAGTACCGGCTCGAAGGATGCAGGTGTGCTTTTGGTGATGTCGTTGGGCAATTCATCCAGGCGGTACCCGACCGCCAGCTTGGCGCCGATGCGTGCGATGGGAAAGCCCGTTGCTTTGGAGGCCAGCGCGGATGAGCGCGACACGCGCGGGTTCATCTCGACCACGAGCATCTCGCCATCGCGCGGGTTTACTGCAAACTGAATGTTGCAGCCTCCAGCTTCTACGCCGATCTCGCGAATGATTGCGATGGCGGCATCGCGCATGTTCTGGTACTCGACGTCGGACAGCGTTTGCGCAGGCGCGACCGTGATGGAATCACCGGTATGCACACCCATGGCATCAACATTCTCAATGGAACAGACGATCACCACGTTATTGGCACCGTCGCGCATGACTTCCAGCTCGAATTCCTTCCAGCCGATGACGGAACGGTCGATCAGCACTTCTTTGATCGGCGAAAGGTCAATGCCGCGCCGGACGGCTGCATCGAGTTCCTCGAGGTTGTACGCGATGCCGCCACCGGTACCGCCCAGCGTAAAGGAAGGCCGAATGATGGCCGGGTAGCCAACCTCGTCGATGATACGGATGGCGTCGTCCATGGACCGGGCAAACCCGCCGTGCGCGACATGGAGGCCCAGGCGAGCCATGGCAGCTGCAAATTCCTCGCGGTTTTCGGCCATCCGGATGGCTCGCGCGTCGGCGCCGATCAACTCGACACTCCAACGTTCGAGCACGCCGCTATCGTATAGTTCCAGAGCAACGTTGAGGGCGGTCTGACCGCCCATGGTTGGCAACAGCGCGTCCGGCTGTTCGCGCTCGATGATGCGCGTGACCCATTCGGCAGTGATGGGCTCTATGTATGTACGGTCCGCCAGTTCCGGGTCGGTCATGATCGTGGCCGGATTGCTATTGACCAGGATCACGCGATATCCCTCTTCTTTGAGGGCGCGCACGGCTTGGGTGCCGGAATAGTCGAACTCGCAGCCCTGTCCGATCACGATGGGACCTGAGCCGATAAGCAGGATGCTACGTATGTCGTTGCGTCGGGGCACGATCCTCTTGGCCGGCGGAGATCCAGGTTGATGCGGGCATTAAGGTCGGACGTAACAGAATGTTGCGCAACCGGACGCTTTCTCGGCTCAAAGCCCGAGACGCGCTATCTTAGTGGGACCTTCCGGGAGGATTCGATGAACTGGCGTTTCAACAATCGTGGGCCTGGACTTCGCACTGCACGCGCCCGTTGGTTCCACGAAATATGTCCCGTGCTCGCAGCACTGGGAATCGCTGGCCTGGCGGCATGCGGCGCAGATTCGGCAGGGCCGCCGCGCGTAACGAATGTGGTTGTCTCGCCCGCGCCCGTCACCCTGGCGGTGGGCGCCACGCAACAGCTCACGGCCACACCGCGTGACGCCTCGGGCGCCACCGTTCCCAACACCACTACCATCTGGTCGACGGCCAACCAGTCGATTGCGTCGGTTAGCGTCACCGGTCTGGTTACCGGCGTCACGGTCGGATCGACCACGGTTACCGCAACGATCAACGGCGTGGCCGGGACGGTGACGGTCAATGTGACGCCACCGCCCGTTGTCAGCGTAACCATCGAACCGGCCAACCCAAGCACGACCGTAGGCGGGGTAGTCCAGCTCACGGCCACGCCGCGCGATGGGGCGGGCGCTCCCTTGGCTGGCCGCGTCGTCACATGGAGCTCGGCCAATCAAAACGTTGCGACGGTCGGCGTGGCCAACGGTCTGGTGGCCGGTGTAACCGCAGGCTCCACGCAAATCATTGCGACTGCGGATGGCGTTACCGGTTCGGTCACCGTGACGGTCACGGCAGCGGCGCCGGTCCTGGCGATTACGTCCATTGCGCCGAATCCGCTCAGCGCGGGAGCAACCGCTACGATTGTCGGCACGGGATTCAGCACAGCGATCAGCAGCAACGGTGTCACGGTCGGTGGTATCACAGTTCCTGTAACTGCCGCTTCCGCAACCTCGCTAACCGTTAGCATTCCTGGCTCGATCTGTTTGCCGTCGGGCAATGCAACGGTGCGCGTGATCACGGCCGGTGGCCAGGCACAAACGGATCATCCGTTCCAATCCAC